>NZ_CP108036.1:5077500-5381250 GCF_036170895.1 Streptomyces erythrochromogenes | reverse complement strand
GGAACAGGCCGTCGCCCACGAGCAGCGGGAGTTCACCCGCGCCGCCCAGGACGGTCTGGGCGCGCTGGGCGGCCTGGTGACGGGCTCGGCGGTACTGGTGGTCATCGGCGCGACAGCAGCCCTGCTCGGTATCGGGCGCAGGCTTTCGGAGTACAGGTGAGAGCGATGCGGATACGGGCGAGGCGGGCCGCCGAAGGCCATGAGGAGTACGAGGAGCACGAGGTCCGCACACGTGCCCCGGGCTCGGTGCCCGGAGTCCGGCGGGCCGCGCGCCGGCTGCGCGGCTGGGGCGGTGTGAGCGCGATGGCCGTCGCCTGCGCCATGACGGCCGCGGTCGTGCTGCTGCCGCTGGCCCACGCGACTCCGGACACCACACCCGGTGTGCCCGCCCGCGGGCCGGCCCCGGCGGCCCCGGCGGCGCCCTGGGTCCTCTCGGACACCTGCCAGGACCCCGAGGCCAGCCTGCGCCCGTCCGACGTGGACGGGGCGGCCATCGCGCGGATCAAGGCGGCGGGCAAGCTCGTCGCGGGCGTGGACCAGAACAGCTTCCGCTGGGGGTACCGCAACCAGACCGCGGAGGGCGGCCGCCTGGACGGCTTCGACATCGACCTGGTCAAGGCCATCGCAAAGGACATCCTGGGCGACGAGAACGCGGTCATCTACCGGGCCATCCCGACGAGCCAGCGCATCCCCGCCCTCCAGGAGGGCCGCGTCGACATCGTCGTGCGCACCATGACCGTCAACTGCAAGCGGCTGGAGGACGTCGCCTTCTCGACGGCCTACTTCGAGGCCGGGCAGCAGGTGCTGGCCCCCAAGGGCTCGCCGATCACCGGGTACGACGCCTCGCTGAAGGACAAGCGGATCTGCGTCGCGGCCGGTTCCACCGCCGAGAGCGCGCTCAAGGCCCAGTCCTACGGCGCGGCCCCGGTCACCGTGGCCAACCAGCTCGACTGCCTGGTCCGGCTCCAGCTGGCCGAGGTCGACGGCATCATCACGGACAACGCGCTCGCCGCCGGCCAGGCGGCGCAGGACCCCTCGGTGCGGCTGGTGGGCTCGCCCTTCACCCGCGAGTTCTACGGGGTCGCGATGAACAAGGACGCCCCCGACCTGGTCCGCCGGGTCAACAAGGTGCTGGAGAACTACCGCGCGGGCGGCAATGACAGCCCGTGGATGAAGGCGTACCTCAAGCACCTCCAGCCCGTGCTGCCCGGCGTGACCGGACCGCCCGCGCCCAAGTACCGGGACGGCTGAGGCCGGTGGCGATTTCGGGCACGGGACCGGGCGCGAGGTCGGACACGGAGGGGCACACGGAAGCGAACACGGAGGCGGCGGCGGAAGCGGAGGCACAGTCGGTGGAGGCGGGGTCTGCAGTGATGGACCGGGACGGCGTCGACCGCGCCCTGACCAGGCTGGGCGCCGAGCACGAGGCCGTCGAGACCTCGCTGCTCGCCCTCCAGGACCACGCCGGGCGCCGGCTGCTGGAGGGCGCCGCGCTGACCGGCCTCACCAAGGAGCGGTGGGCCGGCGCCGACGCGGACATCACCCGGCTGTGGACGTACTTCGACGCCTACAGCGGGGCGCTGACCGCCGCCCGGGAGATCCGTGAGCGGCGCCGCTGGCCGGGCCGCGACGAGCTGATCGAGCTGACCGAGCGGCTGCGCGGGCCCGGGGTCCTGATCGCCGGGGCCGCCGCCGAGGGCGCCGCACTGGCGGAGCGGCTCTCCCTCGCCGAGCTCGTGACCCGGATGAACGACCTCTACGCGCGTTCGCTGGACGTGGTGGTCGCGGCCGACGCCGTCTGGTCGGCGCTGCCCGCCCGTATCGACCTGCTCGCCGCCGAGCTGCACCGCACCCGTTCGCTGGCCCACTCGGTGGGCGTGCGCCCGGGCGAACACCCCTCGGGCGACGACCTGGAGTACATCACCGCCGAGCTGACGGACCTGCGCGCCCAGGTGATCGCGGATCCGCTGGCCTTCTGGCGGCCCGCCGCCGGGAGTTCCGCGCCCGGCGGCGGCCGCCCCGACACCGGTCGCTACGACCGGGCCGCGCTCGCGCTGGAGGACGTACGCCGCGAGGTCGAGGCGGTGCTGGCCGTACGGCAGGACGCCGAGCAGCGGCTGATCAGCCTGCGCGACGTGCTCTCGCGGGCCGACCGGACCCTGGCGGAGGCGCGGACGGCGCGCGGCGAGGTGCTGGCGAAGATCGCCGCGTCCGAGGTGCCCGTGGTCAGCGGCCCGCCGACGGTGCTCCAGGAGCAGCTCGCGGCGGCGGCCGACCACCGGCGCCACGCGCGCTGGCACCGGCTGTCGCCGCTGCTGGAATCCCTGGAGGAGCGGGCTGAGGAGGAACTGCGCAGGGCCCGTGAATCGTTGACCGCGGTGACGGCTCCGCTGGCCGTTCGCGCCGAGCTGCGCGGGCGTCTCGACGCCTACAAGGCGAAGGTCGCCCGCCACGGCCTGGCGGAGGACCCCCTGCTGATCGAGAGGTACGACACGGCCCGGCGGATGCTGTGGAGCGCGCCCTGCGACCTGCGGGCCGCCGAACAGGCCGTCCTGCGCTACCAGCAGGCGGCGGCGGAGTCGCTGGTGCCGCAGCACCGGCCCGAACAACAGCAACAGCAGCACCGGGAAGAGCGGCCCGACGGGCCGGGGACGGAGGACGCATGAGCCTGAGCGGAGCAGCGTGCGTTCGCCCCGGCTGCCCGGGGACGTACGAGGACATGGGCGGCGGCGAGCTGTACTGCGACACCTGCGGCCTGGCGCCGGTCGGCTCGGTCGCGGCGGGCGCGGAGGAGCTGGTGTCCCCGCCGACGGGGATGACGAGCGCGGCCCGCGGCTCCCTGGGCTCCGGCGGGTCCCGGGGATCGCACGGGTCACAGGGGTCCCACGGTTCGGCGCGCTCCTCGGCCTCGGCCCGGTCCTCCCGGTCCTCCTCCTCCCGCCGCTCGGTGTCCGGGCGGCTGTCGCGGTCCCTGACGGGGCAGGCGTCCACCCGCTCGGTCTCGGTGCGCAGCTCGGGCTCGCCCGCCTCCTCCTCGGGGCGCAGCCGGCTGGGTGCCGGCCTGGTCAGCGTTCCGGAGGTACCGCGCCCCGACCCCTCGACTGCGGTCCTGGAGAACCCGGAGGTGCCCGAGCGCAAGCGGTTCTGCTCGCGTTCGGACTGCGGCGCCCCGGTGGGCCGGGCCCGCGGGGACCGGCCGGGCCGGACGGAGGGCTTCTGCACCAAGTGCGGGCACCCGTACTCCTTCGTGCCCAAGCTGCGCGCCGGTGAAGTGGTGCGCGGCCAGTACGAGGTGGCGGGCTGCCTCGCGCACGGCGGCCTCGGCTGGGTGTACCTGGCGGTGGACCGGGCGGTCGCGGACCGGTGGGTGGTCCTCAAGGGCCTCCTCGACACCGGCGACCAGGACGCGATGGAGGCCGCGATCTCGGAGCGGCGCTTCCTCGCGGAGATCGAGCACTCCAACATCGTGCGGATCTACAACTTCGTGGAGCACCTGGACCAGCGGACCGGTTCGCTGGACGGGTACATCGTCATGGAGTACGTCGGCGGCAAGTCGTTGAAGGAGATCGCGAACGAGCGGCGCCGACCCGACGGGCGGCGCGACCCGCTGCCGGTGGAACAGGCGTGCGCGTACGGCATCGAAGCGCTGGAGGCGCTCGGCCACCTGCACAGCAGAAACCTTCTGTACTGCGACTTCAAGGTCGACAACGCGATCCAGCAGCAGGACCAGCTGAAGCTGATCGACATGGGCGCGGTGCGGCGGATGGACGACGAGGAGTCGGCCATCTACGGCACGGTGGGCTACCAGGCCCCGGAGGTCGCGGAGCTGGGGCCGTCGGTCGCCTCCGACCTGTACACGGTGGCGCGCACGCTGGCCGTCCTGACCTTCGACTTCCAGGGCTACACCAATGTGTTCGCGGATTCGCTGCCGGACCCGGAGCACATCGAGGTGTTCCGGCGGTACGAGTCCTTCTACCGGCTGCTCGTTCGGGCGACCGACCCGGACCCGGGGCGGCGGTTCGCCTCCGCGCAGGAGATGGCCGACCAGCTGACCGGTGTGCTGCGGGAGGTGGTCGCGCTGCAGACGGGCATGCCGCGGCCGCAGCTGTCCACCCTCTTCGGCCCGGAGCTGCGGGTGCCGGACACCCGGCTGTTCACCGGCACGGACACGGCGGACACGGTCGTCTCCCGCCTGGGCGACCGCCCGGTCGCGCCCCGCCGGGGCGGCGGCCTGCGGAGCCGCCTGGGCCGCGGCCCGGCCCTGCCGACGGCTTCGGCGACGGGCAGACCCGGGATTTCGGCCGCGGCCACGGCCGCCGGCACATCGGCCCCGCAGGGCTTCGCCCAGTCCCACGCCAGCACCCCGCCGGGCGGCACGCCCGTGCCCGCGGGCGCCGGCCTTCCCGGGTCCGCCCCCGCCGCCACGCCGGGTACCCGGCACCCCGCGCCCAGCGGCGCAGGCACCGCGCCGGGCACGGCGAACCCGGCCTCATTCGGCCCGGGCACCCCGCCCGGCGGCGCAGCCGCACCGGCACATCCGACCCGGCTCGGCGCCGGCACCCCGCCCGGCGGCGTGGGCCTGCCCGCAGCGGCCCCCGGCGCGCCGGGTACCTGGCAGGCCGCGCCCAGCGGCGCAGCCGCTTCGGCGGGAACCGCCGCGCCCGGCGCGGGGAACCCGCCCGCCTTCGGCGGAGGCAGCCTGCCCGGCTCAGACCCGGGCGGGGCCGCGCTCGGGACCACCGCCACGCATGTGGCCGCGGCGGCCGTGCCCCGGGCACGGCAGGCTCCCGCGACCGCTGGGGGCCCCGCGCCCCTGACCGCGCCGCCCGCCGGAGGCAGCCGCCCCGCCACCACGCTCGACGCCCGCGACAGCGCACTGGCGCTGCCCGTGCCGCTGGTGGACGCCGCCGACCCCAACGCCGGTTTCCTGACCGGTCTGCTGGCCTCCGCGCCCGGCGATCTGCTGGGCGCGCTGGCCTCGGCGCCCGCCGACTCGGCCGAGTTGCGGCTGCGGGAGCTGCGCGCCCGGCTGGAGCTCGGCGAACTGTCCGCGGCCGGGGACGCGCTGGCCGAGCTGGAGGGCCGCCACCCGGACGACTGGCGGGTCGTGTGGGCCCGGGGCATCGCCTCGCTCGCCACCGGCGACGACGAGATAGCGGCGCTGTCCTTCGACGCGATCTACGACGCCTTCCCGGGCGAGCCCGCGCCGAAGCTGGCCCTCGGACTGTGCGCGGAGGTGCTCGGCCAGCTGGACAACGCCGCCGAGTACTACCGCCTGGTCTGGATCACCGACCCGGGATTCGTCAGCGCGGCGTTCGGACTCGCCCGGGTCCAACTGGCCGCCGGCGACCGGGACGGAGCCGTCCGCACGCTGGAATCCGTGCCGGAGGCGTCCATCCACTACACCGCCGCGCGGGTGGCGGCCGTACGCGCACGTCTGCGCGACCGGTCACCGGACGAGCCGCTGCTGGCCGATCTTTCGGCCGCCGCCGACCAGGTGGAGGCCCTGCGGAGGTTCGGGCTGGACCCGGAACGGCAGGAGTTGCTGGCGACGGAGGTTCTGGGCTCGGCCCTGGACTGGGTACTGTCGGGTAGCCGGGGTGCCGACCCCGGCCGGACCTCGCTGCTCGGCAGTCAACTGGACGAGCGGGGCCTGCGCTTCGGACTGGAGCGCTCGTACCGCGTCCTCGCACGGCTGGCACGGCGTGGCGAGGAGAGGATCGAACTGGTGGAACGGGCCAACCGTTTCCGTCCCCGGACGTGGGTGTGATTGATGTCGATGCATCGGCTGTCGGGCTGCCCCAGCTGCGCGGAACCCCTCGAAGAGGGTGACCGTTTCTGCGGTCTCTGCGGCTATGCCCTGACCCCTTCTCCCGCGGCCTCGTCCACGGACCACCCGACCGTCCCCATCCCACCGGCGCCACCCGCGCCGGCCGCCCCCGCGCCCCCGGCCGCCGTCGCCGCGCCGGCCCAGGCCGCCCCCGCGGGCGGCTACGGGATCCCGGCCCCGGCCGGCTCGCACGGCTCCCCCGGCGCCGGCGAACCCGCCCCCGGCTGGGGCAGCGTGGCCGCGGCCGCGCCGACCCTGGTGGGGGACCCGGCCGACTGGGCCGCCCCGGCGCAGCAACAGCCGGAGCCGGAACCGGAGCCTCGGCCGGACCCGGCCGGAGCCTCGTACCCGGGCCAGGGCCACGAGAACCCGTACAGCACCGGCACGCCCCCGGAGGGGACCTCCTGGGGCGCGGCCGGCCCCGCCCGCCAGGGCCGGCCGGATCCGGCCGACGGCCCCGAGACCCGCCACGACCGCCCCGGCGGCGACCCCGGCCCGCCCCCCGAGGAAGCACCCTGGGGCGCGGAGAACCCGTACGGGGACACCTACGACAGCGCGCCCCCGTCCGGCGCCGCGCCAGGCGGGAAGACCTGCGTGGCCTGCCGGGCCGGGCACGTCGACACCGACGGGTACTGCGAGCACTGCGGGCACGCCCAGCCCCGGGAGCGCGACCACGTCGAGGAGGAGCTGGGCAGCGTCGCGGCCGTCAGCGACCGGGGGCTGCGCCACCACCGCAACGAGGACTCGTTCGCCGTGTCGGCCACCGCCCTGCCCGACGGTTCGGCCGCGACCGTGGCCATCGTGTGCGACGGGGTCTCCTCCGCGAGCCGCCCCGACGAGGCGTCCGCAGCCGCGGCCGGCGCCGCGAACGAGGCCCTGCTGGAGGCCCTCCCCCGCGGCGCGCACCCCCAGGAGGCCATGCACGAGGCGATCCTGGCCGCCGCCGCGGCGGTCAACGCCCTGGCCCCGGAGGTCCCCGGCGCGCAGAACGCGCCCGCCTGCACCCTGGTCGGCGCCGTCGTCAGCGGCGGCCTGCTGACCATCGGCTGGGTGGGCGACAGCCGCGCCTACTGGGTGCCCGACGACCGCGCCGCACTGCCCCGCCGCCTCACCGAGGACGACTCGTGGGCCGCCCAGATGGTCGCCGCAGGCCTGATGGGCGAGGCCGAGGCCTACGCGGACGTCCGCGCGCACGCCATCACCGGCTGGCTGGGCGCCGACGCCTACGAACTCGAACCGCACACCGCGATCTTCAAGCCGGACCACCCCGGCGTGGTGGTGGTCTGCACCGACGGACTGTGGAACTACGCGGAGTCCGCGCGGGAGATGGCCCAGGTGCTGCCCGTCGACGCGGCGGTCCGCCCGCTGCACAGCGCGCAGGTGCTCGTGGGGCACGCCCTCGACGGCGGCGGCCACGACAACATCACCGTGGCCGTCGTGCCGTTCGCCACGCAGCCCGAAGGGGAACCGGGAGCGGCCGCGGGGCCCGGCCCGGCAGCAGCACCGAAACCGGAAGTGGAAGCGCGCCCGCAGGTCTGACCCGCCTGCCCGAGCCCTCTAGGAGTCCAGCCGATGGCGAATTTCGCCAAGCCGAGCGCACCGCGCTTCAGCGTGGACGTGTACCAGAACGAGTTCCTTCCCGAAGGCGGGCGGGACGTCCACGCCATCGTCACCGTCACCGCCACCGGCGGCGGCAGCGTCACCCGCGGGAAGCCCGCCGACGGCACGGCAGCCGTCGTGATCATGGTCGACTGCTCCGGTTCCATGGAGTACCCGGCGGAGAAGATGCGCGGCGCCCGCGAGGCCACGGCCGCGGCCGTCGACACCCTGCGGGACGGCACCGCCTTCGCGGTGATCGCCGGTACGCACGTGGCCAAGGAGGTCTATCCCGGCCAGGGCCGCCTCGCCGTCGCCGACCCGGCCACCCGCGCCCAGGCCAAGGAGGCCCTGCGCGGCCTCAGCGCCGGCGGCGGCACCGCCATCGGCACCTGGCTGCGCCTGGCCGACGGCCTGCTGCGCGGCTCCACCGCCGCCATCCGCCACGGCATCCTGCTCACCGACGGACGCAACGAGCACGAGGAGCCGGCCGTCCTGCGCGCCGCCCTCGACGCCTGCGCGGGCCGCTTCACCTGCGACGCCCGCGGTGTGGGCACCGACTGGGAGGTGAAGGAGGTCACCGGCATCGCGAGCGCCCTGCTCGGCTCCGCCGACATCGTGGCCGACCCGGCGCACCTCACCGAGGACTTCACCCGCATGATGGAGAACGTCATGGGCAAGGAGGTCGCGGACGTCTCGCTGCGCCTGTGGACCCCGGTCGGCGTGGAGATCCAGTACGTCAAGCAGGTCGCCCCGACCGTCCAGGACCTGACCGACCGCCGTACCGACTCGGGCCCGCGCGCGGGCGACTATCCGACCGGATCGTGGGGCGACGAGTCCCGCGAGTACCACGTGTGCGTGCGCGTGCCCGGTGCGGCCGTCGGCCAGGAGATGCTCGCCTCCCGCGCCACGCTGGTGCGGCCCGCGACGGGCGGCGAGCCCGAGGCCGTCCTGGCCCAGGGCCTGGTGCGCGCGGTGTGGACGAACGACGTGGCCGCGTCCACCGCCATCAACCCGCAGGTCGCCCACTACACGGGGCAGGCGGAGCTGGCGCAGGCTATCCAACAGGGCCTCGAAGCCCGCAAAATGGGCGATGTCGATGGTGCTACGGCCAAACTCGGACGGGCCGTACAACTGGCGAGCGTCTCCGGGAACGCCGACACGGCGCGACTCCTGTCGAAGGTGGTGGATGTGGTGGACGCGGTGGCGGGTACTGTGCGGCTGAAAGCGAAGGTTGCCGACGCCGACGAGATGACTCTCGAAACACGTTCGACGCAGACCGTCCGAGTGAAGAAGTTCTGAGAGCCTCCCGCGATGACGCAGGGAGAAGAAGGGGGAAGAGCCGCCATGCCGACCTGCCCGAACGGGCACCAGTCCGCCTCCGACGACTGGTGCGAGGTCTGCGGCCACCGCATGGGTGCCCCGGAGGGACCCCCCGCGGTGCCTTCCTACGGCTACGGCTTCCCCCCGACCGCCGGTGAACCGACCGCCCAGGCAGAGCTCTGCCCGCAGTGCCGTACCCCGCGCGAGGCCATGGCCCCGTTCTGCGAGGAGTGCCGGTACAACTACCTGACCCGTTCGGCGACCGCGTACGCGCCGCCGGCCACGGACCCGGCTGCGCCGGGGCCCGGCACGGGCGCCCCCGGCGGGCCCCGCCCAGGCAGCACGCCCCCGCCGCCCGTGCCCGCGGCGGGGACGTACGCGCAGGACCACTTCGAGTACCAGGGCTCGCGGCCGTCCCGGGTCAACCGCCCGGCCGAGCCGCTGCAGCGCGAGGACGACTGGCTGCTGTCGCCTCCCTCGCACGAGCCGCCGCAGGCGTACCAGCAGGCCCCGCAGCCCCAGTACCAGCAGCAGCCCCCGCCGCAGCACCAGCGGGAGTACCAGCAGGAGTACCGGCAGCAGCCCCAGACGCCGCCGTACCAGCCCCTCCCGCCCCAGGGCGGGTCCTGGAGCGCGACGATCGGCCCCGACCGCTCGTACTTCATGGCGATGATGCAGCGCAGCGGACCGGAGGCGACCGGGCTCAACCTGCCCGCGTACTCCCCGGAGCAGCACCTCCCGCTGTCCGGTGGCCAGATCACCATCGGTCGCCGCCGCGCCTCCACGGGCGAGTCCCCCGACATCGACCTGTCGGTGCCCCCGGAGGACCCGGGCGTCTCCCACCAGCACGCGGTGCTGGTGCAGCAGCCCGACATGAGCTGGGCCGTGGTGGACCAGAACTCCACCAACGGCACCACCATCAACGGCGGCGAGGACCCGATCCAGCCCTACGTCCCGGTCCCGCTCGCCGACGGCGACCGCGTCCACGTGGGTGCCTGGACCACCATCACCATCCGGCGCGGCTGATCACGCCTCCCCCAGGGGCCATACGTAGGGCCCCTGGGGATCGTCCAGCCACGACCACTGGCCCTCGGGGCCGACCGAGACCCCGAAGCGTTCGCGGGCCGGGCGGCCCTCGCTGCGCCACAGGTCCAGGGCCTCGCGGGGGGTCAGCACCCCGGCGGTCAGCACCAGCATGAACTGGAAGCGCTCGTTCTCCACCAGCTCGTACGGGAGCCCGCGCACCATCGCCATCCGGTCGGGCGGCGGTACGGCGGTGGCCCCGCGCAGCGGGACGAAGTAGGCCGCGGTGTGCAGGAAGCGGCCCTCCGCGAAATCGGCGTCCCGGACCGTGAGCGCGATCAGCCCGGTCGACAGCGGGGCCAGGATGCGCGCCCCCGGCCGGCACTGGCCGAGCCAAGCGTGCGGGACCAGCGGGAGCGTGCAGGTCACCAGGATCCGGTCGAAGGGGGCCCGGGCGGGGCAGCCGCGGGCGCCGTCGCCGGTGACCACGGTCGGGTGGAGGCCGAGGTGGGCCAGGTGGGCCCGCGCGGACTCGGTGATCTCCTCGTCCAGGTCCACGGTGGTGACGTGCTCGTCGCCGAGGCGGTGGCAGAGCAGGGCCGCGTTGTAGCCGGTGCCCGCGCCGATCTCCAGGACGTCGTCGCCGTCGCGCACGTCGAGGGCGGCCAGCATCTTCGCCATCAGGGACGGCTGGCTGCTGGAGGAGACCAGCCGGCCGTCGCGCAGCCGGGTCGCCAGCGGGGCGTCGACGTACACGCCGCGCAGCCAGCGGGCCCGTACCTGCGGGTCGGGGTCCTCGGCCCAGAGCCGTTCCTGGCCGGCGCCGCGCTCGGTCCAGAAGTAGGGGACGAAGACGTGCCGGGGGACGGCCGCGAACGCCGCCCGCCAGCGCGGGTCGTCCAGTACGCCGGCCGCTGTCAGCTCCCGCACCTGGGCGGCGTGCGCGGTCTCCCGCAGATCCCGCGTCTCGGTCCGTGCGGTGTGTGCGCCCATTCCTCCACTGTCCTGCGCCCGGCCCTGACGTGCGAGCGCGAAGGCGCCCCCGGGCGGTACCGGGCGTCTGAGACGATGGTCGGGTGAATGAGATTCCGCGGGGCGGCCTTCAGGAGCAGACCTTCTACGAGCAGGTGGGCGGCGAGGACACCTTCCGTCGCCTGGTGCGGCGCTTCTACCAAGGGGTCGCGGAGGACCCGCTGCTGCGCCCGATGTACCCGGAGGAGGATCTCGGTCCGGCCGAGGAGCGGTTCGCCCTGTTCCTGATGCAGTACTGGGGCGGTCCGACCACGTACAGCCAGCACCGCGGCCACCCGCGCCTGCGAATGCGGCACGCGCCGTTCCAGGTGGACTCGGCGGCCCACGACGCCTGGCTGAAGCACATGCGGGTGGCGCTGGACGAGCTGGGCCTGGCGCCGGAGCACGAGGCGCAGCTGTGGAAGTACCTCACGTACGCCGCGGCGTCGATGATCAACACGGCGGGCTAGGGAAGGCGGCTGGGGCGCGGCAGGACAGGGTCCGGCCGGACGGCGATCGCGGCCCGCGGGCCTCGCGGACCGCGGGCCTCGCGCGGACCGCGGGTCAGACCGGACGGACCTGGAAGGCGCCGAGGCCGCCGGTGGCGCCGGGGCGGCGGGTGGCCACCGAGCCGTACGGGGTGCGCAGCCGCAGCCAGCTCCCGGAGGCGAGCAGCGCCACGGGATCGGGGGCGGCTGCGGACGCGGGGGCGGGCACGGAGGCGCGTACCGGTCGCAGGAAACCCAGGGACTGCGCGGCGTGCGCGACGCGCAGCGGGAGCTCGGTGTCGCCCAGGGTGCGGGACCAGATCTCGCGGCCGATGCGGTCGCGCTCGGACCGGGTCCGGTGCTGCGCGGGCAGGGCCTCGTCACGGGCCCGGAACTCGGCGACGGAGGCCGCGACGGCCGCCGCGATCGCCTCGGGTCCGGGCAGCCCCGGCACCTGCCGCCAGCCGCCGCGGGGCGGGAGCACCCCGGTCCAGGGCGGTCCGGTGACCGGCCCGGGCACGGTGGCCTCGGCCGAGGCCTCGTCCACGGATTCCAGGAGCTCTCCGGCGGACACCGTCACGTCCAGCGGCGTCCCCACGGGGACGGCGAGCCGCACGGTGCGGATGGCCAGGACCTCGAAGGAGGGCGGCCGTCCGAACACGCCGAGCGCGCCGCCGCCCGCCTGGAGGCGGACGGCGGCGGCCCGGTCGTAGTGCACCAGCCGGCCCAGGAAGGCGGCGAGGTCCGCCGCCTCCCCGGAATCGGCGAAGCGCAGCTGCTCGATCATGCCGCGATGGCCTCAGAACGCGGCTCGTCGAGGTACTCCTCCAGGAAGTGCCTCTCCTCGGCCGTGATGCGGCGGGGCCGTCCCGCGGCGAGGTTGTAGGGCACGACCACGGTCTCCGCGCGCACGTAGACGGTCTCCGGCCGGTCCTCGGTCGCCTCGTCCTTGACCTCGTAGCGGATGGTCAGGGAAGCGGCGCCGATCCGGGTCACCCAGGACTCGATGAGGACCGGCTCGTGACGGTGCACGAGGGGCAGCTTGTAGTCGATCTCGTGGCGGGCCACGACGGATCCGCCCGTGAAGGACTCGCTGCCCTCCCCCGGCGCGAGGCGGAACATGAAGTCGATCCGCGCCTCCTCCAGATAGCGGAGGAAGACGACGTTGTTGACGTGCCCGAAGGCATCCATGTCCGCCCAGCGCAGGGGGCAACGGTATTGGTGTCTGGCCATGGCCGTGACCTCAGAGCTCCCCTCAGCCTCGGGTGAGCTTCTTGTAGGTGGCGCGGTGCGGACGGGTGGCGTCCGGGCCGAGCCGCTCGACCTTGTTCTTCTCGTAGGACTCGAAGTTGCCCTCGAACCAGAACCACTTCGATTCACCCTCGTAGGCGAGGATGTGCGTGGCCACCCGGTCCAGGAACCAGCGGTCGTGGGAGACGACCACGGCCGCACCGGGGAACTCCAGCAGCGCGTTCTCGAGCGAGCCGAGGGTCTCGACGTCGAGGTCGTTGGTGGGCTCGTCGAGGAGCAGCAGGTTGCCGCCCTGCTTGAGGGTCAGCGCCAGGTTCAGGCGGTTGCGCTCACCACCGGAGAGCACACCGGCCGGCTTCTGCTGGTCCGGACCCTTGAAGCCGAAGGCGCTGACGTACGCGCGGGACGGCATCTCGACGTTGCCGACGTTGATGTAGTCCAGCTCGTCCGACACGACCGCCCAGAGGGTCTTCTTGGGGTCGATGTTGGCGCGGCCCTGGTCGACGTACGAGATCTTGACGGTCTCGCCGACCTTGATCTCGCCGGAGTCCGGCTTCTCCAGGCCCTGGATCATCTTGAAGAGCGTGGTCTTGCCGGCGCCGTTCGGGCCGATGATGCCGACGATGCCGTTGCGCGGCAGCGTGAAGGACAGGTCGTCGATGAGGACCTTGTCACCGAACGCCTTGGAGAGGTTGTTGACCTCGACCACGATCGAGCCCAGACGCGGGCCCGGCGGGATCTGGATCTCCTCGAAGTCCAGCTTGCGCATCTTGTCGGCCTCGGCCGCCATCTCCTCGTAGCGGGCGAGGCGGGCCTTGGACTTGGCCTGGCGGCCCTTGGCGTTGGAGCGGACCCACTCCAGCTCTTCCTTGAGGCGCTTGGCGCGCTTCTCGTCCTTCTTGCCCTCGACCTTGAGGCGCTCGGCCTTCTTCTCCAGGTAGGTGGAGTAGTTGCCCTCGTAGGGGTGCGCGCGGCCGCGGTCGAGCTCGAGGATCCACTCGGCGACGTTGTCGAGGAAGTAGCGGTCGTGGGTGACGGCCACGACGGCGCCCTTGTACTGGGCCAGGTGCTGCTCCAGCCAGTTCACGGACTCGGCGTCGAGGTGGTTGGTGGGCTCGTCGAGGAGCAGCAGGTCGGGGGCCTCCAGCAGCAGCTTGCAGAGGGCCACGCGGCGCTTCTCACCACCGGAGAGGTTGGTGACGGGCCAGTCGCCGGGCGGGCAGCCCAGGGCGTCCATGGCCTGCTCCAGCTGGGCGTCGAGGTCCCACGCGTTGGCGTGGTCCAGGTCGTCCTGGAGCTTGCCCATCTCTTCCATGAGCTCGTCGGTGTAGTTCGTCGCCATTTCCTCGGCGATCGCGTTGAACCGGTTGAGCTTCTGCTTGATCGGGCCGACGCCGTCCTCGACGTTCTCCAGGACCGTCTTGGACTCGTCGAGCTTCGGCTCCTGCATGAGGATGCCGACGGAGTAGCCGGGCGAGAGGAAGGCGTCGCCGTTGGACGGCTGCTCGATGCCAGCCATGATCTTCAGAACGGTGGACTTACCGGCACCGTTCGGACCCACCACACCGATCTTCGCGCCGGGCAGGAAGTTCAGGAAGACGTCGTCAAGGATCACCTTGTCGCCGTGTGCCTTGCGCGTCTTGCGCATGGTGTAGATGAACTCAGCCAAGAGAAACCGTCCGGCAGATCGATGGTGGGCAGATACACCCCATACTGCCGTACGTCCATACCCGCGGGCGAATGGGTAGGTCAGGCGATGTCCCGGCGCGCGGGCGCCTGCCGCGTCCTCACTCCGACGACGACGAGCGCCAGCCCCACGGCGACGATGCCGAGGTGGGCGGTGGACGGAAGGTCGACGACCTTGTGCAGCCACCCCCACTCCGTGCCGAAGAAGGTCTGCGAAGCGAAGCTGACCAGCCCCTGGGCCCCTACGACGTAGCCGATGCTTTCGATGGTGTATCCGATGGCTGTCCGCACGGATCAACCCTCTCGCGGCGCCGCCGCGGGATCGTCCTCCACAGGGCCGAGAAAGCAGTAGGCCGAAGGATGCAGTGCAGTCGCTCGCCGAGAGCGCCGGTGCGCGCCGGTGAGCCGGTGAGACGGCGCGCCGGTCAGAGGGGGCGGTAGACCGTGAGGGCTCTTGGGAGGGTGTCGAGGACCAGCTCGCTCGACGCCTTGGCGTATTCGCCGTCGTAGGCCAGCGGGGTGCCCTTCGGGACGGCCCCGACGCGCAGGCTGCGCAGGTGGGTGGCCGCGTGGACCGGGGAGCGGCTCAGCGGGCCGGCGAACGCGGCGGCCAGCAGTCGGGGGCCGGGCCGCCCGCCGCCGTAGACGACCCGCAGGTCGAGGAAGCCCTCGCCGACGCTGTCGCGGCGGCCGGGGGTGGGACCGGTGCCGTGGTAGGTGCCGTTGCCGGCGAAGAGCAGCCAGACGCTTCGGGGCCGCCCGGCCAGGCTCAGCCGCACGGGCCGCTCGGCGCGCAGGACCTTCCAGGCCGCCAGCAGCGCGGCCGGGCCGCCGCCGATGCGCGGGGCCCAGCGCAGCCGGTGGCGCAGCAGCTCCGGGTAGGCGCCGATGCTGAAGTTGTTCAGGAAGTAGCCGGGTTCGCCGTCGGGGCCGGGGCCCGGGGAGAAGCGGCCCACGCCGACGTGGACGGCCTCCCCGTGCTCCAGGGCCTCGCAGGTGCTCTCGGGACCGATGAGGCCGAGGTCGAGCGCGAAGTGGTTGAGGGTGCCGCCGGGGAACACGGCCAGGGGCACCCCGGCCCGCAGGGCTGCGGTGGCGGCCGCGTTGACGGTGCCGTCGCCGCCGCACACCCCGAGGACGGTGGCGCGCGAAGCCGCGTCCGCCAGTGCGGGAAGCAGGTCCGCTCCCTCGCACTCGACCACCTCGGCCTTGGGCAGCCGGGTGCGCAGTACGTCGCGTACGGCCGCGGACGTGCCCGACCCGGTGTTGACGACCACCGTCAGCCCCGCCCCGTCGGGCAGCGCCGGTACCCCGATGGCCTTCGGCTCGTCGCCCGGCACGGCCCGGGCCTCCTGCACGTCCCGGGCGAGCCGGCGTACGACGAACGCGGCGGCGACGCCCAGCGCCGCCCCCGCGACCACGTCGGAGGGGTAGTGCACCCCGGTGTAGACGCGGGAGAACGCCACCGACGCGGCGACCGGGGCAAGCACGGCGCCCAGCGCGGGGGCCTCCAGCGCCAGCCCGGCGGTGAAGGCGAAGGCCGATGCCGAGTGCCCGGACGGGAAGGAGGTGGTCTGCGGCTGCACGGCCAGCTGCCGCACCGCGGGCACTCCCTCCAGCAGCGGCCGGGGACGGCGTACGGACCACTTGCCGACGGTGTTGATGGCCGAGGAGGCCAGGGCCAGTGAGGCCGCCCCGCGCAGGGCCGCCTTGCGCGCGCCGGCCGATCCGAAGACGGCGATGGCCGCGGCGGCCCCACCCCACAGCACCCCGTGGTTCGCGGCCCGCCCCAGGCGCGGCAGCACCCGGTCGGCGCCGGGCCAGTGCCTGCGGGCCACGGCGTCGAAGAGCCGGCGGTCCCATCGCGCGAAGGCGCCGGTCCAGGTCAGTTCTTGATCAACCATTTCCTGCCTCTACCCCGGATCCCGTGGCAGAACCGGCCCGATGCCCACGCCGGCCCTCCCCTTCCTCTTCCTACTGCTCCTCTTCTCTTCCCACTGCTCCTCCTACTGCTCCTCGTCGAGCGGGCGCTTGCGCAGCAGCAGGACGACCAGGCCCCCCAGCACGACCAGGCCCACCGCCAGGGAGGCGATGACGGGCGTGGCCGCCGAGCTGCCGCTGGTCGCCAGCCGTTCCTCGTCCGGGGAGGTGGTGGGGAGCGACGCGGACTGCGCGCCCAGCGCGACCGCCGCCGAGCCGGTGCCCGGGTCCGATGCCGGGGTCGCACCGGCCTCGGGAGGCGGGGGCGGCTGCCAGGCCGCCCGCGCCGTGGCGGCCGCCACGGACTCGCTGGAGCCGGCCACGATCTGCGCCTGGGCAGGGACGCCGCTGGTGAAGACCCGGCCGACCGGCACCCTGGTCGCCCCCTGGACGGTGACCGAGGCCGTCCCGTCGGGGGTGCCCGCGGGCACCTCGAAGTAGATCCGGCTCCCGTTGACCGCCGTGGTCAGCGGCTGCCCGTCGGCGTCCACCACGCGCACCCCCATGGCGACGGCCGCCGCGTCCGGGACGACCGACACGCTGCGCGCCCCGGTGCGCACGGTCACCGGGCCGAGCCGCGCACCCACCGGCCCCGAGACGTCGCCGGGGTCGAGCCCCAGCGAGGCGGGCGGCTCCGGCATCTGTCCCGCCGCCCGCTGGAGGTAGTCGGCAAGCTTCTCCGCGGACGGGTCCGTCGCCTCGACCCGCACTCCGTCCGCGAGCCGCCAGATCGCCACCTGGGTCCCGGCCGCCGCGCTCTCCGCGGTGAGCGAGACGGCACCGGCCGCCTTGGCGAGCCCGGCCAGGTCGTTCAGCTGCGGGTAGGAGTGCTCCAGCACCCAGCGGATCCGGCCGGCCTGCCCGTTGCCCGCCAGCGGACTGCCGCTCCAGCCGCTCTCCGTGTACCGGGCCTGCGGCTGGGCGTTGCCCGCCACCCCGACGCCGTACGTCTGGAGCATCCCGCCGCCGTCGACCCGCATCTCGTACAGGCCGGCGGGGATGTTCCGCACCGATCCGTCGCCGCCGTGGAGGACCGCCTGCCCGAACGTCTTCAGCCCGTCCAGCACGGCGCTCGCGCCCTCCGGTGCGCGGGGCGCGGCCGGGCCGGAGTCGGCGGCGGCCCGGGCGCCGGGCGCGGCGGTGAGGGCCGCGGCCAGCAGGGCGGCCGCGAGCGGCCGGCGCGCGGAGCCCCGTACCGCCCCGGCGTGTTCGAGCGGGGCGGGAGCAGGCGCGGGAACAGCAGGAGCAGGTGCGGGAACAGCAGGAGCGGGAGCAGGAGTGGAGGATGCGGGAACGGCAATCGACACAGTCTTCCCCTTCGGGCCAAAGACCCAGGTGCCCGTGAGTACCGGGGAATCCTATCCGCCTCGAACACTCAACCCACCGCCGCCTTCTGAGTGTCCATCAGCGGATGATCGGTTCTCACCACGCGCCTGAAGGCCGCCGTGCCCCGGTTCAGATCGTGCCCGATGGCGGTCGCGTCGATCTCCGCGCTGAACCACCGGTTGCCCTCCCCGTCGGGCGGGTCGTCCCGCACGCGCAGCCTCCCGTGCACCACCAGCGGCTCGCCCACCGATACGGAACCGGCGAGGTTCACCGCGAGGGTGCGCCGCGCCCACACGGTGTAGAAGCTGGTCGTGCCGTCCGTCCAGGCGTCCTTGCGCCGGTCGAAGTACCGGGGCGTCACCGCGAACCGGAACCGCGCCGACGGGCCGTTCACCGTCTCCTTGTAGTCGACCTGCGTCGCCACATGTCCCACCAGCGTCACCTGGGTGTCGTACATCCCGGCCGCCCTCCCCCGTCGTCCCGTCCCGCACGGACCATCCGTACGGGCTACGAGCCATGCTGCGGCCGGCGGCCGGTCCCCCGCTCCGGCCTGTGGACTACTGGCGGGTTGTGGACAACCGGCTCCCCCCTGCGGCGACCGTCGCGTACTGCTCCCGCACCTCCCGGTAGCGCAGCAGCTCCGCCGCCACCGGTTCCAGCACCCGGGCCCGTCCGCACCCGGCCGCCGCCTGCCGCAGCCTGCGCTCCGCGTCCTGGCCGTACCTCCGCGCGGGTCCCCGGGCCGCGATCGAGCAGGCCCATTCCACGAGCGGACCGCCGATGATGCCCGCCACCATCAGCAGCACCGGCGGCATCAGCTCCGGTTCCAGGACCCCGACGATCTGCCCCACGAGCCACAGCCCGCCGAAGATCTGGAGCAGCGTCATGGCCGCCTGCGCCAGCACCGCCACCGGCCACCACGCGGGCCGCGGCGGTTTCGCGTTCGGCACCGCGACCGCGGCCCCGAGGGTCACCGCGATCTCGTCCAGCGCCTCCGGAAGCCTGTCGGCGCCGCGCACCGCCGTCTCCCGGACGGCCTGCGCCCACGGGTCGGGCAGGCCCGCGACCGCTTCGTCGGCGACGACCCGTACGGCCTGCTCCACCCGCTGACGCGCGGTCACCTCCTCCTCGACCGGCGCGGGCGCGACCGTCTGGCCCCGGCCGCCGATCGCCGCCAGGGCGGCCAGGCCCGCCAGGGTGCGCGGCGCGCGCCGGTTCTCGTACCAGCGCCACAGCCTCAGCCACGGAGTCCCGCACGCCTTGCCCGCGTTGCGCCGCCAGGCCCGTTCGGCGGCGAGTCCGGCCGCGCAGGCCCCGACCGCCTCGGCGAGCCGGTCCTCGAACTCGGCGCGCGCCGCCTCCCCGATCTCGGGTCCGCCGTGCCCGTCGGCGACGTAGAGCGGCCGCAGCCGGACGGCGGCGCGGTCCACGTCCGCCGAGATCCGCCGGGTCGCGGCGCCCTTCTCCTGGGTGAACTGTCCGAGGAGTTCGCGCAGCTCCCCGACGCCCTCGCCGGTCAGCGCGGACAGCCCGAGGACGGTGGCGCCGGGCTCGCCGTGCTCGCCGAGCGCGATGCCGTCCTCGTCGAGCAGCCGGCGCAGGTCGTCCAGGACGAGGTCGGCGGCCTCCCCGGGCAGCCGGTCCACCTGGTTGAGCACGACGAAGGTCACCTCGGCGTGTCCGGCCAGCGGCCGCAGGTACCGCTCGTGCAGCACCGCGTCGGCGTACTTCTCCGGGTCCACGACCCACACCACGGCGTCGACCAGCGCCAGTACGCGGTCCACGTGCTCGCGGTGCGCGACGAGCGCCGAGTCCAGGTCCGGCAGGTCCACGAGGACCATCCCGCGCAGGGCCTCGGCCTCGGAGGTCTCGCGGGGCCGGCGCCGCAGCCGTCCGGGGATCTCCAGCCGGTCCAGCAGCCCGGCTGCCCCGTCCGACCAACTGCACGCGATGGGCGCGGCGGTGGTCGGGCGGCGCAGCCCGGTCTCGGAGATCTGCACCCCGGCGAGTGAATTGAAGAGCGTGGACTTGCCGCTTCCGGTCGCTCCGGCGATCGCGACGACCGTGTGCTGGGGCGAGAGCCCGCGGCGTGCGGCGGCCTCGTCCAGTACCCGTCCGGCCTCGGCGAGGGTCTTGCCGTCGAGCCGGGTCCGGGACAGCCCGACCAGCTGGCGCAGCGCGTCGAGGCGCTGGCGCAGGGCCTGCGCCTCGGGGCTGAGCGGGGGCGCGGACGACTTGCCCCCGTCGCTGCCGGCGCCGGAGACGGCCCGTACGAGCGCCTCGTCGCCCTCGTCGCCCGCGTCGGCGGCGTCCTCCTCGCCCGCTTCGACGGGGCGGGGGCGGGAACGCGCGATGAACCCGTCGTCCCAGCGGTCGTCGGTGCGGTCGGTCAGGGCGGTCACGGCGTCACCTCTCCTTCTGCAGTACGGACAGCGCGGCGATCAGTTCGGCCTGCGGTTCCGGGGTCACTTCGAGTGCTTCCAACGGGGCGAGGCGGCGGTCGCGTTCGCCGCGCAGCACCTCGTCGAGGTGGTCGCCGACCAGTTCCCCGCCCTTGTCGCGCAGCCGCAGGGCGGCCTGGGCGCCGATCCGCTCGGCGAGCTTCTCCCCGGCGGGCCGGGCTCGTTTGCCGCCGAGGAGCGCGGTGACGAGCAGGGCCGCGACGGCGTCGGCGTCGGGTGCGGGCTGCTTGTCGAGCCGGGCCACCTCCTCCTCGGCGAGTTCTTCCAGCACGCGCCGCCAGCGGCGTACGGCCATACAGATACGTTCCGCCGCCTCCCGGTCGGGGGTGGGCAGGGCCAGCGCGCCGGAGGCCGGTTCGCGCCGCCAGGCTTCGGCGATCCGCTCGTCGGCGGCGGCGACGGCGCACTGGAGCAGTGCGGCGAGGGACTCGGCGAGGGAGTCCAGCAGTTCGTCGGCGCTGGTGTCGAGCGGGTAGCCGCGCCACCGGGTCAGCGCGTCGCCGGCCAGTACGGCGCCGCGGTCGAGGCGGCCCCGGACCCTCTTGCCCTCACGCCGGTACGCGTCCTCGACGGCAGAGGTCAGCCGTACGGCGGCGGCGTGCTGGGCGGCGACTGCGGAGGCGAGTTCGGGCATCCGGCGCTTGAGTGAGTCCAGCGCGCCGAGGGCGGTGCGCCCGACTGCGTACTGGCGGGCGGCCGGGTCCTGCGCGTGGTGGGCGAGCCAGGCGAACAACGGGGCGACGGCGCTCGCGGGCAGCAGTCCGCCGCCGCCGGTCGATTCGGGGAGTTCGGGGACGGTGAAGCGCGGTACGTCGCCCAGTCCGGCCTTGGTGAGCAGGGCCCCGTACTGGCGGGAGACCTCGGCGAGCACCTGGTGCGGTACCCGGTCCAGGACGGTGATGAGGGTGGCCTTGTACTGCTTGGCGGTGCGCAGGAGGTGCCAGGGGACGGCGTCGGCGTACCGCGAGGCGGTGGTGACCATCACCCAGACGTCGGCGGCGCAGATGAGTTCGGCGGCGAGGGTCCGGTTGTCGACCACGAGGGAGTCGATGTCGGGGGCGTCGAGGATGGCGAGGCCGCGCGGCAGGCTGGTGACGGTCTCGATCCGCATCTCGCGGGTCTCGTGGCCGCCCTGGGCCCCGACGTGGCCGCGGCCCGGGCGCCGGGAGGCGGCTTTGGGGGGCGCGTCGTCGTCCTCGTGCGGTACCCAGACCCGCATCAGGTCGGGCAGTACGCGCATCCCGGCGAACCAGTGGTGGTCGTCGGGGTGGCAGACGAGCACCGGTGTGCGGGTGGTCGGGCGCAGCACGCCCGCTTCGCTGACCTGGCGTCCTACGAGGGAGTTGACGAGGGTGGACTTACCGGCCCCGGTGGACCCGCCGACCACGGCGAGCAGAGGCGCCTCGGGCGCCTTCAGGCGCGGTACGAGGTAGTCGTCGAGCTGCGCCAGCAGCTCGGCTCTGGTCTGACGGGCCCGTGGGGCACCGGGCAGGGGCAACGGCAGACGTACGGACGCGACCCGGTCGCGCAGGGCGGACAGGGCATCGAGCAGCTGAGGCCGAACATCCAAGGTCACCACATGCGAAGAATGCCCAATTTAGGACCATTTTTGAAGCTTATACGCCCCCTGCGCGCCGACCGCGACTTCAGTGGGACATTCTGGGCACGACGGACGAGTGGGGCGCAGGCATAACGAGTGCACAACACCCAGGGCGCCGCGGCGCAAAAGCGATGCGAGAATCGCACCTGCCTGCGATTATCGGGACCGCTTCACCGAACCTCCACATCGTGGCACGCGAGTGAAGCAACCGGGACAAGGCAACCGGAGCCCTATCCTTGACCCGGCACGGACCGAAGTCCCACCCCCACCAGGGGCTCCAGGCCCACCAGGGCCACCTTCCGGCCCCCGTAGCTCAGTGGATAGAGCAGGTGCCTTCTAAGCACTTGGCCGCAGGTTCGAGTCCTGCCGGGGGCACACATTCTCCATCACCCGAAGCCCTCCCTCCGCGGAGGGCTTTCGCGCAGGTCGCAGCGGTCTGCGGGGCTGCCCGGGACGAGTCCGGGGCGGGTCGGAGCCTTCGTCCGGGGTTGCTCCGGACGCGCCGAGGGGCCGTTTCCCGGCGCCTGCCGGCGTCGTCGTGCGGGACGAACTCGACCGCCCCGGGCCAAAGATCGGCTGAAAAGCGCCGTAGGGCGAAGCGTTCACCGGAAGGGGTCGATCCTCTTCGGGCTGCCGAGGCCGTGGTGCGCCGGCTTCCCCGACTTGCGGGAAGCCCCCGCGTGGGGTTGCGTCGGAAGAGGGCTGCGCGTGCTTCCGTCTCCCCTCGGGTTGGGGGTGAACCCCCGTGCTCTTCACCGACCGCGCGGACGCCGGAGAACGGCTCGCCGAAGCCGTCCGCCATCTGGAGGGGGAACGTCCCGTCGTACTGGGCCTGCCCCGCGGCGGCGTCCCGGTGGCCTTCGCCGTGGCGCGGGCCCTCGGCGCCCCGCTCGACGTGATCGTGGTCCGCAAGCTCGGCGTCCCGCACCACCGCGAGCTCGGCTTCGGCGCGATCGGCGAGGGCGGCGTACGGGTCATCAGCGAGGACATCGTCCGCAGCAGCCGCGTCACGCAGCAGGACCTGGCGGCCGTCGAGCACGCCGAGGAGGCGGAGCTGGCCCGGCAGGCCCGCAGGTTCCGCGGCGACCGGACCCGCGTCCCGCTCGACGGCCGGACGGTGATCGTCGTGGACGACGGGATCGCCACCGGCGCCACGGCCGCCGCCGCGTGCCGGGTCGTACGGGCCCAGGGCGCGGCCCGCGTGGTACTGGCCGTTCCGGTGGCGCCGCCCGACGCCGTCGCCCGGCTGGGCGGCGAGACCGACGAGGTGGTGTGCCTCTCCACGCCGCGCGCCTTCCGGGCCGTCGGCGAGTGGTACCGGGACTTCTCCCAGACCCCCGACGAGGAGGTCGTCTCCCTGCTGGCGCGGGCCGCGGCCGGCCCCGCGCCCGGGCAGGCCCCCCGGTCCGCAGCGGTCGAGGTGGACGCCGGCGGCCTGGCCCTGGCCGGGGACCTGGCCCTGCCCGAGGGGGCCGGGGCCGTCGTGATGTTCGCCCACGGCTCGGGCAGCAGCCGCCGCAGCCCGCGCAACCGGGCGGTCGCCGCGGACCTGAACCGGGCGGGTCTGGGCACCCTGCTCTTCGACCTGCTGACACCCGCCGAGGAGGCCGACCGGGCCAATGTCTTCGACATCGGGACCCTGGCCGGGCGGCTCACGGACGCCACCGGCTGGCTGCGCCGGCGCGCGTCCCTCCCGATCGGCTACTTCGGGGCGAGCACCGGGGCCGCGGCCGCGCTGTGGGCCGCGTCCGCCGCCGACGCGGACATCGGCGCCGTGGTCTCCCGCGGCGGCCGGCCCGACCTCGCCGGGCCCCGGCTGGCCTCCGTACGGGCGCCCACGCTGCTCGTCGTCGGCGGCCGCGACACCACCGTGCTCGACCTCAACCGCGCGGCGCAGCGGGAGCTGCGCTGCGAGAACCGGCTGGAGGTCGTCCCGGGCGCCACGCACCTCTTCGAGGAGCCCGGTGCCCTGGAGGAGGTCGCCGCCCTGGCCCGCGCCTGGTTCGCCCGGCACCTGTGACGCGACGGACCGGGGACGCGAAGGACCGGGGACGCGACGACGTGCCCCGCGGCGCGGGGCGCGCGACCATGGGGAGATGGACCAGGCGTCCGCGCGGGATGTCAGCGCCCCGGCACGCATCGCCCCGGCCGGTGAGGGCATCGGCCAGGAGGAGTTGGCGCTCGCCGCCCGCAACCACGGCCTGCCGCTGGAAGCCCTGCGCTACGAGGTCACACCGCCCGGGCTGCACTACGTCCTGGTCCACTACGACATCCCGGCCGCCGACGCGGACGGCTGGCGGCTGACCGTGGGCGGCCGGGTCGACACGCCTCTGTCGCTGGACCTCGACGCCCTGCGCGCGTTCCCCGCGGTCACCCACCGGGTCACGATGGAGTGCGCGGGCAACGGCCGGGCGCTCCTGTCGCCCCGGCCGGTCAGCCAGCCGTGGCTGGTCGAGGCGGTGGGCACAGCCGACTGGACCGGGGTCCCGCTGGGCCTCGTACTGGACCGGGCGGGGGTGCGGCCCGATGCGGTCGAGGCCGTGTTCACCGGGGCCGACCACGGTGTGGAGCGCGGTGTCGAGCAGGACTACCGGCGCAGCCTGCCGCTGCCGTACGCCGCCGCGGACGGCTCGGGCGTACTGATCGCCTACGCCATGAACGGCCTGCCCCTGCCGCCGCAGCACGGGTACCCGCTGCGGCTGGTCGTGCCCGGCTGGTACGGCATGGCGCACGTCAAATGGCTGCGCGAGATCACCCTCGTCGACGCGCCGTTCACCGGCTTCCAGCAGTCCGCGGCCTACCGCTTCCGGTGGTCCGCCGACGAGTCGAACGATCCGGGCGAGCCGGTGACCCGGATCGCGCCGCGCGCCCTGATGGCACCGCCGGGCTTCCCCGACTTCATGTCGCGCACCCGCGTCGTGCACCCCGGCCCCGTGCGGCTCCGGGGGCGGGCCTGGTCCGGCCACGGGGCCGTGGCCCAGGTGGAGGTGAGCGCCGACGACGGCCTGACCTGGGCCCGGGCCGAGCTGGCGGCCCCGGATCCGCATCCGTGGGCCTGGCAGGCCTGGAGCTGCGTCTGGACGGCCGTACCGGGCCGCCACACGCTCACCGTCCGCGCCACGGACGCCGGCGGCCGCACCCAGCCCCTCGAACAGCCGTGGAACCTCGGCGGCTTCGGCAACAACCTGGTCCAGCGGGTCCCGGTGCTCTGCGTTGCGGCTCCCTAGGAAATGCCGAGGATCCTGACCGCCTGGTAGTACGTCCACGCGGTGCCGTCGCACGAACGCTTGCGGCTGCCCGAGTAGCGGGCGCACACCCGCTTCATGTCCGCGTGGAACGCCTCGTCGAGCCGGGCCTTGGCGGCCGGAAACAGCCCTGCCGCGCGGTGGTTGCGGTAGCCGAAGTCGTGGCGGGCGCAGGCTGCCGCGAAGGGGAAGCCGAAGGGGTTGTCCGGGGAGGTGGTGCACTGGTCGGTCGACCAGTCGAAGCCGTACGCCGCCCAGGCGGCGCGGTGCTCGCGCGCGTCGGCCCAGGCCTCGTAACTCGCGGTGCCGGGCTGCGTCCAGCGGCTCAGCACCTGCGGCTTGTCGGCCGGGACCTCGGGCGCGGCCCAGGCGGCGGGCGCGAGGGCGAGCACGGCGGTGGCCGTGGCGGTGGCGAGGGCGGGGAGGAGGAGGCGACGGCGCATGGGGGTCCTCGGGGGCCGGGCGGACGGTCATCCGGCCAACGGGGCCGGGCACCGCCCGGTTACTGGGGGTCGCCCGGCCACGACCGGAGACCCTCCCAGGTATGACGCCGTGTGCGACCTTCGGCCAAGGCGCGGTTCGTTCTGAGGAGGGACGCGCGAGGGGGCGTCCCCGGCCCAGACTTGAAGGCATGAACCGCCGCCCGCTCGTCATCGCCGCCGCCACCGTGGGAGTCCTCGCCACCGCCGCCTTCGCCCTGCCCAACCTGCCGCCCAACCCCGTGACGGACACCATCGACCACAAGGTGTTCAAGGAGAAGGGCAAGCGCTTCGCGACCGCCGCCGACGCCCCGACGCGCACGGAAGCGCCCTTCGCCCTGCCGTCCTGGATACCCAAGGACGCCACCGACGTCCGCATACGGGTGCGCACCACCGGCCACGACCGGCTCATACGGTTCGACCTCGGCAAGACCCCGCTGGACGGCCCGCAGTGCACGGCGGGCGTCCCGAAGCGACAGGGCGCGCCGGACCTGCACGCCAAGTGGTGGCCGCGGGGCATGCGGGCCGAAGTCCGCACCGAGTGCCGGGACTTCCACCAGTACCAGGTCGCGGTGCGCGGCAAGCGGGTCTACGCCTGGACCGACGGCACCCCTTCCCCGCGCGCCCAGGGCTAGCGGGCTGCGGGCTGCGGGTTGCGGGGCCGGTTCACCGGCGAGAGCCCTTACGCTCGGGTCCAACGGTGCACGGGGTCGAGCGCCCTTGCCGGGTGGGACTATTCGCCGCCCCGGTACGCCTTCTCGCCGTGTCGGACGTCGCCGTCGCCCAGGGCCGTGGCGGTGGCTCTGGCGAAGGCCTCCGGGTTGTCCAGCATGATGTTGTGCCCGCAGTCGGGGACGGACACCACGGCGACGCCCGCGGCCCGGAGGGCGTCGGCGCCCGGGAGCGGGGCGTCCGCCTCGGGCAGCAGGAAGGTGCGCGGGATCTTCAGCTCCAGCAGCAGCTCGCGCATCGTGGGGGTGGTGCCGGCCGCGAGGTGGACGGCGCTGCGGTACAGGGCCGTACGGCCCGCCAGCCGCATGGTGGACCACCAGTGAGCGCCGGCCCTGTCGCGCACCTCGGCCCAGCCGCCGGCGAGGAACTCCTCCTCGGTGTAGGAGGCGATCCCGCTGCTCCCGGGGGCGGCCGGTCGGGGCTGCAGGGGATCCAGGTTGGCGTCGACGAGCACGAGCCGGGACACGAGGCGGGGGTGACGGTCGGCCAGGACGATGGCCACGGCTCCGCCCATGCTGTGGGCGATCAGCTCGGCGCCCTCCGCGCCGGCCCCGGTGAGGGCGGCCGCCAGCGCGTCGGCGTGCTCTTCGAGGGTGTAGCCGAAGTCCTCGGGCCGGTCGCTGTGCCCGTGGCCCAGCAGGTCGGCCAGCAGGGAGCGCCGGCCCGCCAGCAGCGGGTGCGCGGCGCTCGCCGCGAAGTAGGCGGGCGAGGTGGCCCCCAGGCCGTGGACGTACACCCGGGCCGGGTCCTCGCCCGGCAGCTCCACCCAGCGGATCCGGTCGCCCCCCGGTGTGACCACGGCATTCCTCACGGCGCTCCCCCTCGACCTCAAGTCCTCGACGACCCGGACAGGTTAGTCAGCACCGCGTCCACCCGGCCGGGAGTTTCCGGGCCGCCCGCCACGCCGTGCCCGGCTACGCCCCGCCACCGGTGCCGCGCGCATTATCGTGACCGCCATGGACATCCGCCGGGCCTTCACACCCGCCGAGCTCTCGGCCGCCGAATCCCTCTTCGACGGGCCCGCCCGCCAGGAATGGTCCGAGCGCTTCCTCACCGCCCCCGGGCACCTGATGCTCATCGCCTACGTCGACGACGTGCCCGCCGGGATGGTCTCCGGCATCGAGATGGTCCACCCCGACAAGGGCACCGAGATGTGCCTGTACGAGCTCTCCGTGGACGAGGGCTACCGGCGCCGCGGCATCGGCCGCGCCCTGACCCTGGCCCTCGCGGACGAGGCGAAGGAACGCGGCTGCTACGGCATGTGGGTGGGCGTCGACACCGACAACGAGGCCGCGCTGGCCACCTATGACGCCGCCGGTGCCCGCGACGAGGGCGTGTTCTCGATGCGCGGCTGGCCCCTCGCCCCGTAGGGCGCCCCAGACGCGTTCTAGCCCGGGCGGCGGCGTGTCGTGCGCCCACTCGGCGCACCCTCCGCGCGCCCGCACCGCCCCTCGCAGAGCATCGGCCGCATGACCGCAACCGCATTCGCCACGCTCGTCCCCGCGGCCGCCCTGCTCGCGGCCGCCGTCACGGGCCCCCCACCTGTTCCCGACCCCGGCTCCGGGTCGGGCTCCACCGCCCCTTACGTCGTCGTCCTCAAGGACACCACCTCCCGCGCCCCGACCCGCGCCCTGGCCGCCGAGGCCGCGGACGCCGGGGACGAGGTCGGGCCCGTCTACGAGGCCGCACTGAACGGCTTCGCCGTCCGCACCACGGCCGCGCGGGCCGCCGCCCTGGCCGCCGACCCCCGGGTTGCCTCCGTGGAACCGGACACGGTCTTCCACATCACCGGCGCGACCGGCACCACCGACACGCCCCAAGCCCGGCCGCAGGCGCCCGCCCCCTGGACCCTGGACCGGATCGACCAGCGCGAACTCCCGCTCGACGGCTCGTACACGTACGCCACGAAGGCCGAGGGCGTCACCGTCTACGTCCTCGACACCGGGATCAACACCCGCCACCAGGAGTTCGGCGGCCGGGCACGGGCCGGGCACAACGCGGTGTTCCTGGAGAGCTCGCGTGACTGCAACGGACACGGCACGCACGTCGCGGGGACCGTGGGCGGGGAGACGTACGGGGTCGCCAAGGGCGTCTCCCTCGTCGCCGTGAAGGTCGCCGACTGCCGCGGCGACGGGCGCCTGTCGGCCATGATCAAGGGCCTCGACTGGGTGGTGCGGGACGCCGCCCGCGCCCCGGGCACACCGGCCGTGGCCAACATGAGCATGGGCGGCAGCCGCAGCCGCGCCCTCGACGCCGCCGTCCTGCGGGTCGTGTCCTCGGGCGTCACCTTCGTCGCGGCGGCCGGCAACGAGGGCAGGAACGCCTGCGGCGGATCCCCCGCCTCCGTCCCGCAGGCCCTCACCGTCGGCGCGACCGACGCCGCGGACCGCCGCGCGCCGTTCTCCAACCACGGTGCCTGCGTCGACCTGTTCGCGCCGGGCGTGGCCGTCACCTCCGCCTGGAAGGACTCCGCCACCGCCACCGCCCGCTCCTCCGGCACCTCGATGGCCGCCCCGCACGTGGCGGGGGCGGCCGCGCTGCTCCTGGCCGACGGTACGGCGCGCACCCCGGCGCAGGTCTCCGGGGCGCTGGTAGGCGGCGCCGTGCCCGACCGGATCACCGGACTGCCGGCCGGCACCCCGAACCTGCTGCTGCACGTCACAGCCGGCCGGCACTGACCCGCGCCGACCACAGCCGCCCGAATACGGCCGGATAAGGCCTGGACCGACCGGCCGGGCCGCCCGGCGCCGCCCCCACCCCGACCGGTCGGTATCCGATGGGCCATCAGCCCCTCCCTGATGGCCCATCAATTTCTGTGTGCTTCGGGCGAAAGCAAGTCATTGACTTCTCATCACCGTGACGCGTCAATATCGGCCACCGCACCGGCTCGGCCTCCCCCACACAGCGGGTGGGGGGAGGGTTCGTCATGACGAAGGAGTCGCGACCCAGTGAGTACGAGAAGGCATGTACGAAAGGCGCTGGCAGGGGCCGGGGCCCTGTCGCTGGCCCTGACCGGCGCAGTGGTGGGCCTGGCGGGCTCCGCGCAGGCCGCGACCAAGACCACGACCGTCTTCGAGAACTGCGACGCCCCGGCGCCGCAGCCGGACGGCTCGGGCAACCAGAACTGGACGGTCACGCTGCCCGACGGCGCCAAGGCCGGCGACGTCGTCCCGATCACGATCGACCCGGGTGCGAGCCCCCTGATCCCCTCGTTCTCCGTCACCACGGTGAACACGACCAAGATCACTCTCAAGGTCGGCGCCACCACCCAGGTGGTCACCAGCCCGCCCGAGACCGTGTCCGTCGTGGCCGGGCAGCCGCTCGACCCCAAGGCGTTCTCCGGAACCATCAAGATCCCGGACGGTTCCGAGGGCACGACCGTCCAGGTCGCCCTCGACCTGGCGGTGACCGACGCGGACCTCTCCGGTTCGGTGTTCACCACCACCTGTACCCCGGCGCCCCGCCCGAGCGCCTCGCTCGGATCGGTCGCCGTCGAGGCCCTGCCCAAGGACCCGGTCACCACGAAGCTGACGCCCAACAGCGGCCCGGCGGGCACCGCCGTCGTCGTGGGCGGAGCCAACTTCCCGGCCGGCGCCGTCACCTGTTCCGCCCTGCTCGCCGGTGCGGCGACCGGTGACACCGGCACCGGCACGGCGGACGCGTCCGGCGCCGCCACCTGCAACATCACGGTCACCAAGAAGGCCGACACGATCAAGATCGACGGTTCGATCACCCCGTACAAGGCCTTCGTCTTCCTGGAGGAGCAGGCAGGCGTGAAGAACCCGGTCGACGTCGAGGTCCTTCCCGGACCGCTGGCCCTGGGCCCGAAGGACGGCCAGCCGGCCGTCAGCTTCGGCTCCGTCACCATAAACGGCAAGGCCCAGTCGGTGGTCGGCGTCTTCAACGCCGCGACCGTCCAGGACTTCCGCGGCGGCTCGCTCGGCTGGGACGTGACGGCGACCCGTACGCCGTTCCTGAACCAGACCACCGGCCACTCGATGGCGAAGGCGCAGATCGGCATCCAGCCGTCCTGCACCGTGACCAACCCGGACAGCCCGAGCACCTGCACCGCGGGCACGCCCGGCGCGATCTCCGACGTCCCGATGAAGGTGGCCTCCCAGGCCGCCGGGGGCGACGAGCTGACCGGTGGTGAGTTCGCCGTCGGCGGCGCCGGAATGATCCAGCTCCCGCCGTTCATGTTCGCCGACACCTACCAGACGGTCGTGACCTTCTCGATCGCCTGATCGGCACCCGCACGGCCCGCTCCACCAGGGTGGTGCGGCGCTCCGGCGCCGCACCACCCCTTCCCCTTTCCGCGCCGACTGGAGACCGCCCATGCGCCCCCGCAGCAGCACGCCCAGCCGCTCCCGCACCGGCACCGGCACCCGCGCCTTCCTGTACGGTCTGCTCCTCGGCCTGCTGCTCCTGGGCGCGGGCCTGTTGCCAGCCGGCCCGGCGACGGCCGCGGACAACGGCACGTGGGGGGTGTTCCCGACGCCCGCGGCCGGTGCGGCCATGACCGATCGCGCGTACTTCTTCCACCAGGGCGAGGCCGGGAGCACGCTCTCCGACAGCGTGACGATCCTGAACTCCTCCGACGGGGAGCTGACCTTCCAGGTCTTCGCCACCGACGCCGTGAACACCCCCGCCGGCGGCGCGTTCGCGCTGCTGCCGGCGGAGACGAAGCCGACGGACGTCGGCGCGTGGATCACCCTGGCGCCGCAGGCGGCGAGCACCGTCACCGTGCCCGCCAAGGGCCGCAAGGACATCCCCTTCACCGTGAAGGTCCCGGCGGACGCGACGCCCGGTGACCACGTGGGCGGGATCGTGGCGCTGGGCACCGCCGTGGAGGGCGTGCAGCAGGACGGCAAGGTCCAGGTCGGGGTGAGGCGTTCGGTGGGCGCCCGCCTGTACTTCCGGGTGCCGGGGCCCGTCACGCCCGGGCTGAGCGTGGAGGACGTGCGGGTCAGCCGGTCCGCCCCGCTGCTGCCCTGGGTGAAGGGCGCCCGCGCCACTGTCCGTTACGCGCTGGTCAACCGGGGCAACGTGGTGGTCGAGCCGAAGGTGGCGATCTCCGCGGAGGGGCTCTTCGGGCGCAGCGTGCTGGACCGGCCGGCGCGCGAGCTGAAGCTGGCCCTGCTGCCGGGCCAGCGGATCGAGCTGACCGAACCGTGGCCAGACGCCCCCCAGTCGGACTGGGTGACCGTCAGGATCACGGCGGGCGCCGCCGCCCACCCCGATCTCGTCTCCCGCTCCGCGACCGACTTCGTCGCCGTACCGTGGCCCGCCGTGGGCCTGCTGCTGGTGCTGGCGGGCGCGGGCATCACCGTGCGGGTGCTGCGGCGGCGCCGTCGCGCCGAGAGCGAACAGGATGAACCCGTCCTGGACTTGGCTGGGACGCGCTGACCGGCAAAGGTGTCTCCGGGTGACGGTATTCGGCCATCACCGGCTCAAGGGGGGACACCTGTGAGGGAACGACAGCACGGCGACGCGGCCGGGGGCATCGGACTGCTGACCCGCATCGAGCGCGCCCTGGGCACCGGCACCGCCGCCTACCTGCCCGGCGACGGCTGGATCCGCCTCACCCTCCCGCTCGGTGACGGCGGCCCGGTCCCCGTCACCGTGGACGTGATCGCGGACACGGCCCGGGCACCGGAGGGGATCGCGTACCTGCTGCCCGGCGGCGGCCTGAACTTCGCGGCGGAGTTCTTCACCCCGGGCGCCCCGGGCGGCCGCAACCTCTCCCACGCGCTGCGCCGCCGGGGCCTGCTCGTCGTCGGGGTCACCCCGCGCGAGGACGCCGCCGCGGCGGCCGACGTCTCCGCCGCGTGGGGGCTCGAAGCGCACCGCCGGGACCTGGCCCGGGTGGTGGGCGCGCTGGATCGCGTACTGGGGCTGCCGTACGAGTACGTCGGGCACTCGGCCGGGGCCGCCCTGGCGCTGGACGCGGCCTCGCACGACACCTCGCCGCGGCTGCGCCGGGTCGTGGCCCTGGACACGACCGGGCCGTACACGGGCGATCTCGCGCTGCGGGCGGCCGACACCCGGGACGCCTACGCCACCCAGCTCGCGCAGGGCTTCCCCGTCGTCGATCCGGGGCTGGCGGCCGTGATCGCCAAGGCGGCGGCCGATCCGGACGGCGTCTCCCCCGTGCCGTGGCCGCCGGACCCGGCACAGTGCTTCACCCACGCCGGGCTCGCCCACTTCGCGCTGATCCGCACGGCCGCCCTGCCGGGACCGGCGAACTGGATCTACGCCCGGGGGCACAGCGCCGGAACCTACGACTTCGGCGCGACTCCCGCCGAGGACCGCTTCACGCTGGCCCTCACCCCGCTGTCGACCTGGCACGCGGCGACCGCGGCCCTCGGCAGCGGCCTCCTGCCGGCGGCGCTGATGCGGGATCTCGCCGCGGTCTGGGCGGGCGACGACGACACGTACCGGATCGCCTGGGACCGCATCACCGCCGAGGTGGTCTGGATCAACACCGAGCTGGGCCGCGGCGACCACCCGCGAGGTGCGGAGCTGATCCGCGCCGGCGGCAACGAGCGCGTCTCCTTCACCGTGGTCGAGGGCCACGGCCACGGCGACGCGGTCTGGTCCGGCACGGCCGCGTCGGACGTCTGGTCGCGGTTCTGACCCCGCCGGGGAACGGAACCCGCCCCCCGCGGTGAAGGCTGCGGGGGGCGGGTCGTCCTGCGGGTCCTGCAGGCGGGGTTCGGGCGTCAGTGGTTGCGCGGGAAGCCCAGGTCCACGCCGGCGGGGGCGTCGGAGGGGTCCGGCCAGCGGGTCGTCACGACCTTGCCCCGGGTGTAGAAGTGAATGCCGTCGTTGCCGTAGATGTGGTGGTCGCCGAAGAGCGAGTCCTTCCAGCCGCCGAAGGAGTGGTAGCCCACCGGCACCGGGATCGGGACGTTGACGCCGACCATGCCCGCCTGGATCTCCAGCTGGAAGCGGCGGGCGGCGCCGCCGTCGCGGGTGAAGATCGCGGTGCCGTTGCCGAACGGCGAGGCGTTGATGAGGGCCACGCCCTCCTCGTAGGTCTCGGCGCGCAGCACGCACAGCACCGGGCCGAAGATCTCGTCGCGGTAGGCGTCGGAGTCGGTGCGGACGTTGTCGAGGAGCGACAGGCCGATCCAGTGGCCGTTCTCGTTGCCCTCGACCGTGTAGCCCGTGCCGTCCAGGACCACGTCGGCGCCCTGCTCGGCCGCGCCCTTCACGTACGAGGCGACCTTGTCGCGGTGGGCGGCCGTGATCAGCGGGCCCATCTCGGAGGTCGGGTCGTTGCCGGGGCCGACCTTGATCTTCTCGGCGCGCTCGCGGATCTTGTCCACCAGCGTGTCGGCGATGGAGCCGACGGCGACGACGGCGGAGATCGCCATGCAGCGCTCACCGGCCGAGCCGTAGGCGGCGGAGACCGCCGCGTCGGCGGCCGCGTCCAGGTCGGCGTCGGGCAGGACCAGCATGTGGTTCTTGGCGCCGCCGAGCGCCTGCACGCGCTTGCCGTTCGCGGAGGCGGTGGTGTGGATGTGGCGGGCGATCGGGGTGGAGCCGACGAAGGAGACGGCCGCGACGTCGGGGTGGGCGAGCAGCGCGTCGACGGCCACCTTGTCGCCGTGGACCACGTTCAGCACGCCCGCCGGCAGACCGGCCTCGGTCATCAGCTCGGCCAGCTTGTTGGAGGCCGACGGGTCCTTCTCGCTCGGCTTGAGGACGAAGGTGTTGCCGCAGGCGATGGCCAGCGGGAACATCCACATCGGGACCATCGCCGGGAAGTTGAAGGGCGTGATGCCCGCGACGACGCCCAGCGGCTGGCGGATCGAGGACACGTCGACCCGGTTGGACACCGACGTCGACAGCTCGCCCTTGAGCTGCGTGGTGATGCCGCAGGCCAGCTCGACGATCTCCAGGCCGCGGGCGACCTCGCCCAGCGCGTCCGAGTGGACCTTGCCGTGCTCGGCGGTGATCAGCTCGGCGACGGCGTCGCGGTTGGCGTCGAGCAGCGCCCGGTAGGCGAAGAGCACCTTGGTGCGGGCGGCCAGCGAGGACTGGCCCCAGGACAGGAAGGCCTCCTTGGCGACCTGTACCGCGGCGTCGACCTCCTCCGCCGAAGCGAGCGCGACCTGCGTGGTGACCTCGCCGGTGGCCGGGTCGGTGACCGGGCCGTAGTTGCCCGACGCGCCCTCGACGGTCTTGCCACCGATCCAGTGGTTGACGGTCTTCATGCCTATTGCTCCTTCACAGATGGCGACGTCGCTGCGCGGCTTGCCGGTCGTACTCTTCACGGGCCTGGGACGCCGCCTTGCGGGTCGCGGTCTCGGCCACAGGAACATCCCACCACGCCTGTGCCGGGGGTGGGCCCGACACAGTGTCGGGCGTTCGGGTCTGTACGTAGACACATGTGGGACGCGTCGCCGAGCGCGCCTCGGCGAGGGCTTCCCGCAGGTCACGTACGGTGCGGGCGCGGATCACGGCCATTCCGAGGGAGGCCGCGTTGGCCGCGATGTCCACCGGAAGGGGGTCCCCGGTGTACGCGCCGTCGGGCGCCCGGAAGCGGTAGGCGGTGCCGAAGCCCTCGGCGCCGACCGCCCCCGAGAGGCCGCCGATGGAGGCGTAGCCGTGGTTGTCCAGGACGACCACCCTGATCGGGACGCCCTCCTGGACGGCGGTGACGATCTCGGTCGGGTTCATCAGGTAGGTCCCGTCGCCGACCAGCGCCCACACGGGCCGGCCGGGTGCGGCGAGCGCGACCCCGATGGCGGCGGGGATCTCGTAGCCCATGCAGGAGTACCCGTACTCCAGGTGGTACTGGTCCGCCGACCGGGCCCGCCAGAGCTTGTGCAGGTCCCCGGGGAGCGAGCCGGCCGCGTTGACCAGGATGTCGGAGCCGTCGACGAGGGCGTCGAGGAGCCCGAGCACCTGGGCCTGGGTGGGCGGGAGCTCCTCGTCGGGCGCGGACACGGCGTAGGCCAGGTCGACGCGGGCCTCCCAGCGGGCGGCCTCCCGCCGGTACGCCGTCTCGTACGCGGTGTCCACGCGGTGGCCGGCCAGCGCCTCCCGGAGCTCGTCGAGGGCCTCGCGGGCGTCGGCGACCAGCGGGCGGGCGGCGAGCTTGTGGGCGTCGTACGGGTCCAGGTTGAGGCCGACGAACCGGACGGCGGGATGCTGGAAGAGGGTCGCCGAGGCGGTGGTGAAGTCGCTGAGCCGGGTCCCGGCGGCGAGGACCAGGTCGGCCTCCCGGGCGAGGGCAGCGGCGGTGGCCGTACCGGTGTGGCCGATCCCGCCGACGTCGGCGGGATGGCCGTACGGGAGCACTCCCTTGCCCGCCTGCGTGACGGCCACCGGGATTCCGGTGGCCTCGGCGAGGGCGGCGAGGGAGGCCTGGGCCTCGCTGTGCCGGATCCCGCCGCCGGCGACGATCAGGGGGCGCGCGGAGCCCCGTACGGCGTCCGCGGCGGCGGCGAGCTCGGCGCGGTCGGGCCGCGGGCGGCGCACGCCCCAGACCCGATCGGCGAAGAACTCCTCGGGCCAGTCGTGGGCCTCCGCCTGCACGTCCTGCGGCAGCGCGAGGGTGACGGCGCCGGTCTGCACCGGATCGGTGAGCACGCGTACGGCCTGGAGGGCGGCCGGGATCAGGGCCTCGGGCCGGGTGACCCGGTCGAAGTGGCGGGAGACGGGCCGCAGGGCGTCGTTGACGGAGACGTCCCCGGCGTGGGGGACCTCCAACTGCTGGAGGACGGGATCGGCGGGCCGGGTCGCGAAGGTGTCGCCGGGCAGCAGGAGCACCGGGATCCGGTTGATCGTGGCGAGGGCGGCGCCGGTGACGAGGTTGGTGGCGCCGGGGCCGATGGACGCGGTGACGGCGTGGGTGGAGAGCCGGCCGCTCTGGCGGGCGTACCCGACGGCGGCGTGCACCATGGCCTGCTCGTTGCGGCCCTGGAGGAAGGGCATGGCCTCCGGCCCGGACTCCAGCAGGGCCTGGCCGATGCCGGCCACGTTCCCGTGCCCGAAGATCCCCCAGGTGGCGGCGACGAGCCGGCGGCGCCGGCCGTCGCGCTCGGTGTACTGGGCGGCGAGGAAGCGCACGAGCGCCTGGGCGACGGTGAGCCTCACCGGTGGTCCTCCGCTCCTGCTCGGGGGAAGGGCAGCCGCGGGTCGACGTCCTGCCCCGCCCAGGTCCCGCGGATCCAGCCGTGGTCGGGGTGGTCGCGGATCAGCCACTCCCGCGGCCCGCCGCCGGCCGGTCCGGCCATCACGTTCAGGTAGTACATGTCGTGCCCGGGGGCGGCGATGGACGGCCCGTGCCAGCCGTCCGGGATCAGCACGGCGTCGCCGGTCCGCACCTCGGCCAGGATGTCGGTCTTCCCGGCCGGGGAGGGCGTGACGCGCTGGTACCCGAGACCGGGGACGTCCCCGTGGGGGGCGATCTCGAACCAGTAGATCTCCTCCAGGCGGGACTCCTCGCCGGGGAGGTGCTCGTCGTGCTTGTGCGGCGGGTACGAGGACCAGTTCCCGCCGGGGGTGAGCACCTCGACGGCGATCAGCCGGTCGCAGTCGAAGCCGTCGGGGCCGGCGGCGGCGAAGTTGTTGACCTGCCGCGAGCACCGGCCCGCGCCCCGCAGCTCGACGGCCACCGCCTCTGCGGGGCCGTACCGCGGGGCCAGGCGCCGCTCGCACCGGGCCCCGGCGAGGGCGAACCGGCCGCCCGCGGCGGAGCGGATCTCGGTGTGCGCGTCCCGGGGCACGTACGCGAAGTCGGTCGGCCCGCCGAAAACCCCGCTCCGCCCCCGCAGTGCGAAGACGTGCGGCTCCGCTGCGGGGGATCCGCCCCCGAACCCCCGCGCCTCAAACGCCGGCGGGGCTGGTTCTGGCCGCGGTCCGCTCTCGGCGAGCCCGGCCTCAACGCCGTCCGGCGGCAGATCCAGCCCGGCCGGCGTTCGAGGCGCGGGTCCGGGCAGGGCCCGGCAGCGGACCTCGCACCCGCCCGACAGCGGGAGCGCGATCCATTCGCACTCCCCCGACGGGAACGCATACGTCTCGCCCGGCCCAAGGGCCAGCACCCGCAGCCGGGTCCACTCCATCTCCCACTCAGACACCACCGGCACGCCCCAGCACCTCCTCCACCTCGTGAGAGAACGGCATCGCGCTGGAGCACGCCAGCCGCGAGGCCACGATCGCCCCCGCCGCGTTCGCGTACCGCACGACACGCCCCAACTCCCACCCCGCCAGCAGCCCGTGGCACAGTGCGCCGCCGAACGCGTCCCCCGCGCCCAGCCCGTTGACCACCTCGACCTCGACCGGCCGGGCCTCCACCGCCGTTCCGTCGCGGTGGACCGCCAGTACGCCCTCCGGGCCCCGCTTGACCACCGCCAGTTCCACGCCGGCGGCGAGCAGTGCCCGGGCCGCCGCGTACGGCTCGGACTCGCCCGTGGCGATCTCGCACTCCTCCGGGTTCCCGACGGCCACCGTCGCGTGCGCGAGCGCCCGCTCGTAGTACGGCTGAGGTTTCTCCCGCCACAGCATCGGCCGCCAGTCCAGGTCGAACACCGTCGTCCCCGACCGGCCCCGGGCCTCCAGCGCCGCCAGCGACGCCGCCCGCGAGGGCTCCTCGCTCAGGCCCGTGCCCGTCATCCAGAACACGCGGGCCGCCCGTACCGCGTCCAGGTCCACCTCGTCGGCGGCGATCTCCAGGTCCGGGGCCTTCGGCAGCCGGTAGAAGTACAGCGGGAAGCGGTCGGGCGGGAACATCTCGCAGAAGGTGATCGGCGTGGGGAGGCCCGCGACCTCGGTCACCCACCGGTCGTCCACCCCGAAGCCCCGCAGTTCGGTGCGCAGATACGCGCCGAAGGGGTCCGCGCCGGTCCGGCTGATCAGTGCCACCCGCCGCCCCAGGCGGGCCGCGGCGACGGCCACGTTCGCCGGGGAGCCTCCCAGGAACCTGCCGAAGGTCTCCGCCTCGGCCAGTGGTACGCCGGTCGTCAACGGGTAGAGATCCACCCCGATCCGGCCCATCGTGATCAGGTCGAACGGATACGGATCGCCGGTGCCGGTCACAGTCAGTCCTCCCACTCGTCCTCCACCCTAAGGTGGCCGTTATGACGTCCTCCCCGCCCGCGTTGACCCGTATCCGCATCGGTTCGGCTCCGGACTCCTGGGGTGTCTGGTTTCCCGACGACCCGCAGCAGACCCCGTGGCGGCGTTTCCTCGACGAGGTGGCCGACGCCGGGTACGAGTGGATCGAGCTCGGCCCGTACGGCTACCTGCCCACGGACCCCGCCCGGCTCGCCGAGGAGACGGCCGCGCGCGGCCTGCGCGTCTCGGCCGGAACGGTCTTCACCGGACTCCATCACGGGCCCGCCGTGTGGGAGGAGACCTGGGAGCACGTGTCGCGGATCGCTGCGCTGACCCAGGCCATGGGCGCGGCCCATCTCGTCGTCATCCCCTCCTTCTGGCGGGACGACAAGACCGGGAAGGTCCTGGAGGACCGCACCCTCAGCCCCGCCCAGTGGCGCGAACTGGCCTCCCAGACCGAGCGTCTGGGCCGCGAGGTCCAGGACCGGTACGGGCTGCGGATCGTCGTCCATCCGCACGCCGACACCCACATCGACACCCCGGAGAACGTGGCCCGCTTCCTGGACGCCACCGACCCCGCCCTCGTCTCCCTCTGTCTGGACACCGGCCACTACGCGTACTGCGGCGGCGACAGCGTGCAGGCCGTGGAGACCTTCGCCGAGCGGATCGGCTACCTCCACCTCAAGCAGGTGGACCCGCGGATCCTCGCCGAAGTCGTCGCCGAGGAACTGCCCTTCGGGCCGGCCGTGGGCCGCGGGGTGATGTGCGAACCGCCGTCGGGGGTGCCCGCGCTGGAGCCCGTACTGGCGGCCGCCCAGCGCCTGGGCGTGGACCTGTTCGCCATCGTGGAGCAGGACATGTACCCCTGCCCGCCCGACAGGCCGCTGCCGATCGCCCGCCGCACCCGTGCCTACCTGCGCTCCTGCGGCGCCCGCTGACACTCCGGAGGGAACACGACATGACCAGCACGCTCGGCATCGCCGTCATCGGCACCGGGAAGATGGGCGCGGACCACGTGCGCCGGTTCGGGCGGACCGTGGGCGGGGCCCGGGTGGTGGCCGTGGCCGATCCGGACGGGGACCGGGTCAAGGAGGTCGCGGGCGCCCTCGACGGCGCGAGTGCGCACACCGACCCGGCGGCGGCGATAGCCGCGCCCGGGGTCCAGGCCGTACTGATCGCGTCCCCCGGGCCCGCCCACGAGGAAGCGATCCTGCAGGCCCTGGAGCGGGGGCTGCCGGTGCTGTGCGAGAAGCCGCTGACCCCGGAGCCGGCGGGGGCGCTGCGCGTCATGGAGGCCGAGCAGCGGCTGGGGCGGCGCCTGGTGCAGGTGGGGTTCATGCGGCGGCACGACGCCGAGTACGAGCGGCTCAAGGAGCTGCTGGACGCGGGCGGGATCGGCCGTCCGCTCTTCCTCCACTGCCGGCACCGCAACGCCTCCTCGCCGTCGTTCTTCACGAGCGACATGCTGATCAGCGACTCCGTGGTGCACGAGGTGGACGCGGCCCGCTGGCTGCTGGGGCAGGAGATCACCGCGGTCACGGTGCTCTCGCCGCGGCCCGCGTCGGCCGCGCCCGAGGGGCTGGCCGATCCCCGGATGGTGCTGCTGGAGACCTCCGGAGGGGCCGTCGTCGACGTGGAGATCTTCGTCAACTGCGGTTTCGGCTACCAGGTGCAGTGCGAGGCGGTCGGCGAGTCGGGCAGCGCCCGGATCGGCGACGGGCACGCGATGGTGGTGCAGGCGGCGGGCCGGTGGGGCGGCGAGATCGTCCAGGACTTCACGGTGCGCTTCGCCGACGCCTACGACCGGCAGCTGCGGCGCTGGGTGGCCGCGGCCGCGCGCGGCCGGGTGGCGGGGCCCGACGCGTGGGACGGGTACGCGGCGGCGGCCGTCTCGGAGGCGGGCCTCGCGGCAGCGCGCAGCGGCGTACGGACGGTGGTGGAGCTGGCGGACCGGCCGGCCCTGTACCGCTGAGCCGCACCCTGCCCCTCCCCGCCGCACCCCGCCGCACCCCGCCGCACCCCGCCGCTCGCACGTTGCGGTCCGTGTTCCTCATCCGGCCCCTGTGACTCTCCGGTCACAGGGGTCGCCCTTGTGTCACGCATGTCCGCGTTACGCGGGTTTTCCGTCACAGGGGGTCGACAGCCCCTCCCCGGCCCCGGTCCCGCGTCGTTGCCCGGGCACAACCCGAGTGATCGTCAGCGTCCACGCGCCGGATTCCCCGACGGCCTCCCGGCCGGCCCGGCGGCGTGGACCAGGAGGTGTCCCAGATGAGCGACCGACAGCTGTGGTCGTACAAGGAGATCGCTGCACACATCCGGGTCCAGCCGGACACCGTGCGCTCCTACCGCAAGCACGGACTTCTCCCGCCGCCCGACCACGTGGAGGGCGGCAAGCCCTACTGGTACGCCGACACGGTCCGCGCCTGGGTGGCCCGCCGGCCCGGCAACCGGGGGCGCCGAGAGGACTGAGCCCGCCACGGCGGAGAAAGGCCGGATGCCAATGCTCGCTTTATACCCCCCAGGGGTATAGTCTCGGATCGTCGGGAGGACGGTGGAGTCATCGGCCACCCCTCCCGGTGACCGGACACACCCCCGAAGAGGAGAACGACATGAGTGCCGAGACGGACACCCAGACCACCACCGTCTACCGGGTGACCGGCATGACCTGCGGCCACTGCGAGGGCGCGGTGAACAGCGAGATCTCCGCCCTGCCGGGCGTCACCTCGGTCAAGGCCGTCGCCGCGTCCGGCGAGGTCACCGTGGTCTCCGCCGCCCCGCTCGCCGACGAGGACGTGCGCGCCGCGGTGGACGAGGCCGGCTACGAGTTCACCGGCCGGGCCTGAGCGGTACCCGCTCCCCTTCGGCAGCACCCGCGGCACTTCGCAGCACCCCGCCGGGCCGTGCCGGCCAGCTCATACTGGACCCGTACGGCCCGGCCATCCCCCTGGAGCCGGAACATGACCAGCACAGTGCACGACGGACCGATAACGGCGGTCGAACTCTCGATCGGCGGGATGACCTGCGCCTCCTGCGCGGCCCGCATCGAGAAGAAGCTCAACCGGATGGACGGCGTCGAGGCCACGGTGAACTACGCCACCGAGAAGGCCCACGTCTCCTACGGCGGCGACGTCCAGGTCGCGGACCTGATCGCGACCGTCGTCAAGACCGGTTACACCGCCGAGGAACCCGCACCTCCCGCCCCGCCCGCCCCCGCGGCCGGCGAGGAGCAGGAGCGGGCCGAGGCCCCCGACCCGGCACTGTCCGCCCTGCGGCAGCGGCTGCTGGTCTCCGCCGCGCTCGCCCTGCCCGTCGTCCTGCTCGCGATGGTCCCCGCCCTCCAGTTCGACAACTGGCAGTGGCTCTCGCTGACCCTCGCCGCGCCCGTCGTGGTCTGGGGCGGCTTCCCCTTCCACAAGGCCGCCTGGACCAACGCCCGGCACGGCGCCGCGACCATGGACACCCTGGTCTCGGTCGGCACGCTCGCAGCCTTCGCCTGGTCGCTGTGGGCGCTGTTCTTCGGCCACGCGGGCATGCCCGGCATGCGGCACGGCTTCGCCCTCTTCACCGTTCAAGGGGGCAGCATCTCCCGCGCGGACGGCTCCTCCGCCATCTACCTGGAGGTCGCGGCCGGAGTCGTCACCTTCATCCTCCTCGGCCGCTACCTGGAGGCGCGCTCCAAGCGGAAGGCCGGCGCGGCCCTCAAGGCCCTGCTGGAGCTGGGCGCCAAGGACGTCGTCGTCCTGCGCGCGGGCAAGGAGGTGCGCATCCCGGTGGCCGAGCTCGCAGTCGGCGACCGCTTCGCCGTCCGCCCCGGCGAGAAGATCGCCACCGACGGCACGGTCGTCGAGGGCAGCTCCGCCGTGGACGCCTCCATGCTGACCGGCGAGTCCGTCCCGGTCGAGGTGTCCGTCGGCGACTCCGTCACCGGCGCCACCGTCAACACCTCCGGACGCCTGCTCGTCGAGGCCACCAGGGTCGGGGCCGACACCCAGCTCGCCCGGATGGCCAAGCTGGTCGAGGACGCGCAGAACGGCAAGGCCGAGGTGCAGCGCCTCGCCGACCGGATCTCCGGGATCTTCGTGCCCGTCGTCCTGGTCCTCGCCCTCGGCACCTGGATCGGCTGGCTGCTCGTCACCGACGACGCGACGGCCGCCTTCACCGCCGCCGTGGCCGTCCTGATCATCGCCTGCCCGTGCGCCCTGGGCCTTGCCACCCCGACCGCGCTGATGGTCGGCACCGGGCGGGGCGCGCAGCTCGGCATCCTGATCAAGGGCCCCGAGGTGCTGGAGTCCACCCGCCGCGTGGACACCGTCGTCCTCGACAAGACCGGCACCGTCACCACCGGCCGGATGACCCTGGCCGGTGTCGTCACCGCCGAGGGGGTCGACGAGCTCGAACTGCTGCGCCTGGCCGGGTCGCTGGAGCACGCCTCGGAACACCCGATCGCCCGGGCCGTGGCCGCCGCCGCCGCCGACCGGGCGGGCTCCCTGCCCGTACCGGAGGGCTTCGAGAACCTCGCCGGTCTCGGCGTCCAGGGCGTGGTCGACGGGCACGCGGTGCTGGTGGGCCGCGAGCAGTTGCTGGCGGACTGGTCGATCACCCTGCCGGACGGGCTCGCCCGGGCCAAGGCGGCCGCCGAGGCCGAGGGCGGCACCGCCGTGCTGGTGGCCTGGGACGGGGAGGCTCGCGGGGTCCTGACCGTGGCCGACGCGGTCAAGGAGACCAGCGCCGAGGCGGTCGCCCGGCTGCGGGAACTGGGCCTGACCCCGGTGCTGCTGACCGGCGACAACCGGGCCGTGGCCGAGACGGTGGCCCGCGAGGTGGGCATCGACGAGGTGATCGCCGAGGTGCTCCCGCAGGACAAGGTGGACGTCGTACGCCGCCTCCAGGCCGAGGGCCGTACGGTCGCCATGGTCGGCGACGGGGTCAACGACGCGGCCGCTCTGGCCCAGGCGGACCTGGGGCTGGCCATGGGCACGGGCACCGACGCGGCCATCGAGGCCGGCGACCTGACCCTCGTACGGGGCGACCTGCGGGTGGCGGCGGACGCGATCCGGCTCTCCCGCCGGACCCTGGCCACCATCAAGGGCAACCTCTTCTGGGCCTTCGGCTACAACGTCGCGGCCCTGCCGCTGGCGGCGGCCGGCCTGCTCAACCCGATGATCGCGGGAGCCGCCATGGCCTTCTCCTCGGTCTTCGTGGTGACCAACAGCCTGCGGTTGAGGTCCTTCCGCTAGTGGATGACCTTCGCATCGTTCCCACACTTCCTTCACGGGAGACGCAGATCACAGTGACCTCAACGTAACCATCCGGGGTCGTGACAGGTCTAATGGGGCGATGCCAGGAACGTCTTGGGGGACGTTCCACGGAAACCTTGGGGGTTTTCCGTGGCATCCGCCGGCCGGGACACGTGCCCGCGGGAGGCTTTGAGCGGCCCTCCCGACCCGAACGGGTCCCGGCTCAAGGACGCCCCGATCCGGGTCCCGTGGGGGGAGTCCGTTTCGGGGAAAAGGGAAGCGCCCCGACCGTCGACCCGTGGGGGGATCGACGGCGGGGCGCTTCTCGTACGTCTGGGGCGGCGCCGCACAGTCCTGCGCGGCGCCCGAGGGCCTCGGGTCAGCGGGCCTCGACGGGAACGAAGTCGCGCAGGACCTCGCCCGTGTAGATCTGGCGCGGGCGGCCGATGCGGGAACCCGGCTCCTTGATCATCTCGTGCCACTGGGCGATCCAGCCGGGGAGGCGGCCGAGCGCGAAGAGCACCGTGAACATCTCGGTCGGGAAGCCCATGGCCCGGTAGATCAGACCGGTGTAGAAGTCCACGTTCGGGTAGAGGTTGCGCGAGACGAAGTACTCGTCGGCGAGCGCGTGCTCCTCCAGCTTGAGCGCGATGTCGAGCAGCTCGTCGCTCTTGCCGAGCGCCGAGAGGACGTCGTGCGCCGCCGCCTTGATGATCTTCGCCCGGGGGTCGAAGCTCTTGTAGACGCGGTGCCCGAAGCCCATCAGGCGGACGCCGTCCTCCTTGTTCTTCACCTTGCGGATGAAGGCGTCGACGTCGCCGCCGTCGTTCTTGATGCCTTCCAGCATCTCGAGGACGGACTGGTTGGCGCCACCGTGCAGCGGACCCCACAGGGCCGAGATGCCGGCGGAGATCGAGGCGAACATGTTCGCCTGCGAGGAGCCGACCAGACGCACGGTGGAGGTGGAGCAGTTCTGCTCGTGGTCCGCGTGCAGGATCAGCAGCTTGTCGAGCGCGGAGACCACGACGGGGTCCAGGTCGTATTCCTGGGCCGGCACGGAGAAGGTCATGCGCAGGAAGTTCTCGACGTAGCCGAGGTCGTTGCGCGGGTAGACCACCGGGTGGCCGACCGACTTCTTGTACGCGTAGGCCGCGATCGTCGGGAGCTTGGCCAGCAGCCGGATCGTCGAGAGGTTGCGCTGCTTCTCGTCGAAGGGGTTGTGGCTGTCCTGGTAGAACGTCGACAGCGCGCTGACGACCGAGGACAGCATCGCCATCGGGTGCGCGTCGCGCGGGAAGCCGTCGTAGAAGCGCTTGACGTCCTCGTGCAGCAGCGTGTGCTGGGTGATCTCGTTGCGGAACGACGCGAGCTGGTCGACGGTCGGCAGCTCACCGTTGATCAGCAGGTAGGCGACCTCGATGAAGGTCGAGCGCTCCGCCAGCTGCTCGATCGGGTAGCCGCGGTAACGCAGGATGCCCTGCTCACCGTCGAGGTAGGTGATCGCGGACTTGTAGGCGGCGGTGTTGCCGTAGCCACTGTCCAGCGTGACGAGCCCGGTCTGGGCCCGCAGCTTCGAGATGTCGAAGCCCTGGTCGCCGACGGTGCTCTCAACCACCGGGTAGGTGTATTCGCCGTCCGCGTACCGGAGTACTACAGAGTTGTCGCTCACGTCATCCCTCACCGACGTAGTGCCTCTTCTTCGAGGTGCCCTGACTGCCTCTACCTTCCCCCATTTGGCGCAGGAGAGTGCACTCGGGGTCGGCCTTTGGTCTTTCTGACGGCACTGAGTGCCGCCAACCTGCTCATCCTGCCCCCTCCGCACCGCGGCGGGAACCCCAAATGATCGATCATCTAGGTGATGTTTCCCACCGGTATCCGTCCGGACAGCCGGGGCGCGACCGCCGTGTACCTCCTACCTGCGGAAACGGTACGCACGGCCTGGCCCAGGGCCTTCCGGGACCCGACGAGGACGACCAGTTTCTTCGCCCTGGTCACCGCCGTATAGAGCAGATTCCGCTGGAGCATCATCCAAGCACCGGTGGTGACCGGGATCACCACAGCGGGATATTCACTCCCCTGGGAACGGTGGATGGTGACGGCGTACGCGTGGGCCAGCTCGTCGAGCTCACCGAATTCGTACACGATCTCCTCGTCCTCCTCCGTCCGCACCGTCAGCCGCTGTTCGTCCGCGTCCAGGGCGATGACCACGCCGACCGTGCCGTTGAAGACGCCGTTGGCGCCCTTCTCGTAGTTGTTGCGGATCTGGGTGACCTTGTCGCCCACCCGGAAGACCCGGCCGCCGAACCGCTTCTCCGGCAGGTCCGGGCGGGCCGGCGTCATGGCCTGCTGGAGCAGCCCGTTGAGGTTCGCGGCGCCGGCCGGGCCGCGGTGCATGGGTGCGAGCACCTGGACGTCCCGCCTCGGGTCGAGGCCGAACCTGGCCGGGATCCTGCGGGCCGCCACGTCCACGGCCAGCACGCCCGCCGCCTCGGTGTCCTCCTCGGGGAAGAGGAAGAAGTCCGGCAGCCCGTCGGTGATCGGCGGCAGCCCGGTGTTGATGCGGTGCGCGTTGGTGACCACGCCGGACTGCTGGGCCTGGCGGAAGATCCGGGTCAGGCGCACCGCGGGCACCGGGCCGCCCTCCGCCAGCAGGTCCCGCAGCACCTCCCCGGCGCCGACCGACGGCAGCTGGTCCACGTCCCCCACCAGCAGCAGGTGAGCACCCGGCGCCACCGCCTTGACCAGCTTGTTGGCCAGCAGCAGGTCCAGCATCGAGGCCTCGTCGACCACGACCAGGTCGGCGTCCAGCGGCCGGTCCCGGTCGTACGCGGCGTCCCCGCCCGGCTTGAGCTCCAGCAGCCGGTGCACCGTGGAGGCCTCGGCCCCCGTGAGCTCGGCGAGCCGCTTGGCGGCCCGGCCGGTGGGCGCGGCCAGCACCACCTTGGCCTTCTTGGCCCGGGCCAGCTCGACGATGGAGCGCACGGTGAAGGACTTGCCGCAGCCCGGGCCGCCGGTGAGGACGGCGACCCGGCGGGTCAGCGCCAGCCTGACCGCGTCCCGCTGCTCGGGGGCGAGCGCGGCCCCCGTACGCCCGGCGAGCCAGCCGAGGGCCTTGTCCCAGTCCACGTCCTGGAAGGACGGCATCCGGTCGTCCTCGGCGTTCAGCAGCCGGCGCACCTGCCCGACCAGGGACAGCTCGGCCCGGTGGAAGGGCACCAGGTACACGGCGGTCAGCGGGTCGGGCCCGCCCTGCGGGTCCGGCACGGCCTCCCGCACGACCCCTTCCGGGTCGGCGGCGAGCTCGGCCAGGCACTCGATCACCAGCCCGGTGTCGACCTGGAGCAGCTTTACCCCGTCGGCGATGAGCTTCTCCTCGGGCAGGAAGCAGTGGCCCTGGTCGGTGGACTGGGACAGGGCGTACTGCAGCCCGGCCTTGACCCGTTCGGGGCTGTCGTGCGGGATCCCGACGGCCTGGGCGATGCGGTCCGCGGTCAGGAAGCCGATGCCCCACACGTCGGCGGCGAGCCGGTAGGGCTGGTTGTTGACGACGGAGATGGACGCGTCGCCGTACTTCTTGTAGATGCGCACCGCGATGGAGGTGGAGACGCCGACGCCCTGGAGGAAGACCATGACCTCCTTGATGGCCTTCTGCTCCTCCCAGGCCGCCCCGATCAGCTTCGTCCTCTTGGGGCCGAGGCCGGGCACCTCGATCAGCCGCTTCGGCTCGGCCTCGATCACGTCGAGCGTGCCGGTGCCGAAGTGCTCCACGATCCGGTCGGCGATCTTCGGTCCGATGCCCTTGATCAGGCCGGAGCCGAGGTAGCGGCGGATGCCCTGGATGGTGGCGGGCAGGACCGTCCGGTAGTTCTCCACGGTGAACTGCCGGCCGTACTGCGGGTGGGAGCCCCAACGGCCCTCCATGCGCAGCGATTCGCCGGGCTGCGCCCCGAGCAGGGAGCCGACGACTGTGAGCAGGTCGCCGCTGCCGCGGCCGGTGTCGACGCGGGCGACCGTGTAGCCGCTCTCCTCGTTGGCGTAGGTGATGCGCTCGAGGACGCCCTCGACCACCGCCAGTTGCACCGCCGCCCGTACCCCGTCCGTTGCCATGACCCGAAGCTACCGGGCGGCGCCGACATCCCGTCAGGCCTGTGGACGATGCCCCGGACAGCGCGAAGGGGGTCCCGCCTCGCGGCCGGACCCCCTCACGGTTACCCCTCCCTCGTCGGACTTCCCGATCCCCCCAGATCCCTCCCCGGAAGTGCCGACGCAACATACGACCCGCGGTACCCCCGGAGGGTTGCATCCGGAGTCACACATTTACGTTTCCGTTACCCAACGCCTACCCGAGGTGCTGGCGAATCGGGACAGAAGTAGCGTTTCACGCATGAGCGAATCTTCATTCCAGGACGACGTGCTGGGCGAGCTCGGTGACGACCGGCTCAACGAGATCGCCTCGCTGCTCGGCACGGACACCGCCGGCGCACGCGACACCGTCACGACCACGGTCGGGGCGATGACCGGCGACCTCCAGCAGAAGGCCGGAGCCGACGACGAGGACGGGGTGGAGGTGCGCCAGGCCTTCGCCGAGGTGGCCGAGCCCCCTCTGCAGGGCGTCTCCACGCTCGGCGGCGGTCTCGGCGGGCTGCTGGGCGGCGGAATGATGGCCGGGGTGCTGGCCAAGCTGAGCCGGCCCGTGGCCAACGCCGTCTCGAAGAAGACCGGCATCCCCGCGGCCACCGTCAGCCGGGTCATCGAGATGCTGATCCCGGTGCTCCTGGCGGTGTTCGCCAAGCGCGCGGCCTCCGGCAAGGCCGCCGGCGGCACTGCGGCCGGCACTCCGCCGGGCGGGGCGCCCGGTGCGGCCCCCGCGGGCGACGGCGGCCTGGGCGACCTGCTGGGCCAGATCCTCGGCGGCGGCAAGAAGTAGCCCGCCGCGGCAACCCCTGCGGCGCAGGGCGGGCCGGCGGCCGCAGGCATCCCCCCGGCCCGCCCCGCGCGCTATCCTCGGGCGCCATGGACACGCCCCCGGTACTCCTAACACCTGAGGACCCCGAGGCGAAGGGGGTCCGACTGCGCGCCCCGGGGCCCGGCGAGCTGGGCTGGATCGTGCAGCGGCACGGCGCGCTGTACGCCGCCGAGTACGGCTGGAACGCCGAGTTCGAGGGCCTGGTGGCCCGGATCGTCGCGGACTTCGCCGAGGACCACGACCCGTACCTGGAACGGGTCTGGATCGCCGAGCTGGACGGCCGCCCGGTGGGCTCGGTGATGTGCGTGCGCGAGGACGGCGCACCCGGCACCGCCCGGCTGCGGCTGCTGCTGGTCGACCCCGAGGGACGCGGCCGCGGCATCGGCGGCCTGCTGGTCGACACGGTCGTCGCCTTCGCCCGCTCGGTCGGCTACCGCGAGCTGGTGCTGTGGACCAACGACGTGCTGGCCGACGCCCGCGAGCTCTACCTGCGGGCCGGGTTCACCCTGGTCGCGGAGCGCCCGCACCGCTCGTACGGGGTCTCCCTCATCGGACAGGACTGGCGCCTGCCGCTGCAGGACGACTCCCTGCGCTGACGGCCGCGGCGGCCGTCGTACGGGCCTCCGCCCGGGCCTCGGTACGGGCGGCGGGCCGCGCGGGGGCCAGCGACGTCAGCGCCACCCCGCCGACCAGCAGCACCGCCGCCGCCCAGCGCAGGCCCGACACCTGCTCCCCGAGCACCAGGGCCGCCGAGGACATCCCGAAGACCGGCACCAGCAGGCTGAACGGAGCCACCGACGAGGCCGGGTAGCGGCGCAGCAGGTAGCCCCAGGCCCCGAACCCGAACACGGTCGAGACCCACGCGACGTACGCGATGACGCCCACCCCGGACCAGTCCAGGGCCCGCAGCGCGGCCAGGTCCCGCTCGGGCCCCTCCAGCAGCAGCGACAGCCCGAACAGCGGCAGCACCGGCACCGTGCACACCCACACCATGAAGTTCAGGGCGTCGGGCGGGGAGGCCTTGCGGGTCAGCACGTTGGAGACGCCCCAGCAGGCGGCGGCCGCCACGACCAGGGTGAAGCCGAGCACGGGCCCGGAGGTGCCCCCGTCCACGGCGGCCACGGCGATGCCTGCCAGCGCCACGGCCATGCCGGTCAGCCGCACCCGGCCCGGCCGCTCGCGGAGCACGACGGCGGCGAGGACGGCGGTGAAGACGGCCTGGACCTGCAGGACGAGGGAGGACAGCCCGGCCGGCATGCCCGCGTCCATGCCGGTGAAGAGCAGGCCGAACTTGGCGATGCCGAGGGCGGCCCCCACCCCCGCGATCCACTTCCAGGCGACCTTGGGCGGCCCGACGAAGAACACGGCGGGCAGGGCGGCGACGAGGAAGCGCAGCGCGGACAGCAACAGGGGCGGGAAGTGGTCGAGTCCGATCTCGACGACCACGAAGTTGAAGCCCCAGACGGCGGCGACGAGCACGGCGAGTGCGGTGTGTACGGGACGCATGGACCGAGCATCGGCCCGGCCGACCGTGTAGCACCAGCGCGGATCTCTTCATCCATGGATGAAGCACTGCTAACGAATACGATGGGGGCATGCTCGATCTCGCCCGGCTGCGCGCCCTGCACGCCGTATCCGTCCACGGCTCGGTCGCGGGCGCGGCGGCCGCCCTCGGCTACACCCCCTCCGCGGTCTCGCAGCAGATCGCCAAGCTGGAGCGGGAGACCCGCACCACCCTGCTGGAACGGCGCGGGCGCGGGGTCGCCCTCACCGAGGAGGCCCGCCATCTGGCGGACACCGCACAGGAGTTGCTGGCGATCGTGGAGCGCGCCGAGACCACCCTGGAGGAGCGGCGCGGTCAGCCGAGCGGGCTGCTCACGGTCGCCGCGTTCGCCTCGGCCGCGCGCGGACTGCTGCCGGGGGTGCTGGCCGATCTGGCCCGCCGGCACCCGGCCCTGGACGTGCGCCTCACCGAGGTCGACCCCCACCTGTCCGTCGACCTGGTGGCCCGCGGCGTCACCGATCTGGCCGTGGCCCACGACTGGGACATCGCCCCGCTGCCCGCGCCCGAGGGGGTGGAGCAGGCCCTCATCGGGGACGACCTCTGCGACCTGGTGGTACCGGCCGGCCACCCCTTCACCACCCGCGGGACCGTCCGGCGCTCGGACCTCGGCGGCCAGCGCTGGGTGTGCCAGCCGCCCGGACGGGTGTGCCACGACTGGCTGATGCGGACGCTGCGCACCGCCGGCTTCGAGCCGGACATCGCGCACGTCGCCGAGGAGAACCACACCATCGTCGCCCTGGTCGCGGCCGGACTCGGGGTGGCGGTCGTCCCCCGGCTGGGGACCGGCACCCTGCCGCCGGGGGCCGTGGCCGTGCCGCTGGAACCGGGCCCCGTCCGCAGGCTGTACGCCCTCTGGCGCACCGGCGCCGCCCGCCGCCCGGCCATCACCGAGACCGTCCGCACCCTCCAGGAACACTGGGCCACGGGGTAGTCCCGGCAGGGCCCCACCCCAAAGGGGCGACACGCAACGACACGCCCGGCCGAGGCCGGACGGCACCGGTAGGGTCCGGCCCGTGCCGAACCACGCCTCCCGCCGGACCCTGCTGGCCGCGGCCGCCGCGGTCGCCGCCACGGCCGCGGGGGCGGCCGCCTCCGCCTCGGGCCCCGCTCGCACCCCCACCGCCGACGACGCCCTCAACCCGGACGGGCCCGCGGGCCGCCGGCCCGACCGGGCCCGGCTGCGGCGCGCCGTCGACCGGATGAGCCTCGCCGAGAAGGTCGGGCAGCTCTTCGTCTCCCGGGCGTACGGGCATTCCGCGACCGGTCCCGACCCGGCGGACGCCGAGCAGAACCGGGCGGCGTTCGGCGTGCGCACCGCCGCCGAGCTGGTCTCCCGCTACCACCTCGGCGGGATCGTCTACTTCGCCTGGGCCCACAACACCCGCACCCCGCACCAGATCGCGGCGCTCTCGGCCGGCCTCCAGCAGACCGCCCTCACCACCGGCGCCCGGATCCCGCTCCTGCTCTCCACCGACCAGGAGCACGGCGCCGTCGCCCGGATCGGCAGGCCCGCGACGCTGTTCCCGGGGGCGATGGCGCTCGGCGCCTCCGGTTCCGCCGCCGACGCCCGGCGCGCCGCCCGCATCGCGGGCGCCGAGCTCGCCGCCATGGGCATCCGGCAGGACTACGCGCCCGTGGCCGACGTCAACGTCAACCCGGCCAATCCGGTCATCGGCGTACGCTCCTTCGGCTCCGACCCGCACGCCGTCGCCGAACTGGTCGCCGCCCAGGTGCGCGGCTACCAGGGCGCCGGGGTGGCCGCCACCGCCAAGCACTTCCCCGGACACGGGGACACCGAGACCGACAGCCACGTCGGCCTGCCGGTCATGCGGCACACCCGCGCCGCCTGGGAAGAGCTCGACGAGCCGCCCTTCCGGGCCGCGGTGGAAGCCGGCGTGGACGCCATCATGACGGCGCACATCGTCTTCCCCGCCCTGGACCCCTCCGGCGACCCGGCGACCCTCTCCCGGCCGATCGTGACCGGCATCCTGCGCGAACGCCTCGGCTTCCAGGGCGTGGTGGTCACCGACGCCCTGGACATGGCCGGGGTCCGCCAGAAGTACGGCGACGACCGCGTGCCCGTACTGGCCCTCCTGGCGGGCTGCGACCAGCTGCTGAACCCGCCGGACCTGCCGCTGGCCCACCGCAGCGTGCTGGAGGCCGTCGCGTCGGGCGAGCTGACCGAGGCCCGCGTCGAGGAGTCGGTGCTGCGCATCCTGGAACTGAAGTCCCGCCGCGGGCTGTTCGACGAGGCCTACCCCTCGGCGGCGACGGTGGACGCGGTGGTCGGCGTACGCGAGCACCTCGACGCCGCCGACCGGATCGCGACCGCCACGACGACCCTGCTGGCGAATCCCGGAAAGCTGGTGCCCGTCGACGCCAAGGCCGTACCCCGACTGCTGGTCACCGGGACGGACCCGGCCTCCCCCAGCGCCGGCACCGGCCCGCCCACGGTCGTGCTGGCCCGGGAGCTGACCGCACTCGGGTGCCGGGCCACGGCGGTGGCGCCCGCGCGCGCGGTGGCCGCGGCGCCCGGGCACGCGGCGGTGCTGGTGTGCACGTACAACGTCCCGGAGGGGGACGGCCCGCAGCGCACGCTGGTGACGGAGCTGCTCGCCACCGGCGTCCCCGTGGTCCTGGTGGCGCTCCGCAACCCCTACGACCCGGCCCGGCTGCCGGCCTGCGCGGCGGAGCTGGCGACGTACTCCTGGGGGGACGCGGAGATGCGCGCGGCGGCGCGGGTCCTCACCGGGGCCGCCCGGCCCGCGGGCCGTCTGCCCGTCCCGGTGCCGGGCCGCTACCCGCTGGGCCACGGGCTCTCCCTCGACGCCTGACGCCCGACACGGCGGAGGGCGTGCCCGCAGGATGCGGGCACGCCCCCGTCGTTCACCGGCCGTACGTCCTCACGGGCGCAGCTGCGGCTCGCGCTCCAGGTCGCGCCGGTCGAGCTCGGCGTCCGGGGCCGCCAGCGGCGCCGCCCGGCCCGCGTCGGCGAGCGCGGCGGCCGGAGCCACCCCGGCCCACTGGAGGATCTTGGCGGTGGCGAGGGCCTTCTCGCCGTCCAGGAGCTTGGCGACGTTCGCCCCGTGGTTGGCACCCGGCGCGATCATCACGTGGCTGTCGCGCGCCGTGTACCCGATGCGGAACGGCTCGGCGCCCCACGGGTCGTTCTGGCCGTACACGAACAGCATCTGGTTGGCGTTGTCGCGCACCCACTTGTCGATGTCCGCCATGGCTCCCGGCTGGAAGGTCATGGGGATGTCGCGGGGCACGAAGTTGCGCGGCGGCTGGTAGCCGTAGCGGCTCAGGTTGCCCAGGTGCGGCTGCTTGATGTCCGGGGAGCCGAGCTGGGTGCCCGCCTGGTAGTAGTACGGCGTGTACGTCTCCAGGCCCTGGTCGGAGTAGGCGGAGAAGCCGGAGATCGCGTCGATCGAGTCCCAGATCTCCTGGTCGCTGGCGGTGGCGGCGGCCGGGATGGAGGCGCAGTCGGCCAGCAGGCTGTACTGCCAGAAGGCCCACACGTAGTCGAGGACGACGGCCTCGAACGCCTTGTCGAGGTTGCCGACGGTGGTGAAGGTCCAGCCGTTCTCGGCGGCGGCCACCGCGTACTTGGCCTCCAGCGGCTCGCGGCGCACCAGCGCCTCGCGCTGCACCGCGTTCAGCTTGTCGCGGCACTCCTTGGTGCCGACCTTGGCGAAGAACCGGTCGTAGGCCGAGTCCTCCTTGTTGACGACGTCGTTGGGCGCGACGTACGCGACGACGCCGTCCATGTCGCGCGGGTAGAAGCGCTCGTAGTACGTCGCCGTCATGCCGCCCTTGCTGCCGCCCGTGGCCAGCCAGTTCTTCTTGTAGATCTTCTTCAGGGCGGTGAAGATGCGGTGCTGGTCACTGGCGGCCTGCCAGATGTCCAGGTTGGCCCAGTTGGCCGCGTCGGGCCGGGAGGGCGTGAAGAATCGATACTCCATGGACACCTGGTTGCCGTCGATGATGGTCGTCGGCTCACTGCGGCGCGGGCTGGTGTTGACGTTGTAGCCGGAGGTGAAGAACACCGACGGTCGCGAGACGTCCTTGTGCAACAGGGTCAGGCGCTGCTTGAAGGTGCCCTTCCACGGCTGCCGGTGGTCGACCGGCTGCTCGTAGTTCAGCACGAAGAATCGGTAGCCGGGGTACGGCTTCTCCTCGATCAGGCTCATCCCGGGAATGCCCAGGATCTGGTCCTTGATGTCCGCGGCGGCCGCCGGCTCCGCGGCGGTGGCCGCTTGTGCCGTGGAGCCGGCCGCACCCATGGTGCCGATGAGCACCACGAGCGACAGCAGCCATCCGAGCGTCTTGCGCATTCGCCCTCCCCTTGAGTTCACTTCGGTCGCCGTGAACCTAGCCGGGCCAACACGCCACTGAACAGACCCAGTTGGGACTGTCCCTCAACACAGGATCCAGCCGGAGTCGGCCGAGCCGGCTCCCACACCCCCCTTTACATACACACAGCGACTGATCGCCCCCACAGTGACAGGCCCGGCATGTCTGGTGAATCGTCCGGCATCGCGCACCGGCGCACCGCCGCGCGGCTGGATGCTGACCGCCATCCGCCGCCGCTCGCCCGGCGTCCGCGCCACGGCCATCGCACAGGCCCGGGTGCGGCTCTTGTAGACGCGCAGCTCGCCCGTCTCGAAGGGCACCGTCCGCGCCAGCCGGCCCGCGCACCCGCCGCTCGCGGCCTGGACGGGTACTCCCGCGAACAGCCCGCCGACGCAGAGCCACAGGGCCACTGTGAGCGCTCCCAGCAGCGCGGCCCGACGGCCTCGCCCGTTCCGCCCCTTCACCATCCAGTCCCCCGATCGGTCGTACGTACGGCGTGCGCACGCACGTACGACGCCCTGACGCCCCGAAAGGTTGCCGTCGCCAAGGACCCGGCCGCCCCACCGCGGGCCGGCCTTCCCTCGTACGGGTGCATCCACAACTCCCCCGCGGGACTGCGGAAGTTCGCGATCCGCCGGGAGATTACGCTAGGTGACCGCAAGCCCGCACAACGTATCCGCAGATGCGGACGCCGCCGTGAAAGGCACTCACATGACGAACGACCTGCTCGACCGCAAGCTGGAGCGCGCCTTCACGCACCTGGACGCCGACCGGAGCGGGGTGATCGACGCCGACGACATCATCGCGCTCGGCTCCCGGCTGCTGACCGCCCTCGCGGAGCCGGCCGACTCCCCCAAGGCCGCCCTGGTGATGGGCGGGCTGGCCGACTTCTGGCAGGACCTCTTCACCGAGCTGGACCTGGACCGCGACGGCAAGGTCACGCCCGAGGAGTACAAGCTGGGCATGACCCGGCTGTACGCACAGGGCGGGCCGGCCTACGACCGTTCGTTCCGCCCGATGATGCGGGCGATCCTCACGATCGTGGACACCGACGGCGACGGGGTCATCAGCCCGGAGGAGTTCCACCGGGCGCAGGAGGCCTTCGACACGGACCTGGGCCCCGCCCACACCGAGGCGCTGTTCCGGCGGATCGACGCGGACGGGGACGGCACCCTGACGGTGGACGAACTCCTCGGCGCGGTACGCGAGTACTACACCGGCACCGACGAGGACGCCCCGGGGAACCTGCTGTTCGGCGAGTTCTGATCCCCCGGGCCCCTCGGGACCCCGCCGCTCAGGCCGCGGCGCGCTCGTCCTCCCCGACGAAGGTGCGCCACAGGTCGGCGTACCGGCCGCCGCGCGCCAGGAGTTCGGCGTGCGAGCCGTCCTCGACGACGCGGCCGCGGTCCATGACGACGACCCGGTCGGCGCGCGCGGCGGTGGTCAGCCGGTGCGCCACCACCAGCGTGGTGCGCTTGCCCGCGAGGCGGTCCGTGGCCTGGTTGACCTGGGCCTCGGTGGCCAGGTCGAGGGCGGCGGTGGCCTCGTCGAGCAGCAGCACGTCCGGGTCGACGAGCTCGGCGCGGGCCAGCGCGATCAGCTGGCGCTGGCCCGCGGAGAGGTTGCGGCCGCGCTCGGCGACGGTGTGCAGGTAGCCGCCGTCGAGGGTGGCGATCATGGCGTGGGCGCCGACCGCGCGGGCGGCGGCCTCCACCTCGGCGTCGCTCGCGGCCGGCCGGCCGTAGGCGATGGCGTCGCGGACGGTCCCCGGGAAGAGGTACGACTCCTGGGGGACGACGCCCAGCCGGTGGCGGTACGCCGTCAGGTCGAGCTCCCGCAGGTCGGCGCCGTCGGCGGTGATCCGGCCGGAGGTCGGGTCGTAGAACCGGGCCACCATCTTGACCAGCGTGGACTTCCCGGCGCCGGTCTCGCCGACGAAGGCGACGGTCTGTCCGGCGGGTATGCGCAGGCTGATCCCGGCCAGGGCGTCGCCCTTCTCGCCGCGTTCGGCGGCCGTCCCGTACTGGAAGCGGACGTCCTCGAAGGCGATCTCGCCGCGCAGCCCGGGCAGCTCGCGCGGGTCCTGCGGGCGCGGGGTGGTGGTGGGCTCGCGCAGCAGCGCCTGGATGCGGCCGAGGGAGACGGTGGCCTGCTGGTAGCCGTCGAAGACCTGGGAGAGCTGCTGGACCGGGGCGAAGAACAGGTCGATGTAGAGCAGGTACGCGACCAGCGCGCCGGTGGTGAGCGTCCCCGCCTCCACCCGGCCCGCGCCGACGATCAGCACGGCGGCCGCGGCGGCCGAGGACAGCAGCTGGACGAACGGGAAGTAGACCGATATCAGCCACTGGCCGCGGACCCGGGCCTCGCGGTAGGAGTCGCTGCGCTCGGCGAAGCGGGTGGCGCCGGAGCCCTCGCGGCGGAAGGCCTGGACGATGCGCAGACCGGAGACGGACTCCTGGAGGTCGGCGTTGACCAGGCTGACCCGGTCGCGGGCGAGCTCGTAGGCGGCGACGGACTTGCGGCGGAACACGATCGTCCCGATGACCAGGACGGGCAGGGTCGCGAAGACGATCAGCGCGAGCTCGACGTCGAGGACGAGCAGGGCGACCAGGATCCCGAAGAAGGTGAAGACGGAGACGACGGCCGTGACCAGCCCGGTCTGGAGGAACGTGGACAGCGAGTCCACGTCCGTGGTCATCCGGGTCATGATCTTGCCGGTCAGCTCGCGCTCGTAGAAGTCGAGGCCGAGCCGCTGGAGCTGCGCGAAGATCTTGACGCGAAGGGAGTACAGGACGCGCTCGCCGGTGCGCCCGGTCATCCGGGTCTCGGCGAACTGCGCGGCCCACTGGGCGACGACGACCGCGAGGGCGAGCCCGGCGGCCGCCCAGACGGCGCCGAGCACGGCCTGTTCCACGCCCTGGTCGATGCCGTGGCGGATCAGGATCGGCAGGAGCAGTCCGGATCCCGCGTCCACGGCGACGAGGGCGAGGCTGATGGCGAGCGGCGCCCAGAATCCCCCCAGCAGGCGGCGCAGGCCGTAGCTCTCCTCGGCGGCCGCGGCGCGGGTCTCGTCCACGTCGGGCCGGTCGTCGGCGGGCGGCAGCGCGGCGACCTGCGCGAGCAGTTCGGGGGTGGCGGGCGTCCCGGCCACCGCGCCGGCCATGGAGTGGCCGGCGCCGGGCGCCCTGCCGGCGGCGGGAGCGGTGGCGGTGCCGGGAGCGGTGGCGGTGCCGGGGCCGCCGACGGCGTCGGCGGCGGCCTCCTCGCGGCGGCGCCAGAGCTCCGGGGTGATTCCGGCGGGGACCCTGCGCTTGGCGTTGACGGGCTCGGAGTCGATCTCGGCCTCGAGCTCGATGTCCCGTTCGAGGTCGCGGTCGAGCTCGCTCTCGAACTCGGCGAGCGCGAGGGCGTCCGGAGTCCGCGGCGAGCCGGCGCCGAGCGCGTCGGGGTCGGTGAGCAGCCTGCGGTAGAGCGGAGAGCGCTGCTGCAGCTCCTCGTGCGTACCGATCTCGGCGAGCCGCCCGCGGTCCAGTACGGCGATCCGGTCGGCCAGCGCGAGCGTGGAGCGGCGGTGGGCGATCAGCAGGGTGGTCCGGCCGGCCATGACGGCGCGCAGGGCCTCGTGGATCTCGTGCTCGACGCGGGCGTCCACGGCGGAGGTGGCGTCGTCGAGGAGCAGCAGCCGGGGGTCGGTGAGGATGGCGCGGGCCAGGGCGATGCGCTGGCGCTGGCCGCCGGAGAGGGTCAGGCCCTGCTCGCCGACCTTGGTGTCGTACCCGGCGGGCAGGGCCCGGACGAAGCCGTCCGCCTGGGCGGCGCGGGCGGCGGCCTCGATCTGCTCGTCGGTGGCGCCGGGGTGCCCGTAGGCGATGTTGGCGCGGATGGTGTCGGAGAAGAGGAAGGAGTCCTCGGGAACGAGGCCGATCGCGCCGCGCAGGGAGGTGTAGGTCAGCTCGCGGACGTCGTGGCCGCCGATGCGGACGGTGCCGCGGTCGGCGTCGTAGAAGCGCGGCATGAGGAGCGAGACGGTGGACTTCCCGCTGCCCGAGGCGCCGACGACGGCGACGGTCTCGCCCTCCGCCACGGACAGCGAGAACCCGTCGAGGACGGGCCGCTCGGGGTCGTAGCCGAAGTGGACGTCCTCGAACTCGACGGTGGCGGGCGCGTCGGCGGGCAGTTCGTGCCCGCCCTCCCGGATCGCGGGCTCCGTGTCGATGAGCTCGAAGACCCGGTCGGCGCCGGCCCGGGCCTGCTGGGCGACGGTGAGGACCATGGCGAGCATGCGGACGGGGCCGACGAGCTGCGCGAGGTAGGTGGAGAAGGCGACGAAGGTACCGAGGGTGACCTGCCCCTCGGTGGCCATCCAGCCGCCGAGCGCCAGCATGGCGACCTGGGCGAGCGCGGGCACTGCCTGGAGGGCGGGGGTGTAGCGGGAGTTGAGCCGGATGGCGCGCATCCGCCCGGCGAAGAGCCGGCGCCCGGCGTCGCGGAGCTTGCCGGTCTCCTGCTCCTCCTGGCCGAAGCCCTTGACGACGCGCACGCCGGTCACGGCTCCGTCGACGACGCTCGCGACGGCTGCGGCCTGGCTCTGCGCGTACCAGGTGGCGGGGAAGAGCTTCTTGCGGCTGCGCTTGGCGATGAACCAGAGGGCGGGTGCCATCAGCAGTGCGACGACGGTCAGCAGCGGCGACAGCCACAGCATGATCCCGAGGGATATCCCGAAGAGCAGGAAGTTCCCGATCGTCATCGGGAGCATGAAGAGCAGGCCCTGGATGAGCTGGAGGTCGGTGGTGGCGCGTCCGACGACCTGCCCGGTGGACAGCTCGTCCTGCCGCCGCCCGTCGAGGCGGGAGATGGTTTGGTACATGTCGGTGCGCAGGTCGTGCTGCACGTCGAGGGCGAGGCGTCCGCCGTAGTACCGGCGTATGTAGGTGAGGACGTACACGAGCAGGGCGGCGGCTATGAGCATCCCGGCCCAGGGGCCCATGGGCTTGGTGTGGTCCCCGATGACGTCGTCGATGATCACCTTGGTGACCAGCGGTACGAGCGCCATGACGGCCATGCCCGCCAGCGAGGATCCGAGCGCGAGCAGCACGTTGGCCTTGTACCGCCAGGTGTAGGCGGCCAGCCGCTTGACCCAGCCCTGTTTCCCGCCCGCTGCTGTCTCTGCCGCCGCCACGTAGGCCTCCCCGTTCGGTCCTGTCCTGCCGGAAGCGGGAACGCCCCGACCGGCGGATTTCATCCCGCCGCAACAATTCGAACGTGTACGCCGGTCGCCTCCGGCGCACGCGGAGGGCCCCGCCACGTGGGCCGTCCGGGTCGTACGCCGCTCCGCGCTCCGTTCGGCCGCCCGGCCCCGCCGGGGTGCAGGCTCCGGAATCGGCGAACAGACTGGGCGCATGCCGGAGCCGCATGACCAGCCGCCGCCCGGACCGCGGGCGGCGGACCCGGCGGCCCCATCGAGCCCGTCGAGGGCGTTCCTGGAGAAGGTCGCGTACATCGCGGCGCCCGGGACCATCGTCCTCGGACTCCTCTACTACTTCGGCACCACCTACACCCAGGCGTACTACGCCACGTTCGGCGTGCCGACGGCCGACCTGCAGCTCTCCGTCGAGGCGTACCTGGTGCGCAGCCCGAGCGCGATCTTCTTCCCCCTCTGGTTGCTGCTGTTCTGCGGGCTGGCCGTCCTGCTGGTGCTGGGGTGGGCGGGGCGGCTGCTGGGCCGACCGGAGCAGCAGGCTCGTCGTGAGGCGGTGACCGGCTGGCTGCTCGCCACGGGGCTGTTGCTGGTGCTGGCGGGGTTCCCGGTCTTCTTCTGGGAGGACCGGCTGCCGCGACTGCCCGAGGGCTGGCTGCGCCAGTTCGTGCCCTGCCTGACGGTGGCCCTGGGCGCCACGCTGGCGTTCGCCGCCGTACAGCTGCGCCTGAGCAGCCCCGACGGGCAGGACCGGGCGGATCCCGGGGACCGTACGGCCGACCGGCTGTGGCTGGCAGCCGGCGCCCTGCTGCTCGGGGTCCTGACGATGAGCCTGTTCTTCGGCATGGCGCGGTACGTGGCGGCGGCGGGCCGCGTGGAAGCCATGCGGGACGCCGCGGGCGGCTACGTGTCCAGCCCGAGGGCTGTGGTCTACTCCCGGGTGCCCGTGACCCACCACGCTCCGGGCATCCTCTTCGACGACCTGGGCAGCGCCAAGGGCCCGTACCGCTACCAGTACCGCGGCTTCCGCGTCCTGGCCAAGACGCCGGCTCGCCTCTACCTCGTCTCCCACGTACCCGGGCAGAAGTCCCGCACTCTGGTGGTACTGCCCGACGACAACACGGTCAGGATCGAGATCAGTCCGTGAGGCCGGGCTCAGGGCTGTCCGTGGGGCTCGGGTCAGGAGTCTCGGACTCGGTGGGACCGCCGGTCGTCACAGACGGCGATGGCGTCCCGGTACCCGAGGTGTCCTCGTCGCCGGGAGTGGCCTCGCGCACCGCCTGACCGGAGATCCCGACGGACAGGGCACCGCCGTCGGACGTGGTGGCCGTCAGCTGCCCGCTGTAGGAGCCCGGCTCCGTCGCGATGTGCCGGATCCTGATCCGGCACGTGCCGCCGGGCGGCAGCTCGACGTCCGTGCAGGTGTCCTCGATGATCGACGTCTCGCCGCTGTCGACGGTGGCGGCGAGGTTCTGGACGGTGACGGGGTCGCCACCGGTGTTGACCACGGTGACGTCCCCGCTGGCGGGCTCGCCGACCGGCGCGGTCGGGACCTCGACGTGGGAGTTCGAATCGTCCACCCCCTTCCCCAGGAACACCGATGCTGAGGGGTCGGGGGTGGTCGTCGCCTCGGTCGAGGGCGTCGGCGAGAGGGTCTGCGGGGAACTCGGCCCGGGCGGATCGGGCGTCGGGCCGCCGCACCCCGCGGCGGTGGCCAGTGCCCCGGCCGCCACTGCCGCGGTGAGACCCCGTACGACTGTGCGCAGCACGGCACCACCACCTCCGCTCCGGACCGGGTCCGCAGCCAAGGTCCCACAGTCGCGTCGGTGTCCTGCCCCACCCGGATCGGTGACACAGCGTCATCACCCGAAGGGGCGCGCTGCGCGGCCCCGGAGGGTCACATGTGGGTCGGGGCGAACATCCTGAGGGTGGCCGGGAGGACCAGGACCGAGGGGCCGGGGGCGGCGAGGGCCTTCCTGAGGTCGGCCGTCAGGGATTCCGGGGTGGTCGTGGCGGCCGGGACGCCGAAGGACTCCGCCAGGGCGACGAAGTCGGGGCGGGTGAGCTCGGTGCCCGTGGTGCGGCCCCCGAAGGCGTCGGTCATGTACTCGCGCAGGATGCCGTATCCGCCGTCGTCCACGATCAGCCAGGTGACGTCCAGGTCGTGCTGGCGGGCCGTGGCCAGTTCCGCGAGCGAGTACATCGCGCCGCCGTCCCCGGAGACGGCGAGCACCGGGGTGTCCGGCTCCGCGACGCAGGCGCCGAGGGCCGCCGGGAAGGCGTAGCCGAGGCCGCCGGCACCCTGGGCCGAGTGCATGGTGTTGGGGTGCTTGGCGTCGAAGGCAGACCACGCCCAGTAGGACAGGATCGTCATGTCCCAGAAGGACGGGGAACGGGCCGGCAGCGCGGACCGGATCGAGCTCAGGAGGGACTGCTCCAGGGCCAGGCCCTGGTCCGCGAGGCGGGCCGCGATGTCCTCCAGGACCATGCGGACGCGCTCGGGGGCGTGGTCGTCCTGACGTTCGTCCACCGTTTCCAGCAGGGCCTGGAGGGCGAGGCGGGCATCGGCGTGGATGCCCAGGGCCGGGTGGTTGGACTCCAGCTTGCCGAGGTCCGCGTCGATCTGGACGACCCGGCCCGTGGGGAAGAAGGTGTGGTAGTTCGACGACAGTTCGCCGAGGCCCGAGCCGACGACGAGGAGCACGTCGGCGTCCTCCAGGAAGTCCGTCATGTGGCGGTCCTCCAGCCAGGACTGGAGGGACAGCGGGTGCGTCCAGGGGAAGGCGCCCTTGCCGCCGAAGGTGGTGACCACGGGCGCGCCCAGCCGCTCCGCGAGCTGCCTGAGCTTGCCGGAGGCGTCCGAGCGGACGACCCCGCCGCCCGCGATGATCACGGGGCGGGAGGCCCGCGACAGCCAGTGGGCCGCCACCGCGGTCAGCTCGGGACGGGGAGCGAGCTCGTGCGGGGTCGCGTCCATGCCCGTGACCGGCGGGATGATCGTCTCCGACCGCAGGACGTCCTCCGGGATCTCCACCCAGACCGGGCCGTGGGGGGCCATGAGCGCGGACTCCCAGGCCTCGGCGACGACCGAGGGGATCTGCGAGGCGGTGCGCGCCTCGTGGACCGACTTGACCACGTCCCGGAAGGACGCGGCCTGGTCGCGCAGCTCGTGCAGGTGGCCGCGCCGCCCGCCGCCGAGGCCCGCGACCGGCACCTGGGAGGAGATGGCGAGGACGGGGGCCGAGGCCGCCGCGGCCTCCGCGAGGGCCGGCAGGGCGGTGAGGGCGCCGGGGCCGGTGGACAGCAGCAGGGGCGCCGCCTCGCCGGTGATCCGGCCGTACGCGTCGGCCGCGAAGCCGGCGTTGTTCTCCACCCGGAGGGTGACCAGCCGCAGGTCGGAGCGCCCCACCGCGTCGAAGAGGCCGAGGGCGTGCTGCCCCGGCAGTCCGAACACGGTGGTGGCGCCCAGCGAACGCAGCGTCTCCACGACCAGGTCCCCGCCCGTCCGGCCCGGCGGCGCGGCCAGGGCGGCGGCCGTCTGGGCCTCGGTGGGACGGAGTACCAGGTCGTGGTCGTGCGTCACGGGGGTGTGGTGCCCTTCTTACTTCGCCTTCGCCGCCGCGATCTGGCGGCTCATGATCGTGGTGAGCTCGTACGCGGTGTGCGAGGCCGCGACCGAGGTGATCTCGGCGTGATCGTACGCCGGGGCGACCTCGACCACGTCGGCGGAAACGAGGTTGCAGGAGGACAGCCCGCGGATGATCTCCAGGAGCTCGCGGGAGGTCATGCCGCCCGCCTCCGGGGTGCCGGTGCCGGGGGCGTGCGCCGGGTCCAGGACGTCGATGTCGATGGAGATGTAGAGCGGGCGGTCGCCGATGCGCTGGCGCAGCTGGTCGGCGACCTCGTCGGCGCCGCGGCGGTAGACGTCCGCCGAGGTGACGATGCCGAAGCCCATCTTCGCGTCGTCATCGAGGTCCTGCTTGCCGTACAGCGGGCCGCGGGTGCCGACGTGGGAGAGGGCCTCGGTGTCGAGGATGCCCTCCTCGACGGCGCGGCGGAACGGGGTGCCGTGGGTGTACTCGGCGCCGAAGTAGGTGTCCCAGGTGTCCAGGTGCGCGTCGAAGTGCAGCAGGGCGACCGGGCCGTGCTTCTTGGCGACGGAGCGGAGCAGCGGGAGGGCGATGGTGTGGTCGCCGCCGAGGGTCATCAGGCGGGAGCCGCCCGCGAGGAGCTCGTCGGCGGCGGCCTCGACCGTCTCGACGGCCTCGTTGATGTTGAAGGGGTTCACCGCGATGTCGCCGGCGTCCGCGACCTGCGCGAGGGCGAAGGGGGACGCGTCCTGCGCCGGGTTGTAGGGGCGCAGGAGGCGGGAGGCCTCGCGGATGGCGTTGCCGCCGAAGCGGGCGCCGGGGCGGTAGGAGACGCCCGAGTCGAAGGGCACGCCGACGACGGCGACGTCGGCGGAGCCGACCTCGTCGAGGCGGGGCAGCCGGGCGAAGGTCGCCGGGCCCGCGTAGCGCGGGATGCGGGAGGAGTCGACGGGTCCGCGCGGCTGCGTGCTCATGGCTGTGCCTCTTTCTCTGGCCTGACGTGTGCGGTCCTTCGAGCGTAAGCGGGCCGCCGGAGGCTGGGGAGTGTACGTTTCATCCATCTGGCCCTGCTGATGTGTACGGAGTATCCATGTCTGCCGCTCCCCGAGATCCGGAGTACGGCCACGGACCCGCCGGGGAGCCGCTCACCCCGCCGGTGCTCCTCGCCTCGCTGCTCGCCGACCGGGAGCTCGGCCTGCGCCACCTCGCCGGGCCGGTCGCTGCCGGGGTGCACGGCGTGCACGCCTCCGAGATGCCCGACCCCTCCCCCTACCTGCTCGGCGGCGAGCTGCTGCTGACCGCCGGGGCGGGCCCCGGCGAGGACCCCGACGGGTACGTGGCCCGGCTGGCCGGGGCAGGGGCCGCCGCCCTCGGCTTCGGCGTGGCCCCGGTGCACGAGGAGGTCCCGGCCGCACTCGCCGGGGCCTGCGCCCGGCACGGGCTGCCCCTGCTTGAGGTTCCGCCGCGGACCCCGTTCTCGGCGGTCGCCCGCGCGGTGGGGCGGCTGACGGCGGAGGCCCGGACCCGCGAGCTGCGCCGGACCACCGAGGCCCAGCAGGCCCTGGCGGCGGCCGCGGCCCGGCCCGACCCGGTCCCGGCGGTGCTGGCCCGGCTCGCCGCGAGCCTGGGCGGCTCGGCCGCCCTCTGGCCGGGCGGCCGGACGGCGGGTCCGGAGCTGCCCGCCCCGGCCCGGGAGGCGCTGGCCGCCCTGCTGGCCCGGGTCGGCCGCGAGGGCGGGCCCGCCACGGCCACGGACCGGGCGGGCGGACACCACCTGGCCGCCTACGCCCTGGCCGGGCGGGCCGCGCTGGGCACCGCGACCGCGACGCGCGCGCCCGGCGACCACACCGTGGCCTCGGTGGCCGCCGTACTGCTGACCCTGCTCACCGCCGAGCGGCCTGCCGGGGTCGAGGCCGCGGCCCTGACCCGGCTGCTGCTCGACGGGGATCCGGCCGCGGCCCTGACGGCCGGGCCGTGGTACGCCGTCCACGCCCGCGGCAGCGGGGATCCGCAGGCCCTCGCGGCCGCGCTGGGCACCGTACTGCTGGACCCGCACGAGGGCGGCGTACGGCTGCTGACCGACCGGGAGCCGGGCGCGCAGCCGGGATGGCGGCTGGGGGTGAGCGCCCCCGCGGCGCCGGACGCCCTGACCGCGGCCGACGCCCAGGCCGGGCGGGCCCTCCAGCGCGCGGAGGCGGCCCGCACCCCGCTGGCCCGGCACCCCGACGCCGGCTTCGCGGGCCTGGTCGGGGAGGCCGAGGCCCGCGCCCACGCCGAGGCCCTGCTCGGCCCGCTCTCCCCCGCGCTGCGCGAGACGCTGCGGGCCTGGCTGGCGCACCACGGCAGCTGGGACCGTACGGCGGCCGCCCTGGGGGTGCACCGCAACACCGTGCGCCAGCGCGTGGCGCGCTGCGCGGTCCTGCTGGACCGGGACCCGGACGACCCGGACGTCCGGATGGAGCTGTGGTTCGCGCTGCGCCAGGAGTGATCCGGCCGCGGGTGTGACGTACGCGCGTGCGACCGACTCTGGACAGCCTGGTCAACTCGTCGGTAACTTAGTCTGAGCAAGCGCTTAATTTAGGCGGCGGACCGCCGCGACGAAGGGAGCCGGCCGTGCGCCGTACGGTGTTCAACGAGGACCACGAGGCGTTCCGCGAGACCATCCGCGCCTTCATCGAGGCCGAGGTCGTCCCCGTCTACGACGAGTGGTTCGCCGCGGGCCAGGCGCCGCGCGACTTCTACTACAAGCTCGGCGAGCTGGGCGTCTTCGGCATCAACGTGCCCGAGGAGTTCGGCGGCGCGGGCCTGGACACGCACAAGTTCGAGGCCGTCCTCTACGAAGAGACCTCCCGCGCGGGCGTGAACTTCGGCGGCTCCGGCGTGCACGTGCTGCTCGCCCTGCCCTACATCAAGATGCTCGCCGACGACGAGCAGAAGAAGCGCTTCCTGCCGAAGTTCGTCTCCGGCGAGGAGATGTGGGCGCTGGCGATGACCGAGCCGGGCACCGGCTCCGACGTCGCGGGCATGAAGACCACCGCCAAGCTCTCCGAGGACGGCACCCACTACGTCCTCAACGGCTCCAAGACCTTCATCACCGGCGGCGTCCACGCCGACCGCGTGATCGTCTGCGCCCGCACCTCCGCCCCGAGCGAGGACGACCGCCGCTTCGGCATCTCCCTCTTCGCCGTGGACACCAAGTCCGAGGGCTACTCCATCGGCCGCAAGCTCGACAAGCTGGGCCTGAAGACCTCCGACACCGCCGAGCTGGCGTTCGTCGACGTGAAGGTCCCCGTCGAGGACCTGCTCGGCGAGGAGGGCAAGGGCTTCTACTACCTCGGCCACAACCTGGCCTCCGAGCGCTGGGGCATCGCCTTCGGTGCGTACGCCCAGGCCGCCGCTGCCGTCCGGTTCGCCCAGCAGTACGTCACCGAGCGCACCGTCTTCGGCAAGCCCGTCGCGCACTTCCAGAACACCAAGTTCGAGCTGGCCGCCTGCCAGGCCGAGGTGGACGCCGCCCAGGCCGTCGCCGACCGCGCCCTGGAGGCCCTGGACGCCGGCGAGCTGACCCCGGCCGAGGCCGCCTCCGCGAAGCTGTTCTGCACCGAGGTCGCGCACCGCGTCATCGACCGCTGCCTCCAGCTGCACGGCGGCTACGGCTACATGAACGAGTACCCGATCGCCCGCCTGTACGCCGACAACCGCGTCAACCGCATCTACGGCGGCACCAGCGAGATCATGAAGTCGATCATCGCCAAGTCGATGGGCCTGTAAGCCCCCTTGAACGAGGCACTGACGGATCTCCTCGATCTCCTCGACCTGGAGCAGATCGAGGAGAACATCTTCCGCGGCACCAGCCGCACCTCCCTGGTGCCGCGCGTGTTCGGCGGCCAGGTGGCCGCGCAGGCCCTGGTCGCGGCCGGACGCACGGTGCCCGCGGACCGTCTGCCGCACTCGCTGCACTCGTACTTCCTGCGCACCGGCGACTCCGGCGCGCCGATCGTCTACTCCGTGGACCGGATCCGCGACGGGCGGTCCTTCACCACCCGGCGCGTGGTCGCCGTCCAGCACGGGCAGCCGATCTTCCACCTCTCCGCGTCCTTCCAGACGTACGAGGAGGGGCTGGAGCACCAGGTCCCGATGCCGGCCGCACCGGATCCCGAGTCCCTGCCGACGGCCGCCGAGGCGCTGCCGCCGTACCGCGAGATCTTCCGCGACCCGGGCACCGTCGAGCGGCTGCTGGAGGCGCGCGGCGCGGTGGACCTGCGGTACGCGACCACCCCGCCCTGGGGCACGGTCGGCGAACCGCTGGAGCCTCGCTCGCAGGTCTGGTTCCGCACGCAGGGCAAGCTCGCGGACGACCCGCTGCTGCACACCTGCCTGGCCACCTACGTCTCCGACATGACCCTGCTCGACGCGGTCCTGCTCGCGCACGGACGCGGCGGCTGGGCGGTGGGCGACGTGGTCGGCGCCTCCCTGGACCACGCGATGTGGTTCCACCGGCCCTTCCGCGCGGACGAATGGCTGCTGTACGACCAGGAGTCCCCCTCGGCCCACGGCGGCCGGGGCCTCGGCCAAGCCCGCATCTAAACCCAGGACGGCCGCCTGGCGATCACGGTCATCCAGGAGGGCGTGGTCCGCATCCCGCGCGCCTGACTCCGCGGGCGCGGGCACGGCTCACCGTGACCATGGCCGGATCACCGTGACCTGCGCCACTTCACACGAAGTGGATTGGACAGGGGGCGTCGGGCCCCGGCAGCCTTTTGCGGTTGACCGAACCAGGGGATAGGCACGTAAGTGGAAAACCGCACTTCTCGGTGGGCGGGGCGGTGGTCCCACGGCACCGTTGCCGAACTGCTGACCGGCCGGAACAACAGCCTGGGCTTCATCCGGCTGATTCTGGCGACGGCGGTGGTCGTCTCCCACGCGCGCGTGCTCGGTTTCGGAAAGACCGAATTCGGCCACTCATTCACGCAGGGCCAGGTAGACCTCGGAAAGTGGTCGGTCTACGGGTTCTTCATCCTCTCGGGAATACTCGTCACGCGCAGCGGCGTGCGCCTGGGCCTGGGGAGGTTCTTGTGGCACCGGGCATTGCGCCTGCTGCCCGGACTGTGGGTCTGCCTGTTCCTGACGGCATTCGCGGCTGCTCCCGTTCTGTACTGGAAACTGCACGGGACCCTGGACGGTTTTTGGGGGCACGCCTGGGGCCCGGTGGAATACCTGCGCTCGAACGGGGCGATCCAGCTCAACCAGAACGACGTGTCCAACGTGATGTCCGACGCCATGGCCAAGGGTGTCGCCCATGACCGGAGCATCGACGGGGCTCTGTGGTCGCTGTACTACGAGGTCCTCTGCTACGCGGGCGTGGCGCTCCTGGCCCTGACGGGCGTCCTCGCGCGCGCCCGGCGCGCGGTGCTGCTGATCGCCGGCCTCCTGGGCTGGCTCGTCATCAGGCAGGCCGTCGGCGACCGCTTCTGGGCGGGCTCGTTCGACGCCACCTACTTCCACCCGGTGGACCTTCCCGTACTGGGCTTCACGAACCCGGTCCTCGTCATCTACCTCGGGTTCGCCTTCGCACTGGGCACGGTCATCGAGCTGTACCGCGAGCGTGTACCGGTCAGCGACGTGCTCGGCCTCGCCTCGCTCCTGGTGCTCGTGCTCAGCGCGCACTACGGATTCCTCTTCGTGGTCGGCCTGCCGGCCTTCGCCTACTTCCTGGTGTGGCTGGCGATCCGTCTCCCGGCCCCCTTCCGCCGGGTCGGCGCGCGCAACGACTACTCGTACGGCATCTACATCTACGGCTTCGTGGTCGAACAGGCGCTGGTCATCCTGGGCTTCGCCCGCTGGGGCCTGCTGCCCTACCTCGGTCTGAGCCTCGCGGTGACCGTCCTGCTGGCGATGCTGTCGTGGCACTGCGTGGAGAAGCCCGCGATGCGCCTGAAGGACCTGGGCGGCCGCCGAGGCGGAGCGCGAGGCGGCGGCCGCACCCCGGCAGCGTCGGCCCCGGCCGCCGAGGCGGGCGAACGGGACAAGGTCGCCGTCCGCCCCTGAAGCCTGCGGAAAGCAGTGAGGGGGGGTGAGATCCTTACGGGATCTCACCCCCCCCTCACCGGCTTTCAGGGGTCAGAGGAGGATGTCGTATCCGACCCAGCCGACGCCGATCAGGCTTCTGCCCTCAGGGAGGAAGTCGAACAGGTCCCCGGTACGGGTGACTCCGACCTGCTCCGGCTTTCCGTCGACGTTGAGGTCGCCGGCGTAGGGGGTCCACTCCCCGTTCCACCAGCCCTCGCCGATGACGCTGGAAGCACCGAAGCTGACGGAATCGCCAGTGCTGGTGTTCGGGTAGAGGTGGAGCTTGCCGGTGCCGTTGTTGCTGTGCGCCATGATGTCGACCTTGTTGTCGCCGTTCATGTCTGCGAACCGCAGGCTGGGCCAGTACCCGGCATGCCAGCCGACGCCGATGGAGACGCGGTTGCCCAGCGTGCCCGTGCCGGTGCCGCCATTGTGGGGATAGACCCACAGGTTGCCGTCGCTGCCGCGGCCGATGACGTCGGTGCGGCCGTCGCCGTTGAGGTCCCCGAAGCCGAGGTCGGCGTAGGTGTCCCAGCCCGTGCCGATCAGGACCGGGTTGCCGAGCGTCTCGGTCCCCGTCCTACCGGTGCCCGGGTACAGGTACAGGTCTCCGAACTTGTTGCGGGTGACGACGTCGGTGTACCCGTCGTTGTTGAGGTCGGCGGAGTGCACGTCCGTCCAGTGGTCACGCCACCAGCCGTTGCCCGCGAGGTACCGCTGGCCCAGCGTGTTGGTGCCGGAACCGCCGGTGCCCGGGTAGATCCAGAGGTGGCCGTTGACGTCACGCACCGCCACGTCGGTGTAGCCGTCGCCGTTGTAGTCCGGCCGGCTCTGGCTGCCGCTGCTCCACAGGCTCTGCCCCGAAGCGGTGTAGATGACGAGCACACCACGGGGCTGGAGCAGCGCGTACGAGCCCGGAGTGCTGGTCTTGCTGGTCCAGAGGGTCGCCTTGGCGTCGGCCGACAGGACGATGAAGCTTCCGTCACTCTGCATGCGGGCCGTGGCGCCCGGGTTCCCGGCAGTGCCGGTGGCCCAGAGCTGCTTGCCGTCCTTGCTCAGCAGGACCAGATTGCCGTCGGACTTCATCAGCAGCTTGGAGTTACCGCTGGAGTACTCCTGTCCCGACGTCAGGGTGGTACCGGCCGGGATGCGGGCACCCGGGACGCCGTCGATCTGGAACTGCGCGCCGAAGGAGGCGATGGTCGAGCCGTCGGCGGTCGCCTTGCCCGGCCAGCCGACCATGGTGTTGTCGGCCTGGCGGGCCCACAGGTCGGCGACTCCGTCACCGTTGAGGTCGCCGGACGAGCCGATCTGCGGGTAACTCGCCTGGGGCAGACCGGAGTGGACCTTCGTGCGGGGCAGGGTGCCCCACGTCGCCAGGTTAACCGTGTGCGTCGGCTCCGGGCTCTTATTCCCGTGCGTGCTCAAGACGTCGCCGGTGGCGTTGTCCCGCAACAGCAGGTCCGGCACCTCGTCCTTGTTGAGGTCCCCGGCGGCGATGACCGTGTACTTGTTCCAGTCGGTGCCGCCGACCAGCACGGGGGTCGCCTCGTCCAGGTCGCCGTAGACGGAGTTGAAGTAGGCCCAGAGCTTGTCGCCCTGCTTGACGAGGATGTCAGGAACGCCGTCGTTGTCGAGGTTGCCCGGCGTGATGATCTGCTCGGCGTTGGACCAGTGGTTCTCCGCAGGCCGCGAAACGGACTTCTCCACGGGGTCGATGACGCCGCCCCGACCGTTGTTGCCGTAGACCCACAACGTCTTGCTCGGCAGACCGGGCTTCTGCTGCAGGGCGAGCATGTCGTTGTAGCCGTTGTTGTCCCAGTCGCCCAGATTGGCGACCTGGGCGCCGGCGAAGGACTTGGCGGAGCTGACCATGGCGGAGAACTTGCCGTTACCCTGACCCGAGTAGGTCAGGAGGCTGCCGAAGAGGTCGTTGCTCCAGATGTCCCGGTTCCCGTCACCGTTGACGTCATGGGGCACGTCCCTCGCCGCTGCGCGGGCCGCGTAGAACCGGTACACCGCGGTGTCGGAACGATTGCCGGCGGCGTCCTGGGTGAAGGCGTACACGAGGTGCGGGCCGGCGCCGGGCGGGGTGATCTGCGCGGTGAAATCAGTGCCTGCGGCAACGGAGGCGCTCTTCACCTCCGGGTCCCAGTCGGTGTAGTAGCCATACCAGACGACGTCCTTGTCACCGTTGGCGGAGAAGGTGAAGGCACCTGCGCTACGCGCTTTGCCAGTGCCCGCGGGCCAGCCGTTCGTACCGTCGGGGAAGACGGTGGAGCTGATCTTCGGAGCGTCCGCCGGACGGGCCCTGTCGACGGTGAACTTGCAGGACTGGGTCCAGCCCGACTGGGCACCGTCCCCGTCGGTCGTCCGCGCCCGCCAGGTGTAGCTCCCGTCGGGCAGGGAAGCGTCCGGGACGCTCCAGGTGACGAACTTGCCGTTGTTCGAAGGAAGGTTCTGGGTGAGAGTGGGGCTGCTCTCACCGGCCTTGAAGATCTGGAACTCCGTGTTCAAGTTTCCCGCATCACGGTCGGAGGCCGTGGCGTAGAGCCTGATCGCGGCGTTGCCGATGGGGCCACCCTGCTCGCACGGGACCCAGGGCGAAACACCCGGGTCGGACGGCGTGTTCGGCGGGTTGTTGTACTCGATCTCCAGCGTGACGGTCTTCGGGTCGAACCGCTTCCAGTAGTACTTGTCGCTCTCGTTGGACGCGTACAGACCCACGGTCATGCTGGACCAGCCGTTGGACGCCGCTTCCCGGACACCGTTGGTGGCGTTGAACTCCAGGTTTCCGGCGGCGCAGGCAGCCCGACCCTTGGCCGCATTGACCGTGTCGAGCCAATTGCGCTTACCAGGCTGGTAGTTCCACGTCGTGTCCCGCGAGATCGGACCGGTGGTCCACAGCTCCACGGGCTTCGGGGTGCAGGACCAGGCCCAGGTCTCCTTGATCCGGAAGGTCGCCTTCGACACCTGGGCGCCCTTGACGGCGGAGGTGTCGACCTGGAAGAAGGACCGCGAAAGCCCGTTCGTTTCGTCCTCGTACCCGACCCGCACGTCCTCCTTCGTGTTCCAGTAGGAGTTGTCCGCCCAGGTGCGGTAGGCCCACGCCCAGTTCTGCCGGTCGCCCCATGCCACCGAGGGGTCGATGAAGACGGGGTACTTGGTCCCGGCACCCTTCAGGAGGGCCTGGTCGGGCTTGATCTCCAGGTTGCCGCCCGTGACGGCGGTGGGCATCTGGGCGCTCTTGGCTCCCGACGGCGTCACGAAGACGTCCGAAGGGGCTCCGCCCGCCTCCGAACCGGCACTGGCCACGCCCATCCGTGCAGCCTGCGCACCGTCTCCCGTGGTGGTCGAGTCCCACATCACCGGATTCGGCGAGGTGAAGATGATCTCGCCGGCCGGATTGGTCGCGGTCAACAGACCCGTCGTCGCGTTCTTGGTGACGTTCAGGCCCACCGTGTCGAGCTTGAATTTGAGCGTCGCGAGGTCGGGGTGCTGCGCCGCCGCGGCAGACTTGACCACCAACAGCTGGGAGAAGCCCTCGACCTCGGCCTTCAGCTGGAGGTCGACGTCCGGAAGAACATTGGCGTAGGTCGCCACGTTCTCGGCGAGCGTCGGCTTGGGCAGCGCCTGCGGCCAGGTGAACGACAGGGTCCGCCCGTTCTTCACCCCGGTCAGCAGCGGGCCGGTGCCACCACCGGAGAAGGCGATCGCGACGGCCGAGGCCTTCGGCTTCACCTTCCCGTCCGCCGCGAACTGCAGCGTCGGATCGGTGGGCACCCAGCCACCGGCCTGCCGGACGCGCACCGTTGTCCCGTGGCGCTTGATCGACCACTTACCGGTCGGCAACGCCCAGGTGTCCGAGGTCTCTGTGCGCGCGGACGTCAGCTCGTAGGGCTGGCCGGTCTCCTTCGCCTTGGCGAGCGCGAAGTCCTCCGCGCTCATGGAGCCCTCAGCGACCGGATCGGTGGCCGCGACGGCAATTGTTGAAGGATTAATCACAGTCAATCCGGTAGCGGTTATTCCGCTTATCAGAGCCATCGAGATGGCCCGTGAAATCCCCCGCCCGCCCGGCACGCCGAGCAGGGCCTCTCTTCTTCTCACATGCACTCCATCTGCCCGATATCCACGGGGCTGACTCTACTGGGAGCCTCGGACAGCATCTGCACCCTGACCTGCAATTTTTACGCCAGTCAGGCGCGTGTCACCCCATATGGGCCACTAGTTCCCCTTGGCCCAATTGGAACTAATTCCGGGATGCCGGATTGGCGAATTCTGCCTGTTAGTCTGCGCCGTAAATCTTTCTAGAAGCATGGGGTGGGGTGTGAGAAAATTCAGTGCGCGAGGACTTTCTGTGGCGTTGGCCGCAGTCGTCCTCTCGGGCATGTTGCCCAGCGCTGTCGCCGTAGCGGATGGCAAATCCAAGCCATCGCTACCGGAGCTCAAGCAGCCGAAGGCGGTACCGGTCAAGCCGGTCCGCGCGGGTGGCGCAAAGAAGGCCGATGACGCGGGTGCGACTCCGTGGAAGGCGCCGAAGGTCTCCTGGCCGGCTGCCGGTTCGGCAGAGGTGAGTCTGACCTCGACTCCGGCCTCGGGTCCGGTCTCGAAGTCGTTCCTGTCGGGTGCTGCTCGCGGGCCGGTCGTCGACCCGGGTTCGCAGCAGGCCGGCAAGCTCCCGGTCGCGGTCTACGTACCGCCGGGCAAGGCGGCCGAAGCACCGTCGAAGGTCAAGGTCTCCGTCGTCGGCAAGGACGCGGCGCGCAAGGCGGGCATCGACGGCGTCCTGCTATCGGTCGGACGGTCGGACGGCGGTGCGCAAGCCGCGCCGACGAAGGTCGAGGTGGACTACAACTCCTTCCGCGGCGCCTACGGCGGCGACTACGCCTCCCGACTGCGCCTGGTGGAGCTTCCGGCGTGTGCGCTGACGACTCCGGAACGCGCGGAGTGCCGTACCCAGACGCCGCTGCAGACGCAGAACGACACCCGCGCGGGCAAGCTGTCGGCTCAGGTGACCACGCAGGGCGCGGCTCCTTCGGCCAAGTCCGCGGGGGTGTCGGCGAAGTCGGCATCCGCGGCTTCGGGCGGCGCGACGGTCCTCGCCACGACGGCCGGTGACGCCGGCCCGACAGGTGACTACAAGGCGACCTCGCTGCAGCCCTCCGGCTCTTGGAGCGCGGGCGGCTCGACGGGCGCCTTCTCCTGGTCCTACCCGGTGGCGACGCCCTCCGTGCCCGGCGGGCTGGGCCCGCAGATCTCGCTCGGCTACAGCTCCCAGGCCGTCGACGGCCGCACGGGCATGTCCAACAGCCAGGGCTCGTGGATCGGTGACGGCTGGAACTGGGAGCCAGGCTTCATCGAGCGCAAGTACAAGGCCTGCAACGACGACAAGACCGGCGGCACCAACACCGCCAAGGTCGGCGACCAGTGCTGGTTCAACGACAACGCCACGCTGTCGCTGGGCGGCAAGTCGACCGAGCTCGTCTACGAGCAGGGCAAGGGCTGGCACCCGGCCTCGGACTCGGGCGAGAAGGTCGAGAAGCTCACCGGCGCCGTGAACGGCGACAACGACGGTGAGCACTGGAAGATCACTACGACCGACGGTACGCAGTACTTCTTCGGTTTGAACCGTCTCCCGGGCTGGAAGGACGCGGTGTCCACGCCGACGACCAACTCCGCTTGGACCGCGCCCGTCTTCGGCAACCAGGCCGGTGAGCCCTGCTACAACGCCTCGTTCGCGAGCGCCTCGTGCAAGCAGGCTTGGCGCTGGCAGCTCGACTACGTGGTCACCCCCGGGGGTGACGCGATGGCGTACTACTGGAAGACCGAGACCAACAACTACGGCCGGAACGTCTCCATGACCACCGGCAAGGCCACGGTCACGCCGTACATCCGCGGCGGCTGGCTCGACCACATCGACTACGGGCTCCGCTCCGACGCCGTCTACAGCGGCAAGGCGATGGCGCAGGTGAAGTTCGACGTCAACGAGCGCTGCCTCACCAATTGCGGCACCTTCGACGAGGCCAACGCGAAGAACTGGCCGGACTCTCCGTACGACTTGTTCTGCAAGGACGGCTCCACGGAGTGCAAGGGCCAGTACTCGCCGACCTTCTGGTCCCGGATGCGCCTGACCGGCATCCACACCAAGGTCCTCACCGGCGGCGCGTACCAGGACGTCGACTCCTGGACCCTGGACCAGAACTTCCCGCCGGCGGGCGACGGCATATCCACCCCGATGTGGCTGAAGTCCATCTCGCGCACTGGCAAGGCGGGCTCCGCGCAGGACGTCCCGCTCGACCCCGTCACGTTCGCGGGTGAGCAGCGTCCCAACCGGGTGGACAAGACCGGCGACGGTCTGGCCCCCTACGTCCGGCTGCGAATGTCCCAGGTCAACACCGAGACCGGTGGCACCCTCGGCGTCACCTACTCGCAGCAGGACTGCACTCCCACCACGCTTCCGACCTCGGACGCGACGAACACCACCCGGTGCTTCCCGGTCAAGTGGGCCTGGGAGGGTGACACCTCCAAGCTCGACTGGTTCAACACCTATGTCGTCAACCAGATCGTGGAGGGCGACAACCTCGCATCGACGCCCGACAAGGTGACCTCGTACACCTACGTCGGCGGAGCGGCCTGGGACAAGGACACCAGCGAGTTCACCAAGGCCGAGGACCGTGTCCACTCCGTCGCCCGCGGCTACGGACTCGTCCAGACCCGCACCGGTGCGGCCAGTGACCCGAAGACGCTGTCCGAGACCCGCTACTTCCGGGGCCTCGACGGCAAGGAGGTCAAGGACGGCACCGGCGTGGCGGTCACCGACCGGCCCGAGTTCGCAGGCATGGTCCGTGAGACGGCCACCTACGAGGGCGACGACACCACCAAACTCCTGGGCGCGACGTCCAGCACGCCGTGGCGTTCGGCCGAAGTGGCCAAGCGCCTGCGCCCGGGACTGCCCAACCTCACCTCCTACAAGACGAACGTCGAGAAGGAGTCGACCCGCACCACCGTCACCGGTGGCACCCGAACGACCGAGACTAGCCGTCACTTCGACGAGTACGGCATGGCCGACTGGCAGTTGAGCACCGGTGACACCGCCAAAACCGGCGACGAGTCCTGCACCCGGACCACGTACGCGCGCAACACCGCCACGTGGATCCTGGACCGGCAGAGCCGCGTCGAGACCGTCGCGCTTCCGTGTGAAACGACCGGTAGCACTCCGGCCGACGTCATCAGCGACACCCGGACCTACTTCGACAACGGCACGCTCGGCACCGTCCCCGGCCGGGGCCTGGTGACGAAGACCGAGAAGATCAACGGCAAGGGCGACGGCTACGACACCGCGTCGACCGTCCCGTCGACTTGCGGCGCTGCTAAGGACCAGCTCTGCTACGACCTCTACGGACGGGTACTGGCGGCCGGTGACGCGTACGGAAGGGTGACCACCACCTCGCACACGCCCGCCACCGGCGAGGCTCCGACCGCGATGACAGTGACGAATCCGCTGGGGCATGCGGTCACCAGCCAGCTCGACCCGCTGCGCGGGCAGGCCACCAAGGTCACCGACCCCAACGGCAAGGTCACCACGACGGCGTACGACGCTATGGGCCGGGTGACGAAGGTCTGGGCCCCGAACTGGGCTGCCGAGACCTACCCGGACCTGCCGAGCCGCGTCTTCCAGTACACCGTCCGCAACAGCGGTCCCAACGTGGTCACGTCCAAGACGCTGACCCACGACTACGAATACTCCGTCGTCCACTCCATTCAGGACGGTCTGTTGCGTGAGCGGCAGACGCAGACCCAGTCGCCCGACCTGTCCGGCCGTCTGGTCACGGAGACCTTCTACGACACCCGCGGCCTGGCATGGCGCACCTCCGGCACGTACTACGCCGACGGCGCGCCTTCGACCGATCTGGTCACGGGCCAGGAGCTCAACTACCCGTCCTCCACCGACACCCTCTTCGACGGCGCAGGCCGCCCGACGGCGGTGATCGCCAAAAAGTTCGGCACCGAGACCAAGCGCACCACGACCGGCTACACCGGCGACAGCACCACGGTCAGCCCGCCCCCGGGTGGCACCACGAGCACAACGGTCGTCGACGCGCTGGGTCGCACGGTCGAGGTCAAGCAATACACCGACACGACCCGCACCACCTCGCAGTCGACCCTCTACACCTACAACAAGCTCGGACAGCTGGCCCAGGTCACCGACCCGGCGAACGCCAAGTGGACGTACACCTACGACGTCCGCGGCCGCCAGGTAGAGGTGAACGACCCGGACAAGGGCGTCACCAAGACCGCTTACGACGTGGGTGACCGCGTCACCGACGTCACCGACGCCCGCGGCATCACGCTGCACACCGACTACGACGACCTCGGTCGCGCCGTCGCCACCAAGCAGGGCGCGACGCCGCTGACCTCGACCGTCTACGACACCGTGGCCAAGGGCAAGCCCGCCAAGTCCACGCGCCACGTCGACGGCAAGGCGTACACCTCGGAGGTCCTGTCCTACAACGACCTCTACCAGCCTCTCGAAACCCAGGTCACCATCCCGTCCACCCCCGACACTGGTGCGACGGCCGGCACATACAAGTGGGCGAACACCTACAACATCGCCGGCCAGGTCCGCACGACCAGGCACCCGGCCATGGGCGGCCTCCCGGCCGAGACGGTGGGCAGCACCTACAAGTCGGTCTCGGGCCTACTCAACAGCATGGGTGTGGGCAGCAGCCGCCTCATCGGGGCAGTTTCCTACGACCACTACGGCCGCTCGGTCCGCCAGGAACTCGGAGCGTCCGACCAGAGCCTGTACCGGACGAACGAGTACGACGAGCACACCGGTTCCCTCACCCGCACCGTCACCGACCGGGAGCTCGCGCCCCAGCGGATCGAAGACACCAAGTACACCAACGACCCCGCTGGCAACCTGACGGCGATCGCCTCGGCCTATGGCCAGGACGCTGCCCGGACGACAGACACCCAGTGCGTCAGCCTCGACTCCCTGCGCCGCATCACCGAGGCCTGGACGAACAAGGGCGAAACCTGCGCGGCGGCGCCTTCTGCCTCCGTCATCGGTGGCGAAGACCCGTACTGGACGACATACACCTACGACGCCGTCGGCAACCGCAAGACGGAGACCAAGCACAAGACCGCCTCGGGCCCGACCGAGGACACCATCCGCACCTACGCGCCCCCGACCGCCGGAAAGCACGACCTGCCAAAGGTCACCCAGACCGGCACCAACCCGCACGAGGAGACCTTCACCTACGACGCATCCGGCAACACCAAGACCCGGAAGAACGGCACGGGTGAAACGCAGTATCTCGACTGGGACGCGGAAGGTCGGCTGAAGTCCCTCGCCCAGGGCGCGACCACCGACTCGTTCATCTACGACGCAACCGGTAACCGCCTCCTGCGCAAGGAAAAGGACAGCACCACGCTGTACCTGCCGTCCGGCAACGAGCTGAAGCTGGACAAGGCGGGCACGGCCACCGGCACCCGCTACTACGGCGATGTCGCCGTCCGCACGGGCGGCAAGCTCACCTTCATCTTCGCGGACCACCACAACACCGGCACCACCCAGGTGACCGCCGACGCGACCCAGACGGTCACCCGCCGCAAGACGGGCCTGTTCGGCGAGACCCGCGGCACCCAGCCGACGACGTGGACCGGCGAGAAGACTTTCGTCGGAGGCACGAAGGACAACGACAGCGGCCTGACCCACATAGGAGCCCGCGAGTACGACCCCTTGATCGGCCGATTCATCTCCGTCGACCCGATCATGGATCTCAAGGACGCCCAGCAGCTCCACGGCTACACCTATGCCGCGAACAACCCGTTCACCTTCTCCGACCCGGACGGCCTCAAATACTTCGAAGGCGACTCCGACCAGGGCTTCCAGTCCAAGCCCCAGAGCGTCGTCGAAGCCGCGCGGAGGTACACGACCGGTTACGGGACGATATATTCCGCGCGCAGCAAAGGCTGCGGTATCTGGTGCGGCAGCAAGCCCAGGCCCGGGGTCTTCGTCAGACCCCCCGGTGGACGCAGCCCACAGGACCTTGTGAATGCGGCGCTCCGCTTGGAGCGGGACTACCTCGGTCGGCAGACCTGGCCGCTTCATTGGGTTCCGGGCGACGGGGCCGACGGTAAGGCAGACGCTTCGCTCCTCAAGCCAAACCTCGCAGAGCGGACAAGGTGTGTGAACGATCCGCTCGAATGCTGGACGGCTCGGAACATCAAGCAGTGGGCCGAGGACGAATCCAAAGCAGAAGAAGAACGTACGGGTATGCCCACGAACGCCTACCGGCACACACTGTGGCAGGCCAGGCTGACTGTGGAACTCGGCGAGGAGCGTGCGATCGCCTGGGCCGACGCCCATGAGGCATACCTCCACGACGGAACACGGGACGACCATCTGGCAGACCTTTACAACAACGCCCGCGGCAGAGAAATCGGCAAGGGAATTCTCGACCGTGCAACCCCGTACGAGTTCAGGCTCGGAAGTCAATACTTCAACACCCGCATCATCATCGATGCGAAGGCATACGTGGGTTCGGGTCACTCCTCCCGACCCGAGTACAACCTGGGCTACTGAGATCATGACGCCGGGTAAGGAAAGGAGGGCTTCATGAACGTCCGCCCACGAGGGTCCGTCTGGTGGTTCGTTGGCGCGGGAGGGCTCTTCACAGCGCTGTTGGCCGCCTTCCTCGTAGACATGGGCGAGGAGCGTGAGCCCGAGCTTGTGGTTGCCGATGTAGACGGAGCCTGGCGAGGCGCAGACGGCGGGCGTTTGACGGTTCGGGCCGACGGCTCCGCGGAGCTCGAGCGGGTGACGGAGCCCCGGCAGGACTGCGGGCAGTCCGCCGGGCTGGCGCCTGACACCTACACCGGGCCGGCGACCTGGGTGTTCGACACCTACCCCGACGAGGCGCCGGGGATCAGATTCGATTTCCCGGCGCCCGATACCGGGAAGTCCTGCAAGATCTACCTCGTGGTCGTCCACTACAAGGACGGCACAAAGGGGGGGTTCCTCCCCCACGTCCAAGGTCAGTACTTGCGCTCGACCGAGCTGACTGGCTGACGTACGTGGCGGCCGCCTGGTGCAACGAAATGCAGACCAGGCGGCCGCGCCGGGTCTCCCCAGCCCGGGCATAAGGGAGCCCCGGCCGGAATACCGGCCGGGGCTTCTCGCTGTCTCCGCGGCGGCTACGCCGTCAGCGCAGGCCCGCCGCGTGGAGGAGGTACGCCACCAGCGGGTCGTAGTAGCGGGGGTCGCGGACGTGGTCGTCCAGGGGGACCGCCACCTGGAGGGTGCCCTCGGCCTCGCCGAGGAAGAGCGCCGGGTCGTTGCAGTCGGCGTAGCCGACCGCGTCCAGCCCGCGCTGGGCCGCGCAGCCCGCCCAGCCGTGGTCGGCGACGACCAGGTCCGGCTGGGGGCGCTGCTCAGCCGTGAGGGCGTCCAGGATCGCCGCCATCGGGGCCGGTGAATGGGTGTGCCACAGGGTCGCGCCCCGCTCCAGCACCGCGACGTCCGCGAACTGCCACACCGAGCCCTCGTCGGCCGTCAGCCCCTGCGGGATCACCACGATCTCGCAGCCCGCCGCGCGCAGCGCCGCGGCCGTCGCCCGGTGGACGTCCAGCAGGCCGCCCGGGTGGCCGGTGGCGAACAGCACGCTCTGCCGGTCGGCCGCCGCCTTGCGCAGCCGCGCCGCCAGCCGGTCCAGGCCGGCCACGGTCAGCTCCGGGTCGATGGTGTCCTGGCCGAAGCGGAAGCCCGGGTCGTCCACGACGCCGCAGCGCTCCGCCATCACGGCGAGGACGTCCTGCTCGTCGGTCCAGCGGTCACCCAGTTCCAGGCCCAGCCAGTAGTGCCGGTCGCCGTTGGCGAGCTTGCGGTAGTGGGAGAGGTTGTTCTCGCGCGGCGTCGCGACCTGCCCCGCGATCCGCGTGCGGACCAGATGGTCGACGAGTTCGGCGCGGCTCGGCGTTTCAATAGATCGGTCGGACGTCTCTATCGGCTTCGGCATACGGGCCATTCTGCCGCCGCCGGGCCGGAGGCGGCGCGTCCATTCCGGTCGGCGGACGCCCCGGGTCATGTCGACAGCGCCCCGAAGGCCCCGTGCGCGAGCCTGCGCAGCAGCGACTCCACGGCCTCCCGGCCCAGGGCCGCCAGGTGCGGGGTGGAGTTGAGCAGGCCGAACACGGCGTGCACGGCGACCCGCACCTCCGCCTCGCCCACCTCGGGGTGCAGCTCCCGTACGACGTCCACCCACAGCTCCACGTACTGGCGCTGGAGCTGCCGTACGAGCTTGCGGTCGGCCTCCCGCAGCCGGTCGAGCTCCCGGTCGTGCACGGTGATCAGCGCCCGGTCGTCGAGCGCGAAGTCGATGTGGCCGTCGATGAGGGAGGACAGGACCCGGCACGGGTCCCCCGCCGCCTCCGCCACCCGGTGGCGGCCACCGGTGAGGAGCCGTTCGCTGATGCCGACGAGCAGCTCGGCGAGCATGGCGTCCTTGCCCGCGAAGTGCCGGTACAGGCCGGGGCCGCTGATGCCCACAGCGGCCCCTATCTCGTCGACGCCTACGCCGTGGAAGCCGCGCGCGGCGAAGAGGCGGGCGGCCTCACTGAGGATCTGCTCGCGACGGGTCGGGGCGGCCGCTCTGGTGCTCATGGGAAACCATTCTAGACAGGGCCGTTAGCGGTCGTTAACCTAAGCCGTAGATGCGTTAACGCTTATTAACAACGTGTACCGAGCAAGTGGAACGAGCAAGGGAGCTCGACCGATGCAGCAGGCACCAGTGCTGACGAGCGCCGCGGACCCGGCGTCCGAGGCCTGGCGGACCAACGAGGCCGCCCACCGCGAGCTGACCGAGGGCCTGCGCGCCCGGCTCGACGCGGCCCGGCTCGGCGGCGGGGAGAAGGCCCGCGCCCGCCACACCGCCCGCGGGAAGCTCCTCCCGCGCGACCGCGTGGACACCCTCCTCGACCCGGGCTCCCCCTTCCTGGAGCTGGCGCCGCTGGCCGCCGAGGGCATGTACGGGGGCTCCGCCCCCGCCGCCGGGGTCATCGCGGGCATCGGCCGGGTCAGCGGACGCGAGTGCGTGATCGTCGCGAACGACGCCACCGTCAAGGGCGGCACGTACTACCCGATGACCGTCAAGAAGCACCTGCGCGCCCAGGAGGTGGCGCTGGAGAATCGTCTCCCCTGCCTCTACCTGGTCGACTCGGGCGGCGCCTTCCTGCCGATGCAGGACGAGGTCTTCCCCGACCGGGAGCACTTCGGCCGCATCTTCTACAACCAGGCCCGCATGTCGGGCGCCGGCATCCCGCAGATCGCCGCCGTCCTCGGCTCCTGCACCGCGGGCGGCGCGTACGTCCCGGCCATGAGCGACGAGGCCGTCATCGTCCGCAACCAGGGCACGATCTTCCTCGGCGGCCCGCCGCTGGTGAAGGCCGCCACCGGTGAGGTGGTCACGGCCGAGGAGCTCGGCGGCGGCGAGGTCCACTCCCGCGTCTCCGGCGTGACGGACCACCTCGCGGAGGACGACGCGCACGCGCTGCGGATCGTACGGAACATCGTGGCGACCCTGCCCGAGCGCGGGGCCCTGCCCTGGTCGGTCGAGGCACCGGAGGAGCCGAAGGTGGACCCGTCCGGGCTGTACGGCGCGGTCCCCGTCGACTCGCGCACCCCCTACGACGCCCGCGAGATCATCGCGCGGATCGCGGACGGCTCCCGCTTCCAGGAGTTCAAGTCCGAGTTCGGCCAGACGCTGGTCACCGGCTTCGCCCGGATCCACGGCCACCCGGTCGGGATCATCGCGAACAACGGCATCCTGTTCGCCGAGTCCGCCCAGAAGGGCGCCCACTTCATCGAGCTGTGCGACCAGCGCGGCATCCCGCTGCTCTTCCTCCAGAACATCTCCGGCTTCATGGTCGGCCGCGACTACGAGGCGGGCGGCATCGCCAAGCACGGCGCCAAGATGGTGACGGCCGTGGCCTGCGCCCGGGTCCCGAAGCTGACGGTGGTGGTCGGCGGCTCGTACGGCGCCGGCAACTACTCGATGTGCGGGCGGGCCTATTCGCCCCGCTTCCTGTGGATGTGGCCCAACGCCAAGATCTCCGTGATGGGCGGCGAGCAGGCGGCCTCGGTCCTCGCGACGGTCAAGCGCGACCAGATCGAGGGCGCCGGCCAGGAGTGGCCGGCCGAGGACGAGGAGGCCTTCAAGGCCCCGGTCCGCGCCCAGTACGAGGAGCAGGGCAACGCCTACTACGCCACGGCGCGGCTGTGGGACGACGGGGTCATCGACCCCATGGAGACCCGGCAGGTGCTGGGACTGGCCCTGACCGCGTGCGCGAACGCCCCGCTGGGCGACTCGGGCTTCGGCATCTTCCGTATGTGACGTGAGGACCTCACTGATGTTCAGCACTGTTCTGGTCGCGAACCGCGGCGAGATCGCGGTCCGGGTCATCCGCACCCTGCGGGAGCTCGGCATCCGCTCCGTGGCCGTCTTCAGCGACGCGGACGCGGACGCCCGCCACGTACGGGAGGCCGACACGGCCGTCCGCATCGGCCCGGCGGCGGCCGCGGAGAGCTACCTGTCGGTGGAGCGGCTGCTGGATGCCGCGAAGCGGACGGGCGCCGAGGCCGTCCACCCCGGCTACGGCTTCCTCGCGGAGAACGCCGCCTTCGCCCAGGCCTGCACGGACGCCGGACTGGCCTTCATCGGGCCGCCCGCCTCCGCCATCTCCCTCATGGGCGACAAGATCCGCGCCAAGGAGACCGTGAAGGCGGCGGGCGTGCCCGTGGTCCCGGGCTCCTCGGGCAGCGGTCTGACCGACGCCGAACTCGTCGCGGCAGCCTCGGAGATCGGCATGCCGGTCCTGCTGAAGCCCTCGGCGGGCGGCGGCGGCAAGGGCATGCGCCTCGTACGGGACGAGGCGGTGCTGGCCGAGGAGATCGCGGCGGCCCGCCGCGAGGCGCGCTCGTCCTTCGGCGACGACACCCTGCTGGTCGAGCGGTGGGTGGACCGGCCCCGGCACATCGAGATCCAGGTGCTGGCGGACGCCCACGGCAACGTGGTCCACCTGGGCGAGCGCGAGTGCTCGCTCCAGCGCCGGCACCAGAAGGTCATCGAGGAGGCCCCCTCGGTCCTGCTCGACGAGAAGACCCGCGCGGCGATGGGCGCGGCGGCGGTCGACGCGGCCCGCTCGTGCGGATACGTCGGCGCGGGCACGGTGGAGTTCATCGTCCCGGGCGGCGACCCGTCCTCTTACTACTTCATGGAGATGAACACCCGCCTCCAGGTCGAGCACCCGGTGACGGAGCTGATCACCGGCCTGGACCTGGTGGAGCTCCAGCTGCGGGTCGCCTCCGGCGAGGCCCTGCCCGTCACCCAGGACGACATCCGGCTGACCGGGCACGCCATCGAGGCCCGCGTCTGCGCGGAGGACCCGGCACGCGGCTTCCTGCCGTCCGGCGGGACCGTCCTGGCGCTGTCGGAGCCCTCGGGCGGTGCGGTCCGCACGGACTCCGGCCTGACGGCGGGCGTGCCGGTGGGCTCGACGTACGACCCGATGCTGTCGAAGGTCATCGTCCACGGCCCCGACCGCGCCACCGCACTGCGCCTGCTGCGCGGTGCCCTGGCCGACACGGTGATCCTGGGCGTCCAGACGAACGCCGGCTTCCTGCGGCGGCTGCTCGCCCACCCCGATGTGGTGTCGGGCGACCTGGACACCGGGCTGGTCGAGCGCGACCTCTCCGGTCTCCTCCCCGACGGCGTCCCGCTGGAGGTGTACGCCACCGCGGCCCTGCTGGCGCAGGGCCCCCGGGCTCTGCCCGGACCCGCGCCTCTAACGCCGGCGAGGCCGGGTGGGTGGGTCGATCCGTTCGGCGCCGCCAACGGCTGGCGCCTGGGCGGCACCCCCGCCTGGACCTTCCACCACTTCCGCCTCCCGGGCCAGGAGCCGGTGGAGGTCCGCACCCGCCCCCTGGGCGGGGACACCGAGGTCCTCGTTTCCGACCCCGCCGGGGCAGATTCAGCCTCGCCGGCGATCGAGGCGCGGGGTCCGGGGCAGGGCCCCGGCACACCGGCCCGCGGCCGGATCGTCAGCCGCACCTCCGACACCGTCACCATCGAACTCGACGGCGTCACCCACCGCTTCAGCCACGCCACCTCCCCGGAGGGGACCTGGCTCGGGCGCGACGGCGACTCCTGGCACGTCCAGCTGCACGACGCCGTCGCGGCGAACCTCAGCGGGGCCGGTCGCGGCGGCGCGGAGACCCTCGCCGCCCCCATGCCCGGCACCGTCACCGTCGTCAAGGTGGCCGTGGGCGACAAGGTGACGGCCGGTCAGAGCCTGCTGGTCGTCGAGGCGATGAAGATGGAGCACGTCATCTCCGCCCCGCACGCCGGCACGGTCACCGAGCTGGACGTCTCCCCCGGAACCACCGTCGCCATGGACCAGGTCCTGGCCGTCGTCACCCCGGACGAGGAGGAGAGCGCGTGATCGGGCTGCCCATGACTGTCCCGGCCCCCGGCCTGCCGGCCCGGGTCCGCATCCACGAGGTCGGCGCCCGCGACGGCCTGCAGAACGAGAAGACGGCCGTCCCCACGGAGGTAAAGGCGGAGTTCGTCCGCCGCCTGGCCGCGTCGGGCCTGACCACCATCGAGGCCACCAGCTTCGTGCACCCCAAGTGGGTGCCCCAGCTGGCCGACGCCGAGCAGCTCTTCCCGCTGCTCGCCGACGTGGACGCCGCGCTGCCCGTCCTCGTGCCGAACGAGCGCGGCCTGGACCGCGCGCTCGCGCTCGGGGCCACCCGGATCGCGGTGTTCGGCTCGGCCACGGAGACGTTCGCCTCCCGCAACCTCAACCGCACCGTCGCCGAGTCCCTCGCGATGTTCGAGCCGGTCGTGGCCCGTGCCAGGCAGGGCGGGGCGCACGTCCGCGGCTATCTGTCCATGTGCTTCGGCGACCCCTGGGAGGGCGCCGTCCCGGTCCACCAGGTCGTCTCCGTGGCCAAGGCCCTGCTCGACCTCGGCTGCGACGAGCTGAGCCTCGGCGACACGATCGGCGTCGCCACCCCGGGCCATGTCCAGGCCCTGCTCTCCGCGCTGAACGAGGCCGGTGTCCCCACCGACCGCATCGGCGTGCACTTCCACGACACCTACGGCCAGGCCCTGTCCAACACCCTCGCCGCGCTCCAGCACGGCGTGACCACCGTCGACGCCTCCGCGGGCGGCCTCGGCGGATGCCCGTACGCGAAGAGCGCCACGGGCAACCTCGCCACCGAGGACCTGGTGTGGATGCTCGACGGTCTCGGCATCGAGACCGGGGTCGATCTGGCCGCCCTCACCGCCACGAGCGTGTGGATGGCCGAACAGCTGGGACGCCCCAGCCCCTCCCGTACCGTCCGCGCCCTCTCCCACAAGGAGTAGTCACACCATGTCCCTCGACCACCGGCTCACCCCTGAGCACGAGGAACTCCGCCGCACCGTCGAAGCGTTCGCCCACGACGTCGTGGCCCCGAAGATCGGCGACCTGTACGAGCGGCACGAGTTCCCCTACGAGATCGTCGCCGAGATGGGCCGCATGGGCCTGTTCGGCCTGCCCTTCCCGGAGGAGTACGGCGGCATGGGCGGGGACTACCTCGCCCTGGGCATCGCCCTGGAGGAGCTGGCCCGCGTCGACTCCTCGGTCGCCATCACCCTGGAGGCCGGTGTCTCCCTCGGCGCCATGCCCCTCTACCTCTTCGGCACCGAGGAGCAGAAGCGCGAGTGGCTGCCGAAGCTGTGCTCCGGCGAGGTGCTGGGCGCCTTCGGACTGACCGAGCCCGGCGCGGGCTCGGACGCCGGCGGCACGCGTACGACCGCCGTCAAGGACGGCGACGAGTGGGTCATCAACGGCTCGAAGTGCTTCATCACCAACTCCGGTACGGACATCACCGGCCTGGTCACCGTCACGGCCGTGACGGGCCGCAAGGCGGACGGCCGCCCGGAGATCTCCTCGATCATCGTCCCGTCCGGCACGCCGGGCTTCACGGTGGCCGCCCCCTACTCCAAGGTGGGTTGGAACTCCTCGGACACCCGTGAGCTGTCCTTCGACGGCGTACGGGTCCCCCTGGCCAACCTGGTGGGCGACGAGGGCCGCGGCTACGCCCAGTTCCTGCGGATCCTCGACGAGGGCCGGATCGCCATCTCCGCGCTCGCCACGGGCCTCGCGCAGGGCTGTGTGGACGAGTCGGTGAAGTACGCCAGGGAGCGTCACGCCTTCGGCAAGGCGATCGGCGACAACCAGGCCATCCAGTTCAAGCTGGCGGACATGGAGATGCGCGCCCACATGGCCCGCATCGGCTGGCGCGACGCGGCCTCCCGGCTGGTGGCCGGCGAGCCGTTCAAGAAGGAGGCGGCGATCGCGAAGCTGTACTCCTCCACGGTGGCCGTGGACAACGCCCGTGACGCGACGCAGATCCACGGTGGGTACGGTTTCATGAACGAGTACCCGGTGGCGCGAATGTGGCGCGACTCCAAGATCCTGGAGATCGGCGAGGGCACCAGCGAGGTCCAGCGCATGCTGATCGCCCGCGAGCTGGGCTTCGCCGGCTAGCCCAAAGGCCCGCGCGAGCGCGGGTGATGGGAGGGGGCCCGAAAAAACTAAGGGCCCCCTTACCGTTTTCGGCCAAGGTTAGGCTAACCTTCCCCACGAACGGCACGCTGGTGGCCGCCCCGGTACGCACGAAAACGGACATCGATTATGCCCAAGTCCCGCAGCTCCTCCTTCACCCGTCGCGGCTTCATCGCCGCGGGCGGCGCCCTCGGTCTCGTCGCCACGCTCGCCGCGTGCGGCGGCACCGACACGGCGAAGGGTGACGGCGACAAGGGCAGCACCGCCGCCGCGTCCTCCGGTCCCTGGACCTTCAAGGACGACCTCGGCAAGGACGTCAGCACCAAGTCCACGCCGAAGAACATCGTCGCCTTCACCGGCACCGCCGCCGCGCTGTACGACTACGGCGTCCCGGTCAAGGGCGTCTTCGGCCCGACCAAGACGGCCGACGGCAAGCCCGATGTCCAGGCCGGCTCGATGGACATCTCCAAGGTCGAGATCCTCGGCAACGTCTACGACGAGTTCAACGTCGAGAAGTACGCCGCCCTCCAGCCCGACCTGCTCGTCACCAACACCTGGGACGGCTCGTACTGGTACGTGCCCGAGGCCTCCAAGGACAAGATCCTGAAGGTGGCCCCGGCCGCCGCGATCGGCGTCGGCGGCAACGTCTCCATGGACAAGGCCCTGGAGCGCACCGCGGACCTCGCCAAGTCGCTGGGCGCCGACATGAACGCCAAGGCCGCCGTCGACGGCAAGGCCCGCTTCGAGGCCGCGGCCGCCAAGGTCCGCGAGGCCACCAAGGCCAACCCGGGCATCAAGGTCCTGGTCGGCTCCGGCTCCGCCGACCTGTTCTACGCCTCCACCCCGGACACCTCGGCCGACCTGAAGTACTTCAAGACCCTGGGCGTCGAGTTCATCACCCCGGACAAGCTCGACGAGGGCGGCTTCTTCGAGAGCCTGAGCTGGGAGAACGCCGGCAAGTACAAGGCCGACCTCGTCCTGCTCGACAACCGCACCGGCACCCTGCAGCCGGAGGAGCTGAAGGCCAAGGCCACCTGGGCCGAGATGCCCGCCGTGAAGGCCGGCCAGGTCGCCCCGCGCACCACCGAGCCGATCTTCTCGTACGACAAGTGCGCGCAGATCCTCGAGGACCTCGCGAAGGCCCTCCAGAACGCCAAGAAGGTCGCCTGACCCACGCGCGGCGCCCGGTGACCCCGGGCGCCCGCCTCCAGGGCGTGTCCGCGCGGACACGCCCTGGGCACGTCCGAGGCCGTACCGACTCCCAGGGGGACCTTCGCATGACCGCCACCGCGTCCGACGCCCCGGCCGTGGCGCACTTCCGCTTCTTCACGCTCGAAGTGCTCCGCACGCGCCGCCTGGGCCACTCGTTCCTGCGGGTCACGTTCGGCGGGGAGTCCCTCGCGGGCTTCCGTTCGGGCGGCTTCGACCAGAGCCTGTCGCTCTTCCTGCCCCCGTCCGGCCAGGAGCACACCGTGCTCCCGTCCACGGACGAGGACACCTGGTTCGCCGCGTGGCGCGGCATGCCGGACGAGGAGCGGCCGGTGATGCGCTCCTACACCGTGCGCGAGCAGCGCCGTGACGACGCGGGCGCGGTCGAGGTCGACATCGACTTCGTCCTGCACGGGGACTCGTCCCCCGCCTCCCACTGGGCCGGGCGCGCGAGCGCCGGCCGCCGGATCCTGGCGATCGGCCCGGCCGTCGCCGAGAACAAGTCCGTACGCTTCCAGGCCCCGGCCGGCGCCGACGCGGTCTGGATGTACGCGGACGAGACCGCCCTGCCGGCCGCGGCCGCGATCCTGGACCGGCTGCCGGCGGGCACCCGGGTCCGGGCCTGGTTCGAGGTCCCGCACGAGGACGACCGGCTCGAACTCGGCACGCTCGCCGACGCGGACATCACGTGGATCGTGCGCGAGGGCGACGGCAGGGAGCGGACCGGGCGGGTGCTGGACGCGCTCCGCTCGGCGCAGCCGCCGGTCGCCGAGGCCCCGTACGTGTGGCTGGCCGGCGAGGCCGGCACCGTTCGCGCGGTACGCCGCCACTTCGTGCAGGAACGATCCGTCGACCGCCGCTCGGTGCGCTTCACCGGCTACTGGCGGCTCGGCGCGAGCGAGGAGCAGCTCCTCGCCGAGGCGTACGCGGGCAAGGCTCCCAGCGAGGACCCCGCGTCCGAGCTGTAGTCAGCTCCGCTTCCCTCCACAGCAGTTCGAGATGGGCCCTGGTCGAACCCAGGGTCCATCTTCATTTGGCCATTCCGCTTAGGTTAGGCTAACCTAAACATCACACACCCCACCCTCCCCTTCTCCCCCCCTGCCCGGAGGAAAGTTGATGCGCCAGCATCTGCTGAACGAGACGACCGCGGATATCTACCGTCGTTCTGTCACCGAGGGCGTCGACCGCGTCGCCGCCAAGCTCGCCACCACCGAACGGCCCCACACCGGTATATCCGTCGACGAACTCGCCCCGGTCATCAACGGGATCGACCTCGACACCCCGCTCGGCGACTCCTCCGCCGCGCTCGCCGAGCTGGAGGACGTCTACCTCCGCGACGCCGTCTACTTCCACCACCCGCGCTACCTGGGCCACCTCAACTGCCCGGTCGTCATCCCCGCGGTGGTCGGCGAGGCCGTCATGGCCGCCGTCAACTCCTCCCTCGACACCTGGGACCAGTCCATCGGCGGCACGCTCATCGAGCGCCGCCTCATCGACTGGACCACGCGCCGCATCGGCCTCGGCGAGAAGGCGGACGGCATCTTCACCTCCGGTGGCAGCCAGTCCAACTTCCACGCCCTGCTGCTGGCCCGCGACGAGGCCTGCCGCATCGTCATGAAGCGCGCCATGGACGCCGGGATCGGCCTGACCAAGGCCGAACTCCTCCCGAAGCTGCGCATCTTCACGTCCGAGGCCAGCCACTTCAGCGTGCAGAAGTCGGCCGCCATGCTCGGCCTGGGCTACGAGGCCGTCATCTCCGTGCCCGTGGACCGCAACCGGCGGATGGACACCTCCCTCCTCGCGCTGGAGCTGGAGAACTGCGCCGCCGAGGGCCTCTTCCCCATGGCCGTCGTCGCCACCGCCGGCACCACCGACTTCGGGTCCATCGACCCGCTCCCCGAGATCGCCCGCCTGACCGCCGAGCACTCCGCGTGGATGCACGTGGACGCCGCCTACGGCTGCGGACTGCTGGTCTCCCCCACCCGCCGGCACCTCCTCGACGGCATCGAGCACGCCGACTCGGTCACGGTCGACTACCACAAGTCGTTCTTCCAGCCCGTGAGCTCCAGCGCGATGCTGGTCCGCGACCGCGACACCCTCAAGCACGCCACGTACCACGCGGACTACCTCAACCCGCGGCGCATGGCCGAGGAGCGGATCCCGAACCAGGTCGACAAGTCCATCCAGACCACGCGCCGGTTCGACGCCCTCAAGCTCTGGATGACGCTGCGCATCATGGGCGCCGACGGCATCGGCTCGCTCTTCGACGAGGTCATCGACCTCGCGGCCGCCGGCTACGGCGTGATCACGGCGGACCCGCGCTTCGAGGTCGTCGTCGAGCCGCAGATCTCCACCCTCGTCTTCCGCTTCCTGCCCGGCGGCGACGTCCCCGCGGAACTCCTCGACGAGGCCCAGCTCCACGCCCGCAAGGCGCTCTTCGCCTCCGGCGAGGCCGTCGTCGCCGGCACCAAGGTGGACGGTAAGCAGTACCTGAAGTTCACCCTCCTCAACCCGCAGACCACGACGGCCGACATCGCTGCCGTCCTCGACCTCCTCGCCGCACACGCCGAGCAGTTCCTGGGAGAATCCCTTGCCGTCCACCACTGAGCCCCACGACTTCATCGGCATCGGCCTCGGTCCCTTCAACCTGGGACTGGCGTGCCTGACCGCGCCGATCGACGAGCTGAGCGGCCTGTTCATCGAGTCGAAGCCGCACTTCGAGTGGCACGCGGGGATGTTCCTGGACGGCGCACACCTGCAGACGCCCTTCATGTCGGACCTGGTCACCCTCGCCGACCCGACGTCGCCGTTCTCCTTCCTGAACTACCTGAAGGACCAGGACCGGCTGTACTCCTTCTACATCCGGGAGAACTTCTACCCGCTGCGCGCCGAGTACAACGACTACTGCCGCTGGGCCGCCGACCGCCTCGACAACGTCCTGTACTCGACCTCCGTCACCGAGGTCACCTACGACGAGCGGGCCGGCGTCTACGAGGTCCGCACCGACAAGGGCGAGACCCACCGCGCCCGCCGCCTGGTCCTGGGCACCGGCACCTCGCCGCACGTCCCGGAGGCCTGCGCCGGCCTCGGCGGCGACTTCCTGCACAACTCCGCCTACATGCCGAACAAGGCGGAGCTGCAGAAGAAGAAGTCCATCACCCTGATCGGCTCCGGCCAGAGCGCCGCGGAGCTCTACTACGACCTCCTCGCCGAGATCGACGTGTACGGCTACCAGCTCAACTGGGTCACGCGCTCCCCGCGCTTCTTCCCGCTGGAGTACACGAAGCTGACGCTGGAGATGACCTCCCCCGAGTACGTGGACTACTTCCACGCCCTCCCGGAGGACACCCGCTACCGGCTGGAGACCCAGCAGAAGAACCTCTTCAAGGGCATCGACGGCGACCTGATCAACGCCATCTTCGACCTGCTCTACCAGAAGAGGATCTCCATGCCGGGCGCCGTGCCGACGACCCTGCTGACCAACACCTCGCTGAACAGCACGGCGTACGACACCACCACGGGCACCTACACCCTGGGGCTGCGCCAGGAGGAGCAGGAGCGGGACTTCTCCCTCACCACCGAGGGCCTGGTCCTGGCCACCGGCTACAAGTACCGGACCCCGGACTTCCTCGACCCGGTGCGCGACCGCCTCAACTTCGACGGCCGCGGCCGCCTCGACGCCGCCCGCAACTACAGCGTCGACACCACGGGCCGCGGGGTGTACCTCCAGAACGGCACCACCCACAACCACTCCCTGACCTCCCCCGACCTGGGCATGGCCGCGTACCGCAACGCGTACATCGTCAGTGAGCTGCTCGGCCGCGAGTACTACAAGGTCGAGAAGTCCATCGCGTTCCAGCAGTTCGCCGCCCCGGAAGGCACCCACGCATGAGCACCACCGACACCCTCTACTCCCGGACGGACTCGGTCCTCGGGGACTTCGCGATCCGCCCGCTGGACCCCTTCGCCGACGCGGAGCTGCTCCACGGCTGGGTCACGCACCCCAAGGCCTCGTTCTGGATGATGCAGGACGCCTCGCTGCCGGACGTCGAGCGCGAGTACATGCGCATCACGGCCCACGAGCACCACCAGGCCTACATCGGCCTGCACGAGGGCCGCCCGGCCTTCCTGATGGAGACCTACGACCCGAGCGAGCTGGAGCTGGTCGGCCTGTACGACGCCCAGCCCGGCGACGTCGGCATGCACTTCCTGGTCGCGCCCAGCGACCAGCCGCTGCACGGGTTCACCCGCGCGGTCATCACGACCGTCATGGCCGCGATCTTCGCCGACCCGGCCACCGTCCGCGTCGTGGTCGAGCCGGACGTCGCCAACACCGCCGTGCACGCCCTCAACGAGGCCGTCGGCTTCCTGCCGGAGCGCCAGGTCACCAAGCCGGAGAAGGAAGCGCTGCTGAGCTTCTGCACCCGCGAGCAGTTCGAGGCCGCCACCGGCATCGCCCAGGGGGTGTCGATATGAGCCTCTCCGACGCCGTCTCCCACCTCTCCCCCGAGCTGTGGGACCGCGCCAACCGCGCCCTGGTCCGCAAGGCCATCGCCGAGTTCGCGCACGAGCGCCTGCTGACCCCCGTCTCCCTCGGCGGCGACCGCTACTCGGTCGTCTCCGACGACGGCACGGTGGAGTACCGCTTCGACGCCGCCCGCCAGGTCCTGGACCACTGGTCGGTGGACGAGGTCACCATCACCCGGCTGCGGGACGGGCAGTCCCTGCCGCTGGACGCCCTCGACTTCCACATCGAGTTCCAGCAGACCCTGGGGCTGAGCGCGGAGGTCCTGCCGGTCTACCTGGAGGAGATCTCCTCCACCCTGGCCGGTTCGGCCTTCAAGTACACCAAGCCGCAGATCCCCGCCGACGTGCTGGCGAAGTCCTCCTTCCAGGACATCGAGACCGGCATGACCGAGGGCCACCCCTGCTTCGTCGCCAACAACGGCCGACTCGGCTTCGGCGTGCACGAGTACCACGCGTACGCCCCGGAGGCCGCGAGCCCGGTCCACCTGATCTGGGCGGCCGCGCACAAGGACGTCGCCACCTTCACGGCGGGCGCCGGCCTGGAGCACGACAGCTTCATGCGCGCCGAGCTGGGCGACGCGGCGGTCGACCTGTTCGCCGCGAAACTGCGCACCCTGGACCTGGACCCGGCGGACTACCTGCTCTTCCCGGTCCACCCCTGGCAGTGGTGGAACAAGACCACGGTCACCTTCGCCGCGGAGATCGCGGGCCGCCGCCTGGTGCTGCTCGGCGAGGGCGAGGACGCCTACCTCCCGCAGCAGTCGATCCGTACGTTCTTCAACACCACCACCCCGACGAAGCACTACGTCAAGACGGCCATCTCCGTCCTGAACATGGGCTTCATGCGGGGCCTCTCGGCCGCCTACATGGAGGCCACCCCCGCCATCAACGACTGGCTGCACCAGCTGATCGAGTCCGACGAGGTCCTGCAGTCCGTCGACTTCTCGATCATCCGCGAGCGCGCGGCCATCGGCTACCGGCACCTGCAGTACGAGCGCGCCACCGACCGCTACTCGCCGTACCGCAAGATGCTGGCGGCCCTGTGGCGCGAGTCCCCGGTGAACTCCCTCGGGGACGGCGAGCGCCTGGCCACCATGGCCTCGCTCCTCCACGTGGACGCCGAGGGCAAGTCGTTCGTCGGCGCCCTGATCGAGGAGTCCGGCCTCACCCCGGCCGAGTGGCTGAAGCCCTACCTGCGCGCCTACCTGCTGCCACTGGTGCACTGCTTCTACCAGTACGACCTCGCGTACATGCCGCACGGCGAGAACACCATCCTGGTCATCAAGGACGGCGTCGTCCAGCGTGCGATCTTCAAGGACATCGCCGAGGAGATCGTCATCATGGACGCGGACGCGGTGCTGCCGCCCGCGGTCGAGCGGATCCGCGCGGACGTCCCCGAGGACATGAAGCTGCTGTCGATCTTCACGGACGTCTTCGACTGCTTCTTCCGCTTCCTGTCCTCCATCCTCGTCACGGAGGGCATCTGCACCGAGGACACCTTCTGGCAGGCCGTGGCCGACTGCGCCCACGACTACCAGGACTCCATGCCGGCCCTCACGGAGAAGTTCGAGCGCTACGACTTCTTCGCGGAGGAGTTCCAGCTGTCCTGCCTCAACCGCCTCCAGCTGCGCAACAACAAGCAGATGGTCGACCTCTCCGACCCGTCGGCCGCGCTCCAGCTGATCGGCAACCTCAAGAACCCCGTCGCGGCCTTCGCCCGGCGGTGAAACATGGGGCGGGGGGAGATGTCGATACGGTCCCTCGACACCTCCCCCCGCCGCGACAGCGTGACGGCGTGACCGCGAAGTCAGATGGCCCTGTTCGCGGTCACGCCCTCGCCATGTCCGGGCGACGGCCTCCCGGTCAGCGCGCCCACGGGACGTCAGGGGCCCGGAAGTAGCCGATGCCCTGGGCGTCCAGGCGGGGGGCCTGTGCGGCGAGGCGTCGGCCGTACGCGGTCCAGTCGAGGGCGGCCGCCGGGGACCAGCCCAGCTCCGCCAGGCCCAGCACCCGCGGGAACGCCATCAGCTCCCACTCGGCCCGCGTCGCGACGTTCTCCGTCCACAGCGGGGCCTCCACCCCGAGCACCGCGGACTCCGGCACCCCGGCCAGATAGGCCCCCGGGTTCCAGGAGTACGACCGCGCCACGGGGACGTGGCCCGCCCACGACAGCCCCGGCTTCGTCGCCGCCTCGTACTTCATGTCCAGGTACACCCGGTCCGCCGGGGACAGGATCAGCGGGTGCCCGGCCTTCGCGGCCGCCGCCACCGCCGACCGGTCCGCGGCCGAGGTCTTGTCGTGGCCCCAGTACTGCAGGACCGCGCCCGCCGCCGGCCGCGCCGACGCCAGCTGGTGCCAGGCCACCACCGTCTTCCCGTGGCGGCCCACCACCTCCTGCGCCCGGTCCATGAAGGCGGCGTAGTCCGCCGCCGGCGTCGCGTGCGCCTCGTCGCCGCCGATGTGCAGGTAGCGGCCGGGCGTGAGCTCCGCCAGCTCGCCGAGCACCTCGTCGACGAACTCGTACGTCCGCTCCTTCGCCACGCACAGCGAGCTGAAGCCGACCTTGATCCCGGTGTACCGGGGCGGCGCCTTCCCGTCGCAGTTCAGCTCGGCGTAGGAGGCGAGCGCCGCGTTGGTGTGCCCCGGCATGTCGATCTCGGGTACCACGTCCACGTACCGCTCGCCCGCGTACGCGACCAGCTCGCGGTACTCGTCCTTCGTCCAGTGGCCGCCGGGCCCGCCGCCGACCTCGCCGGCACCCCCGTACTGCGCCAGGCGCGGCCAGGAGTCGATCGCCAGGCGCCACCCCTGGTCGTCGGTGAGGTGCAGGTGGAGCGTGTTGATCTTGTACTGGGCGAGCTGGTCCACGTACCGCTTCACCTGTTCCACCGTGAAGAAGTGCCGTGCGATGTCGACCATGGCCCCCCGGTAGGCGAAGCGCGGCCGGTCGGTGACCGTGCCGCCCGGTACCGTCCCGGGCCCGGCCACGGGCACCAGCTGGCGCAGGGTCTGCCCCGCGCGGAAGAGGCCGGCCGGGGTCCGCGCGACGAGGTCGACCCCGCTCGGCCCGGACGTCAGCCGGTACCCCTCCTCCCCGCCCCCCTCGGCCCCCGCGTCGATCCTGAGCCGGATCCCGTCCCCCCGCACCCCCTCGACCACCGGCAGCGGCAGCCCGCTCGGGCCGCGCAGCTGCTCCGCGAGGAGCTCGCCGACCCGGCGGACCTCCTCGCCCGCGCCCGGCCCCGTACGCACGACCGTGCCCGGCCCGAAGGAGTAGCCGGGGCCCGCGGCCCGCGCGGAGACCGGCGCCGGCAGGAGCCGTTCGAAGGGGGCGAGGGCCGCGGGCGGGTCGTCACCGGCGCTCGCGTCGTCGCCGTGGGCGGCGGTGCAGGAGACGGCACCGAGGACGAGGAGGGTGCCGAGCGCGCGTCGCAGGACTCTCATGTGCCCAGGTATAGGCCAACTGGCCCGTCGCGTGCGGTGGGAGAATCGCCGAATGGCGGAAATCATCCAGAAGGACGGAACCTGGACGTTCGACGGCGACGCGGTGCGCATCGTGCCCGGCCGCGACAAGGGGGTGGGTCTGCTGCGGCAGACCCTGGGCGAGGTGGTCGTGCCGTTGCGCGCGCTCGCGGGGGTCAGTTACGAGCCGGGCCGCAAGGCCGGGCGGCTGCGGCTCCGGCTGCGCGAGGGGGCCGACCCGCTGACGCAGGTGACGGGCGGTCGGCTGCCGGAGGCCTCCGATCCGTACCGGCTGAGCGTGGAGCCGGACCGCACGGGGGTCGCGGAGTACTTCGTGGACGCGGTGCGCAACGCGCTGCTGCTGGAGCAGGTGGATCCCGGTCCCTCGGAGACCTACCTGCTGCCCGGCCCCGCCGTGCCGATGGCGGTGGGCGCGGGCGACGGGACCGTCACCTTCGACGGCGACCGGATCGCGCTGGAGTGGAACTGGACGACCGAGGAGGCCAAGCGCTCCGGGGGGCCGCGCGAGTTCCGGGTGACGGATCTGCGGACGGTGGAGTGGGCCCCGGCGAAGGGGCTGGAGAACGGCTGGCTCCGCTTCAGCCTGACCGGCGCCGCGCAGCCCGCCGCGCCCAAGTACGACCCCTACACGGTGGAGCTGTTCGGCTTCAAGAAGGACCCGCTGATGGCGCTGGTCGCCGCGGCGGTGGCGCTGCGGCTGCCGCACCCGGCCGCGCCGGCGCAGGAGCGGGCCCTCGAGGACGCCCCGCCGAAGGAGCTCGCCGCGCCGGCCGGCGGCGCGGCGGAGGACCACGACGCCCTGCTGCGGCGGCTGCGGGAGCTGGGGGAGCTGCACCAGACGGGAGTCCTCACGGCCGACGAGTTCGCCGCAGCGAAGCAGTCCGTTTTGCGCAGATTCTGACCGGATGCATCCATTCCGCTGGTCCAGACCAGAGAGATCCTGCCCGGAATCGGGCAGGATCTTTGCGTTGGACGGCTGGAGACGTCAGTATCTACGGGTGCTCGACCGCCGCCCGTCCTATGACGATCTCGTCGAACACCTGGTGCGCAGCACCTCGCTGCAGCGGGGCGAAGCGGCCCGGGTGGTCCTCGACGTGCTCGCCTACTTCGACGAGACGACGGAGGACTTCGTCCGCCGCCGCCACCGCGAACTGCAGGCCGGCGGAGCCGTGAACGCGGAGATCTTCGAGCGGATCGCGGCCGAGCTGCCGCACCGCGCGGTGGCGCCTCCGGAGCTCTCGCTCCGGCAGCTGCGCCGCATCGTCTACGGCTGACCGGCCGCCGCAGGAGCGGCCGCGGGCGGATGACGGGTAACGAACCGAACTTCAGGAGGGGTAAGACCGTATGTGCGGAATCGTCGGTTACATCGGAAAGCGTGACGTGGCACCGCTGCTGCTGGAGGGCCTGGCACGGCTGGAGTACCGCGGGTACGACTCCGCGGGCATCGTCGTGAACAGCCCGAAGGCCGGCGCGCTCAAGATGGTCAAGGCCAAGGGCCGCGTCCGCGACCTGGAGGCCCGGGTCCCGAAGCGCTTCGCCGGCACCACCGGCATCGCCCACACCCGCTGGGCCACGCACGGCGCACCGAGCGACGTCAACTCCCACCCGCACCTGGACCCGGAGAACAAGGTCGCCGTCGTCCACAACGGCATCGTCGACAACGCCGCCGAGCTCCGCGTCAAGCTGGAGGCCGAAGGCGTCGTCTTCGCCTCCGAGACCGACACCGAGGTCATCACCCACCTGATCGCCCGCTCCCAGGCCGACACCCTGGAGGAGAAGGTCCGCGAGGCGGTCAAGGCGATCGACGGCACGTACGGCATCGCCGTGATGCACGCCGACTTCACCGACCGCATCGTCGTCGCCCGCAACGGCTCGCCGGTCATCCTCGGCATCGGCGAGAAGGAGATGCTCGTCGCCTCCGACGTCGCCGCGCTGATCGCCCACACCCGCCAGGTCGTCACCCTGAACGACGGCGAGATGGCCACCCTCAAGGCCGACGACTTCCGCACGTACACCACGAGCGGCACGTCGACGAACGCCACCCCGGAGACCGTGGAGTGGGAGGCCGCCTCCTTCGACATGGGCGGCCACGACACCTACATGCACAAGGAGATCTCCGAGCAGCCCGACGCGGTCGACCGCGTGCTGCGCGGCCGGATCGACGACCGCTTCAACACGGTCCACCTGGGCGGCCTGAACCTGGACCCGCGCGAGGCGCGCGGCATCCGCCGGGTCAAGATCCTCGGCTGCGGCACCTCGTACCACGCGGGCCTGATCGGCGCCGGCCTCATCGAGGGCATGGCCCGCATCCCCGCGGACGCCGAGCCGGCCTCGGAGTTCCGCTACCGCAACCCGGTCGTGGACCCCGACACCCTCTACATCGCGGTCTCCCAGTCGGGTGAGACCTACGACGTGCTCGCGGCCGTGCAGGAGCTCAAGCGCAAGGGCGCCCGCGTCCTCGGCGTCGTCAACGTGGTCGGCTCCGCGATCGCCCGCGAGGCCGACGGCGGCGTGTACGTGCACGCCGGCCCCGAGGTCTGCGTCGTCTCCACCAAGTGCTTCACCAACACGGTCGTGGCCTTCGCGCTGCTCGCCGTGCACCTGGGCCGCATCCGGGACCTCTCGGTCACCGACGGCAAGCGGATCATCGAGGGCCTGCGCAAGCTGCCCGCGCAGATCCAGGAGATCCTCGACGGCGAAGAGGACATCAAGAAGCTCGCGGCCGAGTTCGCCGAGGCCAAGTCGATGATGTTCATCGGCCGGGTCCGCGGCTACCCCGTGGCGCTGGAGGCCTCCCTCAAGCTGAAGGAGATCTCCTACATCCACGCCGAGGCCTACCCGGCCTCCGAGCTCAAGCACGGCCCGCTGGCCCTGATCGAGCCCTCGCTGCCGACCGTCGCGATCGTCCCGGACGACGACCTGCTGGAGAAGAACCGCGCGGCGCTGGAGGAGATCAAGGCCCGCAGCGGCCGGATCCTCGCCGTCGCCCACCGCGAGCAGGAGAAGGCGGACCACACCATCGTGGTCCCGAAGAACGAGGACGAGCTGGACCCGATCCTCATGGGCATCCCGCTCCAGCTGCTGGCGTACCACACGGCCCTGGCCATGGGCCGGGACATCGACAAGCCGCGCAACCTGGCGAAGTCGGTCACCGTCGAGTAGCAGCCCCGGGCTGTCACCGGACACACGAGAGCCCCCGTGCGCACCGCGCACGGGGGCTCTTGCGTTTCGTGCTCAGCTCGCCGCGACCGCGCCGCTGCGCCCGGCCTTGCCGAAGGCCATCGGCCAGTGCGCCAGGGCCGCGGTGGCCCCGTACCAGGCCAGCAGTCCGCCGACCGCGGCCGCCCAGCCCGCCACCTTGGCCAGCATGCTGTTGTCGGCGAAGGCACCTATCGCCAGGAGCAGCAGGGAGAGGGTGAACAGGCCGTACACGCCCTGTCCGAAGAGGCCGCTCGCGGCACCCACGGTGAGGGTGATGCCGAGGAGGGCGAACAGGACGAGGAACGTTCCGGCGGCGTCTGCCGAAACCTTTCCGTCGGCTCCCGCGGCCCAGGTGAACCAGAAGGCTCCGAGGCCCGCGAACGCCGTGCCGTTGAAGCCGTTGCCGCCGCGGAACTCCAGGAGTCCGAGCACGAACAGGGCCAGACCGCCGACGTAGGTGGCGAGCGACACGGAGCTGGCAGCGGACACGCCGTCGATCACGCCGGTGTGGCCGATACCGAATGCGAGAAGGGTGAGACCCAGGGCGATGTTCCCGAGGGTCGAAGTCGAGGCCGTGCTTCCCGCAGAGACACCATTGTCCACGGCGGGCTCCCTTCGATCTGCAGTTGTTTACTGCGTCCCAGCAGCATTTATCTACCCTTTACACGAGGGCACAACCGCACAATCGACTTAACACCCGGTCACGGAATGACAACAACCGGTCGCTGTGCGCGCTTGGCGAGCCGACCGGCCACCGAGCCGAAGATCCGGCCCACGATCCCGTGCGTGGAGCCGACCACGATCGCGTCGGCCGAATACTCCCGGCCGACCTCCTCCAGCTCATGGCAGATGTCACCGCCGCGCTCGACCAGGATCCACGGCACTTCGGCCAGGTAGTCGGCGCAGGCGAGCTCCAGGCCCAGCACCTCGGTGCGGTGGTCCGGCACGTCCACGAAGACGGGCGGCTCACAGCCGGCCCACACGGTGGTGGGCAGCCGGTTGGCGACATGGACGATGATCAGACCCGATCCGGAGCGGCGGGCCATACCGATCGCGTACGCGAGCGCGCGCTCACTGGACGTCGATCCGTCGAATCCCACAACGACACCGTGCCGGAAGGCCGGGTCGCAGGGTGAGCGTGTCTGTTCCACCGCGCGCAGCTCGGCGGCCGACGCGGGGTCGGCGAGCCGTTTGCGCTTGCGGTCCGCGGGTTCGGAGAATTCGTGACCGGCCATGGGTGTCTCGGCGAAGAGGTCCTTGGAGGAAGCAACAGGGGCGATATCGGCGACGCAGTGTGACGGAGCTCTGTCCGGGAAGCATCTTCCCAAGCCCATACCCACCAGGGTACGGCGACACTCCTGTCCTGCACAGGGCTTGCCGCACTTGGAGAGCGTCCCAGGGAGCATGCCGGAGCGAGCGCGCCTTGGCAATGGCCGCTGTCCCCTACAGCCAGTGACGAGACGGGGAGTTGCCACCCGTGCGCACAGTGACCGAGCCCCGCCGGGCGGCGTTGGACATGCGTCCGACCGTCCAGGAAGAGCCCGCAGGGAGTACGCCGTGCCCGGCCATCCGGTTCACCCCGTCCAGCCAGCTCAGCCGACCCAGTCCGTCCACTTCCCCGACCCGAGCCCGCACTTCACCGCTTCTTCCCGCCCACCGCTTCACCCGTCCGTGCAGTCTTCCGGGCGCCCCCATGACGACCCCGCGGGTGACGTCGTGCGCTGGGCCGCCTTCAGCTGCCTGCTCGTCCCGGTGGTCCTCGTCGTCTACGGAACCTCCTTCGGCGGGGCGGCAGTCGCCACGCTCGGCCTGTTCGTCGTCACGGCCGCCTGCCTGGTCCTGCTGCGGCACTCGGAGCGGACCGCGGCCCGGGTCCGGGCGGAGGAGCGGCTTCCGTCGGCGCACCGCCGCCGGCACTCGCGCGGCGGCCCCGCAGGCCGCCGGGGCTGCCGTACCTCCGACTCCGCCTCCCCGCACGACTGACTCATTCGCACACCCACACCCGCATATTTTCAGCCAACTTCCTGGCAGGTTGCCCCCCTTGCCGGAATGTCCGCCCGACCCGCCCACCACCAGCGACGACATTGGCCGGGGGGCGTTTTGGCCCTACTGGTACTAGCCACAGCCCTGATGCGCGCTTCCCACCCGGGTAGCGGAGTGGAACCCTTCCTGATCGAATGCTTTTCGCCAAGTTGAGAAGTCGACATAGCGCTGCGTGCTGAACTTGTCACGCCGACACCACGGGACGCAGTAGATTCGATCATGTATTTACGGCGGGGGATCCACGTGCAAGGCCGAGGGGAAACGTGCAGGTGCGACCAGACCAAGGAGTCGCGACACCCAAGGGGGGCTTAGCGCCATGAGCCAGGATTCCACCGCCGTCGTCGCAGACGCCGGCAGGAAGCTCGCGGGGCGTCGCCGCAGGGAGATCGTCGCGGTGCTGCTCTTCAGCGGCGGACCGATCTTCGAGAGCTCCATTCCACTATCCGTGTTCGGCATTGACCGGCAGGACGCGGGAGTTCCACGCTACCGACTGCTCGTGTGCGCCGGTGAGGACGGTCCGCTCAGGACCACCGGCGGACTCGAACTGACCGCGCCGTACGGGTTGGAGGCGATCGCCCGGGCAGGCACGGTCGTCGTTCCCGCCTGGCGCTCCATCACTTCACCGCCGCCTCCGGAGGCGCTCGACGCACTGCGTCTGGCGCACGAGGAGGGGGCCCGGATCGTCGGACTGTGCACCGGGGCCTTCGTGCTCGCGGCCGCCGGTCTGCTGGACGGCCGGCCCGCGACGACGCACTGGATGTACGCGCCGACGCTGGCCAAGCGCTACCCGTCCGTCCACGTCGATCCGCGCGAACTGTTCGTCGACGACGGCGATGTGCTCACGTCCGCGGGCACGGCGGCCGGAATCGACCTCTGCCTGCACATCGTGCGCACCGACCACGGCAGCGAGGCGGCCGGGGCCCTGGCCCGCAGGCTCGTCGTGCCGCCGCGCCGCACGGGCGGCCAGGAGCGCTACCTCGACCGGTCGCTGCCGGAGGAGATCGGCGCCGACCCGCTGGCCGAGGTCGTCGCCTGGGCACTGGAACACCTCCACGAGCAGTTCGACGTGGAGACGCTGGCCGCCCGCGCCTACATGAGCAGGCGCACCTTCGACCGGCGGTTCCGCTCGCTCACCGGCAGCGCGCCGCTCCAGTGGCTGATCACGCAGCGGGTGCTCCAGGCCCAGCGGCTGCTGGAGACCTCCGACTACTCGGTCGACGAGGTCGCCGGACGCTGCGGGTTCCGCTCGCCGGTCGCCCTGCGCGGTCACTTCCGGCGGCAGCTGGGGTCCTCCCCGGCCGCATACCGCTCCGCCTACCGCGCACGCCGGCCGCAGGCCGACGTCGCACAGGTGGCGGAGATCTCGACGGGACCGGTGCCGCACCAGCGCACTCCGCAGCCCCACCGGGCGGCGGCGGCTCTGGCCGCGGCGGGCCCCACGGTCACGGAGCTGTACGCCCCGAACCGGGTCCTGCGGGAACACGCGTAACCCCCACAACGGGTACGACAGCGAAGGTCCTCCATCGGTCACCGCCGATGGGGGACCTTCCGCATATGCGGTCCGCTCCGCAGGGGACCGCATAAGGTGGGACACATGAACGATCGCATGGTGTGGATCGACTGCGAGATGACCGGGCTCTCGTTGACGGACGACGCACTTATCGAGGTGGCCGCACTGGTCACCGACTCGGAGCTCAACGTGCTCGGCGAGGGCGTGGACATCGTGATCCGCCCGCCGGACGCGGCCCTGGAGACCATGCCCGACGTGGTCCGCGAGATGCACACCGCCTCCGGACTGCTCGACGAGCTGGCCGGCGGGACCACCCTCGCGGACGCCGAGGCGCAGGTCCTCGCGTACGTGCGGGAGCACGTGAAGGAGCCGCGCAAGGCGCCGCTCTGCGGGAACTCGGTCGGCACCGACCGCGGTTTCCTGCTGCGCGACATGGCCGCGCTGGAGAGCTACCTGCACTACCGGATCGTGGACGTGTCCTCGGTCAAGGAGCTGGCGCGCCGCTGGTACCCGCGGGCGTACTTCAACAGCCCCCCGAAGAACGGCAACCACCGGGCGCTGGCGGACATCAAGGACTCCATCACCGAGCTGCGCTACTACCGCGAGGCGGTCTTCGTGCCGCAGCCCGGGCCCGATTCGGACACGGCCCGCACCATCGCGGCCAAGCACACGGCGCCGGGCGCGTAGCGGCCCTGCCCGATCCCTCCGGAAGGGGGTGCGGGGAAACGGTGGAGCGAGCACCCTCCCGGACCCTGTACCCTTTTCTTCGGCCGGTCGGTTTTCCGACCGGACATGGTGGGTGTAGCTCAGTTGGTAGAGCACCTGGTTGTGGTCCAGGTGGCCGCGGGTTCAAGTCCCGTCACTCACCCTGCGGGAAGGCCCCGGTACGCGGAAGCGGACCGGGGCCTTCTGCATGTCCCCACCTTCTGCGTGTCCCCGCACGTCCCGGGGCTGCCGGAGCGGTCAGGACGACTCCCGGACCACCAGTCTGTTCGGCAGGACGACCGCCGGCCCGCCCGCCGCCCCGGCGCTCCCCCGCCGTCCCGAGACCCGCTCCAGCAGCATCCTCGCCATGGTCCGGCCCATCTCCTCGATCGGCTGCCGGACGCTGGTCAGCGGCGGGTCCATGTGCCGGGCCACCACCGAATCGTCGAAGCCGACCAGGGCCACGTCGTGCGGGATCCGGCGCCCGGCCGCGCGCAGCTCCCGTCGGGCGCCCGCCGCCATGACGTCGGAGGAGGCGAAGACCGCGTCGAGCGAGGGGCTGCGTTCCAGTAGCTCGCGCATGGCCCGGCGGCCGCCCTCCTCGGTGAAGTCGGCGACCGCGACCAGCCGCTCGTCGACGGGGCGGCCGGCGGCGGCCAGGGCCTGCCGGTAGCCGTCGAGCCGGCAGTGGGCCCCGTAGACGTCCAGCGGGCCGGTGATCGTGGCGATCGTACGGCGGCCCCGGTCGAGCAGGTGGCGCACGGCCTCGGCGGCGCCCGCCAGGTTGTCGGAGTCCACGCAGGGCAGTGTCTCGGCCGCCGAACGCCGGCCGCTGATCACCGTCGGGATGCCGAGCTCGGCCAGCAGCTCCGGGAGCGGGTCCCCCGCGTGGACGGAGACCAGCAGCACGCCGTCGACGCGGTGACCGGAGAGGTACTGCGCGAGGCGGCGGCGCTCGCGGTCGCTGCCGGCCAGGGTGAGCACGAGCTGGATGTCGGTCTCCGCCAGGGCGGCCCCCACTCCGCGCACCACTTCGGAGAAGTACGGTTCGGCGAAGAACCGGGCCTCGGGCTCGGGGATCACCAGGGCGATGGCGTCGTTGCGGTTGGCCGCGAGGGCGCGGGCCGCGCGGTTCGGCACGTACCCCAGCTCGGTCACGGCCGCCTCGACGGCGGCCTTGGTCTGCTCGCTGACCTTGGAGGACCCGTTGATCACCCGGGACACGGTGCCGCGCCCGACTCCGGCCCGTACCGCGACCTCTTCCAGGGTCGGCCGTCCCCCGCTGCGCCCGTTCCCGTTCATGGCTTCCTCCCGGTTGTGAATCTACCCCTTGACTACTGTGGGAGCGCTCCCACACTGTGTCACACGACACCCCCACGTTGTCGCCCACCCTTCAGGGAGGAACCCATGCGAGCCCAGTCCCCGGCCCGAGCACGAGCCCGAAGAACCCTCGTCACGGCGGTCGCCACGATGGGCGCCGCCGCGCTGCTGCTCGGGGGGTGCGCACAGGACCCCGAGACGGACCCGAAGGCGGGCCCCTCGGCCGGCGGAAAAGGCCAGACCACCCTGACCGTGGGCGTCTTCGGGGCCTTCGGCCTCCAGGAGGCCGGGCTCTACGACGAGTACATGGCGCAGAACCCGGGGATCCGCATCGAGCAGACCTCCATCGAGCGCAACGAGAACTACTACCCCCAGCTCCTCACGCACCTGGGGACGGGCAGCGGGCTCGCCGACATCCAGGCCGTCGAGGTCAACAACATCGCCGAGATCACCGCGACCCAGGCCGACAAGCTGGTGGACCTGGGCAAGGTGTCCGGCGTGGACAAGGCCGCGTACCTGCCGTGGAAGTGGGCCCAGGGCACGGCGCCCGCGGCGAAGGGCGGGGCCACGGTCGGCCTCGGCACCGACATAGGCCCGCAGGGCATCTGCTACCGCAAGGACCTGTTCGAGGCGGCCGGGCTGCCCTCGGACCGGGAGGCGGTCGGCGCGCTGTGGGCGGGCGACTGGGGCAAGTACCTGGAGACGGGCAAGGCGTACAAGGCAAAGGCCGGCGACGGCAAGGCCTTCGTGGACTCGGCGTCGGGGGTCATGGCCGCGGTGACGGGCAGCAGCGCCCAGCGGTTCTACGACGAGCAGGGCAAGGTCGTCTACAAGACCAACCCGGCGGTGCGCGGGGCCTTCGACCTGGCGGCGTCCTTCGCCACCGAGGGGCTCAGCGCGAAGCTGCAGCAGTTCACCCCGGGCTGGGACCAGGGCTTCGCAAACGGCGCCTTCGCGACGGTCTCCTGCCCGGCCTGGATGCTCGGCTACATCCAGGACAAGGCCGGTCCGGCGGGCAAGGACAAGTGGGACGTGGCGCAGGCGCCGAAGCCCAGCAACTGGGGCGGTTCCTTCCTGGTGGTCCCGAAGGCCGGCAAGAACGCCGAGGCGGCGGCGAAGCTGGCGGCCTGGCTGACGGCCCCGGAGCAGCAGGCGAAGCTCTTCGAGAAGCGCGGCAGCTTCCCGAGCGCGAGCGCCGCCTACAAGCTGCCGGCGGTGTCGGGGGCGAAGCACGAGTACTTCGGCGGCGCGCCGATCGGTGAGATCTTCTCGAAGGCTGCGCAGGGGGTGCCGGTGACCGTGGTCGGCCCGAAGGACCTGGTGATCGCGCAGAACCTGGCGGACATCGGGATGCTCCAGGTCGACCAGAAGGGCCGCAGCCCGCAGGAGGGCTGGGAGGCCGCGGTGAAGGCCATCGACAACGCCCTGGACCAGTGAGGCGCCGGTGACGGACGAGACGGCAGTCCTGTCCCCCTCCGCCGCCGCCCCGGAGCGGGCGGCGGCGGAGGGGGGCGGCCGGGGCCGGCCGGGCCAGGTGTGGCGCTCGCGCCGCTACCGCTGGGACCTGCGCTGGAGCCCGTACGCCTTCGTGGCGCCCTTCTTCCTGTTCTTCGCCGCCTTCGGGCTGTTCCCGCTGCTCTACACGGGCTGGGCGGCGCTGCACCAGGTGGAGCTGACCGACCCGGACAGCATGACGTGGGTGGGCCTGCGGAACTTCACCCGGCTGTGGGACGACGAGTTCTTCTGGAACGCGCTGCGCAACACGGTCACCATCGGGCTGCTCTCGACGGTGCCGCAGCTGGCGATCGCGCTGGGCGTGGCCCATCTGCTCAACTACCGGCTGCGGGGCTCCGCGTTCTTCCGGGTCGCCGTGCTCACCCCGTACGCCACCTCGGTGGCGGCGGCCACGCTCGTCTTCGTGCTGCTCTTCGGCCGGGACTACGGGATGATCAACTGGGTTCTCTCGGCGGTCGGTTTCGGGGCGGTGGACTGGCAGAACGGCACCTTCGCCTCGCAGTTGGCGGTCTCCACCATCGTGATCTGGCGGTGGACCGGCTACAACGCGCTGATCTACCTGGCGGCCATGCAGGCCGTTCCGGGCGAGCTGTACGAGTCGGCCGCGCTGGACGGGGCCTCGCGCTGGCAGCAGTTCCTGCACGTCACAGTGCCCTCGCTGCGGCCGACGATCCTCTTCACCTGCGTGGTGTCGACGATCGGGGCGACCCAGCTGTTCGGTGAGCCGCTGCTGTTCAACGGCGGGGCGGGCGCGACGGGCGGCTCGGACCACCAGTTCCAGACGCTCGGGCTGTACCTGTACGAGCAGGGCTGGGTGAACCTGCACCTGGGCCGGGCCTCGGCCATCGCCTGGGCGATGTTCCTGATCCTGCTGCTGATCGCCGGGGCGGCCCGCCTGCTGCGCGGACGGGGGAACTCGCGATGAGATCGCTGCGCGCGGGCCAGCTCACCTATGTGGTGCTCGGCCTCTTCACCGCCGGTTCGCTCTTCCCGCTGGTGTGGACGGCGATCGCGGCCTCCCGCACCAACACGCGCCTGGCCCAGACCCCGCCGCCGTTCTGGTTCGGCGGGAACCTGGGACGGAACCTGCAGATCGCCTGGACCGACGCCAACATGGGCACGGCCCTGCTGAACACGGTGATCGTGGCGGGCACCGTCACCGTTGGGACGGTCCTCTTCTCCACCCTGGCGGGCTTCGCCTTCGCCAAACTCCGCTTCCGCGGACGCCGGATGCTGATGGCGATGGTGGTGGGGACGATGCTGATCCCGCCACAACTGAGCGTGGTGCCGCTGTACATGCTGATCGCGAAGCTGTCGTGGACCGACCGGCTCCAGGCGGTGGTCCTGCCGTCCCTGGTGTGCGCCTTCGGCGTCTTCTTCATGCGCCAGTACCTGGTGCACGCGCTGCCGACGGAACTGGTGGAGGCGGCCCGCACGGACGGGGCCAGTTCCCTGCGGGTGATGTGGCACGTGGTCTTCCCGGCGGCCCGGCCGGCGATGGCGGTGCTGGGGATGCTGACCTTCGTCATGTCCTGGAACGACTTCTTCTGGCCGATCGTCGCGCTGACCCAGAACGGCAGCCCGACGGTCCAGGTGGCCCTGACCGGGCTGGGCCGGGGCTACATCCCCGACCAGTCCGTGATCATGGCGGGTGCGCTGCTGGGCACGCTCCCGCTGCTTGTGGTGTTCATCGTCTTCGGCCGCCAGATCGTCGGCGGCATCATGCAGGGAGCGGTAAAGGGATGACTGACACCCCGACGCACACGACCCGCACGTCGAACGCGACGGATCCGGGCGGGGAACTCCGCTTCCCCGACGCGTTCTTGTGGGGCACGGCCACGGCGGCCTTCCAGATCGAGGGCGCGGCCGCCCTGCGCGGGCCCTCCATCTGGGACGCCTTCTGCCGCACCCCGGGCAAGGTGTACGGCGGCCACACCGGCGACGTCGCGGTCGACCACCACCGGCTGTGGCGCGAGGACGTCGCCCTCATGGCCGAACTGGGGCTGGGCTCCTACCGGTTCTCGGTGTCCTGGCCGCGCGTCCTCGCCGGCGGGATCGGCTTCTACGACAAGCTCGTCGACGAGTTGCTCTCCCACGGTATCCAGCCCTGTGTGACCCTCTACCACTGGGACCTCCCGCAGGAGCTGGAGGACGCCGGCGGCTGGCCCGAGCGGGAGACGGCCTACGGCTTCGCCCAGTACGCGGAGCAGGTCGCGGGCGTGCTCGCCGACCGCGTGGAGCTCTGGACCACCCTCAATGAGCCCTGGTGCAGCGCCTTCCTCGGCTACGCCTCGGGGGTGCACGCCCCCGGCCGCACCTCCCCCGCCGACTCGCTGCGCGCCGCCCACCACCTCAACCTGGCCCACGGCCTGGCCGCGGCGGCCCTGCCGGCCCGCACCCGGGTCGGCATCGCGCTCAACCCCAGCGCGGTACGGCCCCTGACCGGCTCGGCGGCCGACCTGGACGCCGCCCGCCGTATCGACGCACTGGCCAACCGGATCTTCACCGGACCGCTGCTGCACGGCGCCTACCCGCAGGACCTGCTGGCCGACACCGCCTCCCTGACGGACTGGTCGTTCGTCCGCACCGGCGACGAGGCGCTGATCCGCCAGCCGCTGGACTTCCTCGGCGTGAACTACTACACGCCGGCGGTGGTTTCCGCGGCCCCGGACGGGAACGGCCCGCGCGCCGACGGCCACGGCGCCACGTCCCACTCCCCCTGGCCCGCCGCGGACACGGTGGCCTTCCACCAGCCCCCGGGCGAACAGACCGACATGGGATGGTCGATCGACCCGACCGGCCTGTACGACCTGCTGATGCGCTTCACCCGCGAGGCGCCCGGCCTGCAGCTGATGGTCACCGAGAACGGCGCGGCCTACGCCCCGGACCTGGACGACCCGCAGCGCATCGCCTACCTTCAGGCCCACCTCACCGCCGTCCACCGCGCGCTGGCGGACGGCGCCCCGGTGGGGGGCTACTTCCTCTGGTCGCTGCTGGACAACTTCGAGTGGTCCTACGGATACAGCAAGCGCTTCGGCATCGTGCACGTCGACTACGACACCCAGGTCCGCACGCCGCGCTCCAGCGCCCACTGGTACGCCCGACTGGCCCGGAAGGGGGCCATGTAGCCGCCCCCGCCGTCCGAGGTCCGCGGCGGCGGGTGTCCGGTCCGAGGTCACGCGAAGACGTCTGCGTGGCCCTCGGCCCAGGTCCTGAAGGTGCGGGCCGGGTGGCCGGTGAGCTGCTCGACGGCGCCGGTGATCTCGACCGGGAGGCCGTCGGTGGAGGCCCAGTACTCCAGCAGCGCATCGGCGTAGGGGCCGGGTATGTAGCCGTCGACCTCGGCCTTCCACTGCTCGGCCGTGACGGCCTCGAAGGGTATGGACCGGCCGAGGACTTCGCTCAGTATCGAGAGCTGGGCGGCGAAGGTCAGCGACTGCGGGCCGGTCAGCGTGTACGCGCGGCCGGCCAGAACCGGATCGGTGAGGACCGCGAGGGCCGCCTCGGCGAGATCGGCCTCGTGCACGGGGTCGCAGTAGGCGCCGGGGTAGGGCAGGCGGACCGGCCGGCCCGACTTCAGCGACCAGGCCCAGCCCCGGGCATTGCTCGCGAAGGACCCCGGCCGCAGCAGGGTGGTGTGCAGCGGGGAGGCCGACAGCGCCTGCTCGACCACGAGGTGGGAGGCCGACAGCGGGCTGTCGGCGGCGTCCGGGGCGAGCACCGAGGAGGAGGACAGGAGCACGACGTGCTCCACCCCGGCGGCGACCGCCTCCTTGACGAAGGCTTCGATGCCGGACGCCTCCGCATAGAGGAAGACGGAGCGGATTCCGGCGAGGGCGCCGGGATACGTCGCCGGATCGGTGAGATCGCAGTGGACCGCATCGGGGGTGTCCCGCTCACGGGAGCCGAGACGGTAGGGGATGCCGCGGGCGGCGAGGAGGCCGACGAGACCGCGGGCGACGGCACCGCGGCCGCCGGTCACGAGAATGGACATGGCTGTTTCCTCATTCGGAATTCTGGAGTGGAGCGGACCGACGCTAGGATGACTACGCTACGCAGATTCTGCACTACACATCCTCTGCGCCACACAGATAAATTTGGAGCACGGAGAATCCGATGTCAACCGATTCCCCCCGTACGGGTGATGAGTGGAGCCGCGCCGAGCTGCTCGCGCGCATCGTCACCGAGAGCCAGCGGCACTACGCCGACTACTCCCTCTTCAACCAGGCGATGGCCGACTCCGTCGGCCTGCACCCCACCGACATGCAGTGCGTCGCCCTCCTCGACATGGAGCCCGGCCCCGTCAGCACCGGCGACATCGCCCGCCTCACCGGCCTGACCTCCGGCTCGGCCACCCGTCTCGTCGACCGGATGGTCAAGGCGGGCATCGTCGAACGGCAGGCGGACCCCCACGACCGCCGCCGCTCCCTCGTGTCCCTCTCCCCCGAGGCCCGCAAGCGCATCGGTGCGGCGTGGGACACCCCGGGCCGCGCCTTCGGCGCCGTACTGGAGAGCTACTCCGACTCCGAACTCGCCGTCATCGCCGACTACCTGCACCGCGCCGCCGAGGTGGGACGGACCCAGGCCAAGCGGCTGACCTCCGGCGAGCCCGGCTGACGCACCGCGGAACCGGCTGCGGAGCCAACAGCGGATCCGACGGCGGATCCGACGGCGGGAGGGCTTCCGCAGGGACCGCCGCGGCACTACGGTCCGGGGCAACGGGCAACGGCGCGCGCCGGAGAAACGGGAGGGTCGGCGCGCGGTTGGAGGTTGTCCGTGTCCCGGCCCACGCCCTCGTCCGCACCCACGCCTGCGCCCACACCCACGCCGCCTCCCCCGCACGGCGGCCTGCGCGCGGTGTTCGCCCTCGGCGGCAGCGCCCTCCCACTCCACGCGTTCCTCGCGCGGCTCCCCGCCGCGCTGTGCCCCATCGGAACGCTCATGCTCATCACCGAACGCGACGGCATCGGCGCCGCGGGCCCCGTCGCCGCCGCGCTCTGGCTCGGCCAGGCCCTCGGCGGCCCCGTCATCGGCCGGCTCGCCGACCTGCGCGGCCACCGCCCCGTGCTGCTCCTCGCCTGCGGCGCGAACGCCGCCGTCCTCCTCGCCCTCGTCGCTGCCGCCCTCGGTGGGCTGCCGCCGGGCGCCCTCCTGGCGCTGGCCGCCGCGGCCGGGCTCACCGTCCCGCAGGTCGGCCCGCTGGCCAGGGCCCGCTGGGCGCGGCTGGCCGGCGGGGACAGGCGGCTGCTCGGGTCGGCCCTCTCCTTCGACACCACCCTGGACGAGGTCGGCTTCATGGTCGGCCCCGCGCTGGCCGGCATCCTGGCGGTGACCGTGCACCCCGCCTCGGCGCTCGTCCTCGCGGCAGGCCTGATCCTGGTGTTCGGCACCCTCTTCGCGGTGCACCCGACCGCTCCGGGCCCGGCCGCCGGCTCCTCGGCCGCCGGCTCCCCGAGCGCCGGCTCCCCGGGCGCGCGGGCCGGCGTACGGCTGTGGTCGCCCGGGCTGGTCCTGCTGTTCACGATGGCCGTGCTGCAGGGGGCCGCGTGGAGCGGGGCCAACACGGGCGTCAACGCACTCGCCGCGTCACTGGGCGCGGCCGGCGCGGCCGGGCTCGTGTGGGCCGCCATGGCCGTGACCAGCTCGATCACCGGCTTCGCCACGGTCGCCCGGCCCGGCTCGGCGGACCTGGCCGCGCGGCTGCGGTGGACGATCGCCCTCCAGGCCCTGCTCACGCTCCCTCTGCTCGCGGTGTCCGGACTGTGGTCGGCAGCCTTCGCGGTCGCGGGCATCGGCTTGGCCGTGGCCCCGCACCTGATCGCGCTGTTCGGACTGGTGGAACGGTACGGCCCGGCGGAGCGGATGGGCGAGGCCATGACCGTGATCGGCAGCGGCCTGATCCTCGGCCAGGCCCTTGCCGCGGCCGTCGCGGGCCCCCTGGCGGCCGCCCACGGCCACCGGGCCGCCTTCGCCGTCTCCTGCGCCGCGGTCACCGCCTCCGCGGCACTCGCCCTGGCCTCGGCCCCGACGGCACGCGCGAAGAGCCGGCGCGGCGCCCCGTGACGAGCCGACCAGCCGAAGGAGCCGCCCCCTTGCAGGGCTCGCCGGAAGCGTCCCTCCGCGGCAAGGTCCCGCCCGCCGGAAAACAAGAGTCCGAATTCCATCGGAGTGGCGAGAATTCACCCCCAGGCACCTCGAAACACAAATCCCGATCAAGCTCAGGGTTTCCTCAAGTGGGGTTCTCAGAGACGTACCTGGCAGGTACATTCAAATCGATCGAAGGCGCGGATCCTGACCAGTTCCGCGTCGCACCATTCACGAATCGGGGAATTGAACAAATGAAGAAGCTCACTTCGGGCATGCTGTCCTTAGCCGTTGCGACCAGCATCATCATGGCGGGCGGGGTCGGCGTCGCGCACGCTGACTCGGGACCGCGTCCCGTAGTCCAGTCCGCCCAGGTGAACCCGCTCGAAGAAGCCCGCTCCAAGTGCATCATGTCCAAGAGCAAGGGGGACTGCGCATACCTGATGTCCCACACCAAGATGAACGAAATGGTGAGGGAGTGCCTGCTCAAGGGCGCCATCGGCGGGGCGGGAGCCCTGATCATCGGACGCTTCGTGAGTAAGGACGTAGCGAAGGACATAGCCGCGAAGACCGTTGTCGCCGGGGCCACCGGCTGCCTCGCGGCTCTCGCCTAAGACAGGGAAACCATGGCCAAGATTGCATTCACTCTCGCTTGGGCAACCGTGCTCGTCGCAACCAACCGGGCCCTTCAAGACGTCACCTGGGCACAATACGTTGCAACGTTCCTCCTGGGTGGAGCCTACGCTCTGACGCTCAGCAAGGCACGCTTTCTCCGCGGAGGAAACGCCGCCGAGAAGTCGAAGTGACTGCTTTATTCGCGGCCTTGCAGATCCTGAATTCCGGACTCTGACCTCATACGTTCGAGTGACGGAAAGCCTCTGCGCAAGGCGGACCCCTGAGGCCCCGCTTCGGCGAAGACCGAAGACCCCGTCGGCATCGGCCGGCGGGGTCTTCCATGGAGGGGCCGAGCCCTACGGCGAGGACTTCGCAGCGGACCGGGGGCGCCCCGTCAGGCGCCTCGGATGTGGAAGTTGAAGTCCGTGTGGCCGAGCGCGCCCATCAGGCGGAGCCAGATCGGCAGCAGCATCTCCGTGCCCCGGGCCGTCTCGATGCCGCCGAGGTCCAGGACGCTTTCCTCCGGCCACCCGAAGGAGTGCAGCAGTTCGCGCACGGCCCGCTTCGCGTCCGCGTCCTCGCCCGAGACGAAGACGTGGTGCTCGCCGGCGACCCGCGCCGGGTCCACCATGATCTGGCAGTTCATCGTGTTCAGCGTCTTGACCACCCGCAGCCCCGGGAACGTCCGCTGGATCAGCTCGCCCAGGCTGTCGTCGTTCACCGGGTCCAGGCCCGGCGGGAAGCCGCCCGAGAAGTCCAGCGGGTTCGCGACGTCGATCAGGACCTTGCCCTCCAGGTGCGCGGCGTCCGCCTCCGTCAGCGCGGCGACGCTCACCCGCCCGCCGGTGGCGTTGACCAGCACCTCGCCGTCCCGGGCGGCTTCCGCGAAGCCGGCCAGCCCCACCCCCGGGTGGACCTCCTGCCAGTCCGAGTACTCGGCCCGGCCGCCGGTCGCCCCGGGGTCCCGGGTCCCGATGACGACCTGGTGGCCCAGGGAGTCGAGCCGGGCGGCCACCGTACGGCCGACGATCCCGGTGCCGAGGACTGCGTAGCGCATCTCTGCTTCCTTCCGGTCTGAGGGACCCGCCGCTCTAGCCCAGGATCCCGATGTCGGAGAAGAACCGGTACCGCTTCGGGGCATCCGGGAGGAACCAGTGGAAGCCCTCCTCCAGGAAGACGGCCGCCATGCTCACGACGATGACCGCGCCCAGGAGCCAGAGCGCGAACAGCCCCGCCGTCCGCAGCAGCCCCGGCTCGGTCGCCGGAACACCGTGCTCGGCCGTGGTGTGCGCGGTGGCCAGGGCGATGCCGACGACCACCACCGACACCTGGAAGAGGATCAGCGCCCACACGTACAGGTGCAGGCCGAACACCTCGCCCCCGTACCCCTTGGCGCCCGGCAGGATGTGCAGCGCCGTCTGCCGCCAGGACGCGAAGGAGCCCCCCATGAGCGCGATCAGGGCCAGGCCCCAGCCCGTCATGTAGTGGCGGCCCGTCACCGAGCCGCGCAGCAGCGCCGTACGGATGATGTACGCCGCCCCCAGCGCCGCCAGCAGCATGAACATCCGCTGCACGACGCAGAGCGGGCACGGGAACTCCCGCGCCCCGAACTCGTGGAAGAGGCTGGCGCCCACCACGGCCGTCCAGCCGATGGCGAAGAAGCAGGCGAACCAGTACTGGACCTTGCCCGGCTGGGTGGCCTCGGGCGTGCTCTCCGGGATGAGGCTCTCGATCGTCGCCATCGTCACCAGCTCAGCGTCAGGGCCAGGCTGCCGGTGATGTGGTGTGCCATCAGCAGGGTGACGGCGATGAGCACGGCCCACCACGCCCCGAGCACGACCATCCGGGACGTCTCCCGGTACATGGCGACCAGCGTGGCGAGGAGCCCGCCGAAGATGAGGGTGTCCATGCCGCGGACCGTACCCAGACGAGGACATCCCGCCTGCTAGGCGCGCCCCCGGTCACGGCGTGGCGCGCCCCCGGTTACGTCGGTTGCCGCGTCGGCCGCGCCCGGGCCGCCCCCCGCCCGGGCCGCCCGCGCTCCGGCCGTCCAGGCCGATCCACACCCGGACCTCGGTGCCGCCGAGCACCGAACGCCCCAGCCGCACGTCGCCGCCGGTCGACTCCGCGACCCGGCGCACGATGTCCAGGCCGAGGCCCGTGGACCCGTCGCGGCCGCCGTCGTTGCCGCGGCGCAGGGCGGCGTCCGGGTCGGAGATGCCGGGGCCCGCGTCCGAGACCAGCACGATCACCGCGTCGCCCGCGTCGTGCACGTCCACCGCGAAGGGGGTGCCCTCGGGGGTGTGCCGGAAGACGTTCCCGAGCATGGCGTCCAGGGCGGCGGCGAGTTCGGGCCGCGCCACGGGGATCCGTACCGTGCGGTCCACTCCCGCGAGCCGCACCTCGCGGCCCTCGTCCTCCGCGAGCGCCGACCAGAAGTCCATCCGGTCGCGGATCACCTCGGAGGCGTCGCATCCCGCACCGGCCCCGACCAGGCCGGTGGCCGGGCGCTGCTCCCGGGCGGTGCGGATGATCGTGTCGACCTCGCGCTCCAGCTGCTCCACCGCCGCCCGGGTCTGCTCGGCGGCCGGGCCGTCCCCGAGCGAGGCGGTGTTGAGCCGGAGCACCGTCAGCGGGGTGCGCAGCCGGTGCGAGAGGTCCGCGGCCAGTTCCCGCTCGTTGGCGAGGAGCTCGACCACCTGGTCCGCCATCGCGTTGAACGCGACGGCCGCGGAGCGCAGCTCCTTCGGGCCAGCCTCCGGCACGCGCGCCCCGAGCCGCCCCTCGCCGAGCTGGTGCGCGGCGTCCGCGAGCCGTTCGGCCGGCCGGACCAGCCGGGCGCCGAGCCGGTCGGCCACCGCGACCGAGCCCACGATCAGGGCCAGTCCGACGCCCGCCAGCACCAGCCAGGCGGTCGCGACGCCGTTGCTGACCTCGCTCTCCGGTACGAAGATCTCCACCACGGCGATGTCCCCGGACCCGAGCGCGGTCGGCTGGAGCAGTGCCGAGCCGCCGCCGGACACCTTGGCCGTCGTGGCCCGCCCCATCCGCCGGGTCTCGGCGACGGCGCGTTCCCCGGCCCGGCCCTCGCCGATGCTCACCGGCGGGCTGTCGCCGATCGCGGGCACGTGGACGGCCATCCGCCGGGCGGCGCCCATCTGCGTGGACTCCACCGCCTTGCTCAGCTGCGTCGGGTCGGTGGTGATCGACAGCGTCGGCCCGATGGTGGCGGCCTGCCGCTCGGCGTTGGAGAAGGCGCGGTCGCTGGCCATCTCCTGGACGACGAGTCCGAGCGGTACGGCGAAGGCGACGACCACCATGGCCGTGACCGCGAGGCACACCTTGACCAGGGCCCATCTCATCGCGGCATCACTGCGGTCACTGCGGTCACTGCGGTGGCTCCAGCTTCACGCCGACGCCGCGCAGGGTGTGCAGGTACCGCGGCCGGGCGGCGGTCTCGCCGAGTTTGCGGCGCAGCCAGGACAGGTGGACGTCGATGGTCTGGTCGTCGCCGTACGACTGCTGCCAGACCTCGGCGAGCAGTTCGCGCCGGGCCACGACCACTCCGGGCCGCCCGGCGAGGAAGGCCAGCAGGTCGAACTCGCGGCGGGTGAGGTCCAGTACGGCCCCGTCGAGCTCGGCCTGGCGGCGCAGCGGGTCGATGGCGAGGCCGCCGACGCGCAGGACGCGCGAGGGCGGTTCGGCGCCGGCGGCGGCCCGGGCGCGGCGCAGGACGGCGGCCATGCGGGCGGAGAGGTGTTCGACGGAGAAGGGTTTGGTCAGGTAGTCGTCGGCGCCGTCGTTGAGCAGCCGGACGATCTCGGCCTCGTCGTCGCGCGCGGTGGCGATGATCACGGGCACGTCGGTGATGCCGCGCAGCATCTTAAGTGCCTCGGACCCGTCCAGGTCGGGCAGGCCGAGGTCGAGGATGACCACGTCGAAGCGGTGGTGCGCGACCTCGCGCAGGGCCTCCAGGGCCGTGCCGACGCTCCGCACGGTGTGCGAGGCCTCGGTCAGGTGCCGGATGAGGGCGGAACGTACGAACTGGTCGTCCTCGACCACGAGCACACTTGCCATGGGCCGCACGGTAGTCCATCCGGGCGACTGCACGGGGTGTCGGGCCACTGTTGTGGCGCGTGGTGCAGTATGTGCCCTGATGCGAAGAGGACTTGTGCATGCCATGGCGTGGATGCTCGCGACCGGGGCGGCGGTGACGCTGTGTTGGTGGGGTGTCCATACCGTCATGTCGGGCACGGCCTACGACCGGCCGCTCGCGGTGCCCCTGACCGGGCAGCCGCTGTCCTCCTCGACCCAGCGCGCACAGCCCCAGGGGTCCCCGTCGCCGACCCCGTCCGCCTCGCCCTCGGACTCGCCCGGCCCGACCGCGTCGCCGACCGCCGGAGCCTCCGCCGACAAGCCTTCGCAGAAGCCCTCCGCCTCCCCGGACGGCCGCCGGCAGGCGGACGGCCAGGACGCGGGGAAGGTGCAGGCCTATCCGGTCTCCGGCGGCCGGGTCACCTTCTCCCTGGCCGCCTCCTCGGCCGAGCTGGTCTCGGCGACGCCGGCCGCCGGCTGGCGGATGCAGGTATGGAAGCAGGACTTCTGGATCCGGGTCACCTTCACCCGGGACGGCCGTGAGGTGTCGGTGTTCTGCACCTGGCACGACCACCCGCCGGTGGTCGAGATCGTCGATCCCTGAGGCAGCGCGGGGGACGCCGTGAAGGGCCGCACCCCCGTTGGCACCGGCCCTGCACGGATCACACCCTGTCTCAGGACTTCGGCGCGAGCTCCGAACCGAAGGTGTAGGTCCCCGAGAGGTGCAGCCGGCCGGTGTCGGCCAGGGTGGCGGTCGCCGAGCCCTGCTTGGACAGCCAGGAGTGCTGGTTGTAGTACCCGTCGTAGGGGATCATGCAGTCGTTCCACATGTACCAGCCGGCCACCAGGTGGATGTCACGGTTGGGAACGCGCGCGCCGCCGAGGACCTGCGACCACGTGTAGTCGCCGGCCGCAAGGTAGATCTCCCTGGTCACACAGGCGTTCGGCATGCCCTCCTTCGGGTTCGCGGCCAGGGTCACCGTGCGCGTGTTGTACGCCGTGGCGGACGCCTCCGCGGGGGCCCCGGCGAGTGCGAGAAGGGCGGTGGCGGAGGCTGCTGTCGCTGCAGCCCTGACGAGCTTGTGCATGGTTGGAATGGCTCCCTTTTGCGATGAATCTGCCTCACTGGCCGACTTCACGCTATCCAGTTGACCGGAGGGGGATCTACGTAAGATCTGGGGCCATCTCGATAAGCGCGATTTATCAATAACCGGGGGCTCCGACTTGGAACTGCGAGACGTAGAGGTCTTTTTGGCACTGGCGGACGAGCTCCACTTCGGGCGGACGGCCGAGCGGCTGCACATCTCCCAGGCCCGGGTCAGCCAGGTCGTCAAGAAGCTGGAACGGGCCACCGGGGCAGCCCTGTTCGAGCGCACCACCCGCACCGTGCACCTCACGCTGATCGGCCGCCGCCTGCGCGACGACCTCGCACATGCGCGGGACCTGTTCCAGGACGCGCTCGTGAGGGCCAACTGCGCGGCCCAGGGGGTGGGCGGAGCATTGCGGCTGGGAGTCCCCGGAGCCATGGGGCATGAAATTCGGCCTTTGATCGAGGAATTCCGGTCACGCCATCCGGGCGGTGAAGTCCAATTGCTGGAGTCCCGCCTTTCCGATCCGTTCGGCCCCCTCCGCGCCAATCAAGTCGACGCCCAGGTCCTGTGGCTGCCGGTCCAGGAACCGGATCTGATCGTCGGCCCGGTGGTACTGACCGAAGGGCGTGTGCTCGCCGTGCCGACCGGGTCCGAAATGGCCTGCCTGGACTCCGTCACCTGGGAGCAGCTCGACGGCCACCCGGTCGCCGACATCGGCAGCATGGCGCCGCCCTACTGGGGGGAGGCGCTGGCGCCGCGGCGGACACCGAACGGGCGCCTCATCAAGCGGGGTCCGGCCGCGTGCACCATCCAGGAGGTCCTCGCCCTGGTCGCGGACGGAAAGGTCATCAGCCCACTGCACGAGCACTCCACCCGGTACTTCTCCCATCCGGACATCACCTACGTGCCGCTCCGCGAGGCCCCGAGCACCCAGTGGGCCCTCGTGTGGTCCAGCACCACGTACCGGAGCGGGGTCGTGCGCGCCTTCGCCCGGGTGGCAGAAGAACTCGGGAGCCCTTCCGTGTGACGGCGCAAGAGGCGGCCTAGCGGAAGACGGAGGACGGCGGCTGCGGCGAGGCCACCGAGGAGGCGTCGGCGACCGGGGCCGCGCCGCCCGCGAAGTCCGCGAGCGCCCGGCCGTGCTCGACCCGGCCCGGATGCGGGTCGCTCGCGACCCGGCGGGTGAATTCGGCGACGGGCAGTTCCCGGTCCGCCGCGACCAGCACGGCATTGCCGAAACGTTTCCCTCGCCACACCACCGGGTCCGCGGCCAGCGCCAGCTCCGTGAAGCGGGACGCCGCCGTCGCGATCTGGCCGCGCAGGTGGGTCAGCGGCGGCCCGTCCGCGAGGTTCGCCACGTACCACCCGGCGGGCGCCAGGGCCCGGCGTACGTCGTCCAGGAACTCGGTGCTCGTCAGGTGCGCCGGGGTGCGCGCCCCGCTGAACACGTCCGCGATCACCAGGTCCGCCCAGCCGTCCGGGACCTTGGCCAGGCCGGCCCGCGCGTCCACCGCCCGGACCCGGACCCGCGCCTGCGGGTCCAGCGGCAGGTGCTCCCGTACGAAGGCCACCAGGGCGGCGTCGATCTCCACGACCTGCTGCGTGGAGCGGGGCCGGGACGCCGCGGTGTAGCGGGCGAGGGTGAAGGCGCCGCCGCCCAGGTGCACGACGTTCAGGGGCTGGCGTGCGGGCGCGGCGAGATCGATGAGGTGGCCGATCCGCCGCTGGTAGGAGAAGTCCAGGTACGCGGGATCGTCGAGGTCCACGTGCGACTGCGGGGCGCCGTCGATCAGCAGGGTCCAGGCGCCGGGGCGCTCGCGGTCCGGCTCCAGCTCCGCCCGGCCGCCGTCCACCTGCCCGACGACCGCCTCCGCGCCGCCCCGCCCGCGCTGCCTGCCCTTGTTCCTGTCCTTGCCTGCCACCACCCCATTGTGCGGGCCGGCCGGCCGGGAGCGGTCAGCGGCAGTTGTCCGCGGCCTCGATCAGCCGGGCCGCCTCGCCGAGCGCCGCGCGCAGCACCTCGGGGTCGGTGACCGGCCCGACCGCCTCCGGCGGGAGCAGCCAGCCCGTGGCACCCGCGGTGGGCGAGACGGCGTCGCCGAAGCGCATCCCGCGCCCGTTGGTCTGCGTACACGCGCTGCCCGGGAGGTCCCAGGCGTCGGCGGTGCCGGACGGGACGAGGAAGCCGAGGGTGTCGCCGGACCCGTCGTGCAGGACGGGCCCCACCGGGCCGGACCGGCCGGCGGAGCGGCGGATGATGTCCACCGCCTCCAGGCCCTGCCGCGCGGGCACGGTCACCAGGTCCAGGTCCGGGCCCGCGCCGGGCCCGGGCGCGGTGTTCGTTCCAGTGCTCTCCATGCCGGCCTCCACCAAGGGGAACCCCTCCTCGATCCGTATCCGCATGGGTTCAACGCACGGGAACGTCAACGGGTGCGGCACCAAGACGCCGCAAAGGATGGCAGTTCATGGCGGATCACGGGTGAGATATCCGTTTTGTAGCTAAACATCGCGTGAACACCCCGTCGCTGGCGGTACGTTCATGCGCGCCGGGCCCAACTGCACCAGCCACCGCACCGGCGCTGCGTTCCTTGCCAGAGAGGTCACGTCCATGGCGGCGTTCCCCCACTCACCCAACTCCACGTTCCGGCGGCTGCGCGGGCAGCACTCCCCTGCCGAGTTCGCGGCCCTGGTACGACGGGCGGCGAAGGAGATCGGAGAAACGGTTTCCTGCGACGCGCGCTACATCGGCCGGGTCGAGTCCGGCGAGATCCGCTGCCCCAACTACGCCTACGAGCGGGTCTTCCTCCACATGTTCCCCGGCCGCACCCTGGCCGACCTGGGCTTCTCCCCCCGCGAGAGCGTCCGCGGGCGCGCCGCGCAACGCGGCCCGGGCCCCTCCTCCTGCTCCGTCCCCCGTTCCCCTTCCAGTGCCAAGGAGAGCGACGTGCTGCGTCGCGCGTTCATGGCGGGCGGCTCCGCCACCGTGGCGGCCGCGACGCTCGGCCTCACCGTGCTCGGCGACAACCGCCGGCTGCCCGCGCGCGCCGGCGAGTCCGAGGCCGCCGCCGTCGAGGACGCCGTACGCCGGATCCGGCTCCTGGACGACCGGCACGGCGCGGACGCCCTGTACCGCCGGGCCTCCGAGCCCCTGCGCACCGCCTACGCCCTGCTCGACGCCGGGGCGACGCGGCAGTCCACCGAGGACCGGCTGCACTCGGGCGCCGGTGAACTGGCCGTCTCGGTCGGCTGGCTGGCCCACGACTCCGGCCGCTTCGACGACGCCCGCTCGCACTACGCGGAGGCGCTGGCCACGGCCCGGGTGGCGCGGGACTCGGGCCTGGAGGCGCACGCCTTCAGCAACATGTCCTTCCTGGCCCGCGACACCGGGCGCGCTCGCGAGGCGGTACGCGCGGCCCAGGCGGGCCGGCGCGCCGCGTCCTCCCTCGGCTCGCCCCGACTGCTGTCACTGCTGGCCCTGCGGGAGGCGGGCGGGTGGGCGGGTCTGGAGGACCGCAAGGCCTGCGAGGAGTCGCTGGCGCGGGCGCACCGGGAGTTCTCCCGGGGGCCGGCGGAGGCCGACCCCGAGTGGATGTCCTTCTTCGGGGAGGCGGAGCTGGAGTCGCTGGAGGCGCGGTGCTGGTCGGCGCTCGGGGAACACGCCCGCGCGGCGCGGCACGCGCGGCGGGCGGCCGACCTCCAGGATCCGCACTTCGCCCGGAACGTGGCCCTCTACACCGCCGAGCTGGCCGGTGACCTGGCGCGGGCGGACGCCCCCGACGAGGCCGCGTGGGCGGGCGGGCGGGTGCTGGACCTCCTGGGCGAGGTCCAGTCGACGCGGGTCCGCTCGATGCTCGCGGAGACGGCCGCGACCCTGGTCCCCCACCAGCGGTCCCCCCGCGTGGGCGCGTTCCTGACCCGCCACCGCTCGGCTCCCGCCGGGGTGACCGCCTGAACCCGTCGGCTCCCGCCGGGGTGGCCGGGTTTCCGCGGGCGGGATGACTCGGCTCGGCTACCGCCGGGTTGCGGGGTTTCCGCGGGGCGGGATGTGCCGGGTGGGGCGGTGCCCCGCCGGAGTGTCTCCTCGGCTCGGCGCGTGCCAGGTGGCTCCCGCCGGGGGTGGCCGGTTGTCGCGGGGTGGCTTCGGTGCGGCCGGGTGGGGCGGTGCCCCGCCGGAGTGTCTCCTCGGCTCGGCGCGTGCGGGGTGTCTCGGCGAGGCGGCCTGGGTCGCGCGCTCGTCCTGCGGGGACACTCCGCCGTGTCCCCACCCCACGCCGGCGCTCCGGTACTCCTGCCCGTGCAGGGGGATACGCCCGTACTGCGCGCTCCGGGCCGGCACGGATGGCGCCCCGGAACCGGGCTCGTACTGCTGGAGCGGGGACGGGGAGGGGTGTCCCCGCAGGACGAGCGCGCAACCACCCCGCACAACCGAGAAGTGCCCGCCTGGCGCGAGCCGAGGAGACACCCCTCCGCGGCACCGCGACCCGCCCGCACGGGGCATGGATTCCGCTGTACCGCGACGCCACGGCCCGGCCACACCGCGCCCGGATCTGCCCAGCCCCCCGGGAGGGGAACGGCACCGCGACCCGCCCTGGATTCCGCCGTACCGCGATGCCACGGCCCGGCCACACCGCGCCCGGATCCGCCCCGCCTCCCGCGAGGGGAACGGCACCGCGACCCGCCCGCACGGGGCATGGATTCCGCTGTACCGCGACGCCACGGCCCGGCCACACCGCGCCCGGATCCGCCCGCCCCCCGGGAGGGGAACGGCACCGCGCCCGGATCCCGGTCTGCAGGAAAGGGCGGGTTCGAGGGCCGGCCCTCAAGCTGCTGCCCCCGCGGGAGCGGAAGGGCCCGATCCGCCGAAGCCAGTGCTACACGTCCAGGTGGCCCGTGTCGTTCCAGCGTTCCAGCGCCGGCGCCCCGTACGCCCAGCCCAGGACCGAGAGGGACGTCGGCTCCAGGCGGATCCGGGCTCCGAAGGAGGCTTCGAAGCCCAGCCAGCGCGCAGCCAGGGTGCGCAGGACGTGCCCGTGGGCGAAGACGAGCACGTCCCGCTCCGCCGAGCGCGCCCACGCCACCACCTCGTCGGCGCGCGCCGAGACGTCGGCGACGGACTCGCCGCCCGGGACGCCGTCGCGCCAGATCAGCCAGCCCGGCCGGACCGCCTGGATCTCGGCCGGGGTCATGCCCTCGTAGTCGCCGTAGTCCCACTCCAGCAGCGCGTCCCACGGCTCGGCCCGGGCGCCGAAGCCCGCCAGGTCGCAGCTCTCGCTCGCGCGGAGCAGCGGGCTGGTGCGCACCTCCAGGCCGGGCAGGCCCCGCCACGGGTCGCGGGCCAGGCGCTCGCCGAGCAGTTTCGCGCCCTGCCTGCCCTCCTCCAGCAGCGGCACGTCCGTGCGTCCGGTGTGCTTGCCGAGCTGGGACCACGCCGTCTGGCCGTGACGGGCCAGCAGGATGCGGGGGGCCATGCGAATCTCCCGATCAGTGCGAGATTGTGCGTTTTTACGATGGTTTCCTCGTGTGTCCATCATCCATCACGCCCCCGCCCGGCTCTCCCACCGGCCCGTTTCCGCGCTCCGCACACGATTGTCAGTGGCGGATGGGACACTTCCGCGGGTGAGCTCTTACCCGCCCAGCAGCCCCGCGCAGCCGACCACGCTGCGGCAGCGGCTCGCCGGCCTGCGAGGCCCCTCCGTGCCGCCCCGCCCGCTCGACGCCCGGGCGCTCGCGGCCCTCGCCGCCAACCCCGGCTGCGGCAGACGCGCACTGCTCGACGGCGCCGGTGTGGACAAGAACGCCCTCGCCACGGCCCTCGGCTCGCCCGCCGCCTTCGGTCAGTCGCAGTTCGCCATCGTCCGCGGGAACTCCTTCGAGGCGAAGGTCAAGGGCGACGGCGGGGCCGAGCTGCTGCGGCTGGTGCACGCGCACCTCGACACGGCCGCCGAGCCGCCCGGGGCCGGCGCCCTGGTCCCCGACCTGACGGCCGCCGGGCCGGAGGGCCGCGCCGCCCGGACCGCCCTCGCCCTGCGCGAGGCCACCTCGGCGAAGGACTGGACCCTGCTGGACCACCCGATGCTGGCCCTGGAGGTGGCCGGCACCCCGGCGTACCTGGAGCCGGACGCCGTCGTCGTGCACCCCGACGGCCGCTGGACCGTGGTGGAGATCAAGTCGTTCCCCATGATCGACGCGGCCGCGGACGCGGCGAAGGTGGGCGCGGCGGCCCGCCAGGCCGCCGTCTACGTCCTGGCCCTGGAGCGGATCGCCGGGAAGCTGGCCGGCGCCGAGGTCGGGCACACCGTGCTGCTGGTCTGCCCGAAGGACTTCTCCAACCTGCCGACCGCCGCCCCCGTCGACATCCGACGCGAGCGCTCGGTGACCCGCCGCCAGCTGGACCGGCTGACGCGGGTCGAGGAGCTGGCCGCCGCGCTGCCCGAGGGGCTCAGCTTCGACCCGGAGCGGACCGCCGAGGAGCTGGCCGAGGCGGTGTCCGCGGTGGACGCCGCCTACGCGCCCGAGTGCCTGGCCGCCTGCGAGCTGGCCTTCCACTGCCGGGAGCGGGCCCGCGCCGCCGACGAGGTGACGGCTCTGGGCCGGTCCGTACGGGGCGAGCTGGGCGCGCTGACCACCGTCGAGGAGGCCCTCGCGGCGGCCGCCGGCGCCGGCTGCGCCGAGGACCCCACCGCCGCCGCCCTGCACCGCGCGGCCCGGCTGCGCGCCGAGGCGCTGGAGCCGGCCGCCGCCCTTCCCCGTCCGCACGTCCCGGAGACCCCCGAATGCCCCTGCTGAGCACCCTGGCCCGGCTGGAGGCCGTCCGCGCCGGCCGCGCCCAGCCGCTCGCGACGGTGCGCCACCGCCACCTGAGCGACAAGCCGCTCGTCTTCGTGCCGCTGACCACGGCCGGTGAGGCCGGAGCCCCGCTGGGCGCGCTGGTCGGCACCGATCCGAACGAGCCGCGGGTCTTCGTGATACCCCAGCCCCGCGACCGGGACCTGCGCTGGGCTTTCCTGGCGGACCTGGCGGTCCACGTGCTGGCGCACATCGACGCGTACGCCGACGACGTGGAGCCGGCCGAGCGCAGCGAGACCGACCCGGAGACGGGCAAGCGGGTCAAGGTGGAGACCGAGCTGTGCGTGGACGCCCCGCAGCTGATCGTGCCGAGCCGGGCGGGCATCGAGTACGTACGCCTGCTGGGGCGGTCGATGCGCTTCCGGCGCACCGCGGAGGAGGATCCGGACAATCCCTATCCGGCGCCGTCGAGGGTGCCGTTGCTGGGCCGCTGGTTCACGCACCTCGGCGAGCGGGCTCGGGTGCCCGGGTCCTCGATGCTGCTGTCGGCGACGGACCTGCTGTCCCGGCACTGGGCGACGGGCCAGAGCAATCTGGAGGACCAGCACCTGGGCGCGCTCATGGCGTGGATCGCCCCGCCGCCGGGCGGGTCGGGGGCCGAGGCGGCCCTTCGTGCGGAGCTGGGCCGTGACGAGCACGGCCAGTTGCTGTGCCCGCCGGCCGGCCCGGCGACCGATCCGGCCTTCGACAACAAGCTGCTGGCGCCGGCCATCGCCCGCTACGACGCGGCGCGCGCGGCCCTGGCGGCCGGGTCCGGGGACGACGACCGCGAGGTGCGCACGGCCGAGCGGGCGGTGCGCCGACTGGTCGTGAACCAGATGTCGAGCACCTGGTGGGCGACGTGGGAGGCGATCGACCTGGTCCGCGCGCTGCCGCCGGGCGAGCGGGCGGAGGAGCGCTGGACGCGCGACCGCTGGTCGTACACCGGGCACCGGGACCGGGTACGGGCGGGCGAGCCGCCGCAGCCGCGCCGCGACGACGCGGTGACCGCGGCGCAGAAGCTGGCCACGCGGGAGACGGAGCAGGTACGGCTGGACGCGCAGGAGGCGCTGGACGATCCGCTGGTCATGGCGGGGCGGCGGCTGTCGGGCGAGGCGTTCGCGGGCGAGGTCACCGAGGTGGTGATGGAGTGGACGGAGTCGAAGCGGCCGAGTCCGCGGCCGCTGGTGACGGTGTCCACGGAGGACCGGCCGCAGCTCGCGGACGGCGCCGGCACGAAGGTGTACCGGTCGCTGGACGGGCGACCGCAGAGCGCGCAGTTCGTCCGTTTCGAGGAGGGCGGGCAGGTGGTGCTGCGGCTCCTCGACAAGATGGGGCGCGGCCGGGACCCGGAGCCGGGTTCCGTGCCGGAGGAGGGCGACCGCGTGTGCTGGACGCTCTTCGAGCACGACGCGCGCGGCGGCCCGAAGCTCCCGGACCCGGAGCAGACGCCGTGGACCCATGGCGGCCCGCCGGGGTCCGGGGCCGCCGTCCACCTTCCCGATGCCGTCACCGACGAGGACATCCTGTGACTCCTGTGTCCGCGCCCGCCGCCTTCGACCCGGGTGCCGCGGCCGCCCGGGCGACCGCCGCGATCCTGCACGACACCCTGCACGGCACCGAGCGGGGTGTCGTCGTCGACTCCCCGCCGGGGGCCGGCAAGTCCACGCTCGTCGTCCGCGCGTCCCGGGAGCTGGCCGCGGCGGGGCGCCGGCTGATGGTGGTGGCGCAGACGAACGCTCAGGTCGACGACCTGGTGCTGCGGCTGGCCGACAAGGATCCGGAGCTGAAGGTCGGCCGGCTGCACAGCAGTGAGGGGGACTCCTACGATCCGGCGCTGCGGGAACTGCCGTCGGTGACCCTCTCGGCCAAGCCGGGGGACCTCGCGGAGCTGCCGATCACCATCTCCACGGCGGCGAAGTGGGCCTTCGTGAAGGACGTCGAGCCGTGGCAGCACGCCATCGTCGACGAGGCGTACCAGATGCGCTCCGACGCGCTGCTGGCCGTGGCCGGGCTCTTCGAGCGGGCGCTGTTCGTGGGCGACCCGGGCCAGCTGGACCCGTTCAGCGTGGTCGGCGCGGAGCAGTGGGCGGGGCTGTCCTACGACCCGTCGGCGTCGGCGGTGAGCACGCTGCTCGCGCACAACCCGCAGCTGCCGCAGCACCGGTTGCCGGTGTCCTGGCGGCTCCCGGCGACGGCGGCGCCGCTGGTCTCCCGCGCGTTCTACCCGTACACGCAGTTCCGCAGCGGTACGGGTCCGGGCGACCGGAAGCTCTCGTACGGGGTGCCCTCGGACGGGTCGGGCCCGGACCGGGTGCTGGACGAGGCCGCCGAGGCGGGCTGGGGCCTGCTGGAGCTGCCCGCGCGGCACACGCCGCGCACCGACCCGGAGGCGGTCGGCGCGGTGGCCCTGGTGGTGCGCCGGGCCCTGGACCGCGGTGCGGTGACCTCCGACGAGCAGACCTCGGGCCCGGTGGCACTGACGGCCGACCGGATCGCGGTCGGCACGGCCCACCGCGACCAGGCGGCCGCGGTCCGGGCGGCGCTGGCCTCGCTCGGGGTCTCCGGCGTCACGGTGGACACGGCGAACCGGCTGCAGGGCCGCGAGTACGACCTCACGGTGGTGCTGCACCCGCTGTCGGGGCGCCCGGACGCGACGGCCTTCCACCTGGAGACGGGCCGGCTGTGCGTGCTGGCCTCGCGGCACCGGCACGCCTGCGTGGTGGTGGCCCGGGCGGGCATAGCGGAGCTGCTGGACGACCATCCGTCGACGGAGCCGGTGCAGCTGGGCGTGACGGTGAAGTTCCCGGACGGCTGGGAGGCGAACCACTCGGTCCTGGCGCACCTGGCGGAGCACCGGGTGTCCTGGCGGCCGTAGGGGGCGCCCGGTCCGTTCAGTCCCTGCCCTTGCGGTGGGCGGAGAACCGGTGCCGGAACACCTCTCCCACCTCGGCCAGGGTCTGGAGCTGCTGCGGGCTCAGGACGTCTATGAGGTGGCGGCGCACCGATTCGACGTGGAGCGGGGCGGCGTCCGTGATCGCGGCCACCCCGGCCCCGGTGAGGACCACCTCGGCGCCCCGGCCGTCGCTCGCGACGTCCTCGCGGCGGACGATGCCGCGCTGTTCCATGCGCGTGAGCTGGTGGGACAGCCGGCTGCGGGACCACTGCATCAGCTCGGCCAGTGCGCTGATCCGCATGCGGTGGCCGTCCGTGGAGCCGAGTACGGACAGCACGTCGTAGTCGGCTTCCGAGAGCCCGCTGTCCTGGCCCAGGTCGCGTGCGATCTCGGCGTTGACCAGCGGGAACATCCGCCGCCACGCGTACCAGGCGTCCTGCTCGGCCTCGGTGAGCCAGCGGGGCTCGGATGCGGGGGTCATGTCTTCCACTTTAGCCAGATCGGTGACACATCATCTACCTTGTTGACACGTCACTCACATAACGCTTTGATAGATGACACATCAACAACCGTACCGACCGGGAGTCGCTTCCATGACCCGCCTGCACGTCGTCTCCGCCGCCACCCGCCCCACCTCCTCCGGCCGCCCGCTCGCCCAGTGGGTCACCGGCCGGGCCCGCGAGCACGGCGGCTTCGAGGTCACCCCCGTCGACCTCGCCGAGATCGCACTGCCCTTCCTGGACGAGCCCGAGTACGCCTCCACCGGCAACTACGCCCACCAGCACACCCGCGACTGGAGCGCCCTGGTCGACTCCGCCGACGCCTTCCTCTTCGTCCTGCCGATGTACAACGGCGGCTTCACCGCGCCCTTCAAGAACGCCATCGACTTCCTCTACAACGAGTGGAAGGGCAAGCCGGTCGGCATCGTCAGCTACAGCGCCGGCCCCACCGGCGGCGCCCCGGCCGCCGAGATGCTGCTCCCGGTCCTGACCCGCCTCGGCATGCTGCCCGCCGAGCACTCCGTCGCGATCCCGGGCATCCCGAAGCTGATCGGCGCCGAGGGCTTCGAGGCCCCCGAGGCCCTCGCGGGCGAGCTGGCCGCCGTACTGGCCGACGTGGCCGAGCTGGCGGCCCGGCGCGAGGCGGAGCTCGCCGCGGCAGCCGTCGCCACCGTCTGAGCGGCCCCCGGCCGGGTGGTCTTTCCGCAGTGCGCGACTGACGGCCGATCACCTGAGCGACTCCCCCGCCACTCGGTCCGCCCCTCTGCACGCGCGCCCCATCGGCCGCACAGGTGTTCCGACCCGTCGGGGCGCGCTCTTGCGGGGCGTTGGACAATGGACGGTGGCCCGGAAGGATTTCGCACGCGCAGCAGGAGGACAGGAATGGCAGAGCCCGAGCGGACCGAGCGACGGCTGCGGCCGGCGCCGCTGCTCTTCGAGCCCTCGGAGGCCGTGGCGGATCCGGAGCACTTCTTCGACCTGGAGTCGATCGAGGACCCGCGCGAGCTGCTGGCCCGTGCGACCGAGCTGACGCTGGCCTTCCGGGCGGCGCAGGAGCGGGCGGTGGAGTTCCAGGCCCTGGCCGCGGCGCAGCTGGCGGATCCGCGGCGCTTCGACCGGCTCACCCCGGGGGCCATCGCCGAACGGGCGGAGTGGACCGAGGACTACGCCCTCAAGATGATCGAATTCGGCGAGACCCTCCAGCGAGGCCGCGCCGACCTGGCGTGACAGCCGACTGTCATATGCGGGGGCAATGTACTCCAGACCTACTCGCCCTGTCCGAGTTTTCGGTAACTCCGGGAGTTCGGATCGCTACGGCGGGTAGACCTTGGCATATGACGACGCTGACGACGGCCCACGGATGCACCGCCCTCCACGCGCCCGGCGAGCGCACGCGCACCGCGCCCGCCACGCACGTCACTCCGCAGGGAGCCGCCTGGCTCGCCTCGGCCTCCGCGCACCCCCGGCGCACCCTGGCGCTGTGGGAGGCCCGGCCGGGGCTGCCGGCGACGCTGCCCTGCGGGAACGCCTTCGACGTCGTCAACGTCCCGCTGGTCCTCGGGCGCCGCGTCCTGGACCTGCTCTGGGCCGAGGGCCCCGGCTCCGGGCCGGTCGCCGTGCACCGCGGCCGGATGCTGCTCTTCGCAGCCCCCGGCACCGCCCACCGGCTGCCCGCCCTGCTGGCGTGGGAGGAGTGGGGGGCCTCCCGCAGCGCCCCGGCGCCCCTGTGCCACGGCCGCGGCGACGCCGTCACCGTGCCGCCGCTGGCCGCCGTCCCCGGCCCGTCGCGGTGGCTCGTGGCCCCCGATGCCCGGGAGCCCTGGCTCCCCGGGCCCGAGGCCCTGCTCTGGGCCTTCGTACGGGCGGCCCGCACCGCCGCAGCGACGGGACCTGGGGATATCGATTTTTCGTTCCGCCGATCCTCCTGCTAATGTCTTCCTCGTCAGCAAGCGCCGCTAGCTCAGTTGGTTAGAGCAGCTGACTCTTAATCAGCGGGTCCGGGGTTCGAGTCCCTGGCGGCGCACAGACGGAAGAAGGCCCCCCACGCGAGTGGGGGGCCTTCTTCGTCATGTCGTGATCTTCACCGTGTACGCGCCGGACCGGGTGCGGTCGGCCACTTCGATGGTGATCCGCTCCCCCGGTACCGTGTACGTCTCGCCCACCTCCAGCGGAGCGTCCGCCAGCGGCGGGTACACCGAGCGGTCCCAGCAGGCCTCCGTCTGCGGGTGCGCGTCCAGCACCTCGATGGGGCCGCCGCCCGACGCCGCCTCGTTGCGCACCCGGTAGACGAGGACCCCTTCGGTGCAGGTGTCGCCGTCGTTGCCGGACGAGCCACGCGCCTCGACGGCGATCGCGCTGCCGGGCCCCGTACGGACGACGGCGAGCCGGGTCCCGCCCGTGCCGCCGCTCGGCGGGGCCTGCCCCAGCGGCTGCAGGGTGTGCAGCGACGAGCCCGACTGCACGCAGTCCACCTGGGAGGCGTCCAGCCAGCCGAGCTTCCACTTGTGCCAGGCGAAGAGGTCCGGGGACATCCCGAACTGGCTGCCCATGACGTCCCAGTCCCCGACGTAGGTGTCCCAGTCGCCCTTGCCGTCCGTGGGCCGGTGGTAGAGGTCCGGCAGGTCGAAGACGTGCCCGGTCTCGTGGGCCAGGACGTTGCGGTCCGGCGGGTGGCGCTCGAAGACGGTGACGATCCGGCGCAGTTCCGCGCCGTCCGCGACGATCGGGCGGTCGAAGTTCACGACCTTCGTGGCGTCGGAGTCCACCCCGGGTGCGTCCGGGTCGGCGACGAAGTAGACGACGTCGTACTTGCCGAAGTCCACCCGCGCGTCGGCGGCGGCGACCGCGTCGCGCAGGTAGGCGGCCCGGTCACCGGGGGCCCAGTCACGCTTTATCCCGTACGCGGTGGACGGCCGGGGCATCTGGATCCACTGCTTCTGCGGGTGCGGGACCAGGCGGAACCGACCGTACGAGGCCTGCTCGAAGAAGTCGCTGGTGGCGGGGAAGTAGTCACGGGTGAGCAGTTCGGGCGTCAGGGTGCCCTGGTGGTCGGGGAAGGAGAGGAAGACCATCACCGCGTCGAGCGTGCGTTCGGGCTTGGGGTAGGCGCCGTTCCAGGTGTCCAGCCCCAGGGAGTGGTGCGCCCTCGTGCGGGTCAGTGCGCAGGGCCCGGCACCCGAGTCGGCCACCGCGGGACCCGCGACGAGCGACATGGCGGCGAGCGCCGTCAAGGAAGTGAGCGCCGCGGCGGTACTTCGGACGCGAGAGCGGTCCACTCCCCCGGGTGTCTGCTGTCGCGTCACATCGACCTCCGGTGGTGGATTAGTACCTGTTTAGCCACCTTGAGGCGATTGTCTTACTAATGCCCAGTTCCAGTGCCCCGCACGAGTGAGGGGCGAGGCAAGCCGGTGACCCCCGGACTTCACGCGGGTGCCTACAGAACGTCACGACCGATCACCCGGGATCAGCAGGGACCCCGTCCCGCTCATCGGCGCGCAGAAACGATCACGCGATCTTGGTCCGACGATCCGTCATCACGCCGAACTCCCGCGTCTCAACCGGTGACGCCGCTGGATAGGGCCTCCCGGCAGCCTCTATGATCGGCACACTTTCCTGCACGGACACTCACGAACACTGCGGGGCCAACGGTGAGCGGAACCTCAGAAGGAACCGGTTCGGCGGCCGACAGCATCCGATCGGCCACTACGGAGCGTCACCCGGCAGTGCCGGCAGTGCCTTCGGCGCCCCATCGCGCCGAGTCCGAGCTGCGCGACTACCGGGCCGCCTTCAACGCGGCGCACCTCGCCATGGCGGTCGTGGACCGCGAGGGCTACGTGGTGACGGCCAATCAGGCCTTCGCCGGCCTGCTGGGCAGCGAACCGCACCTGCTCGTCCACCGCTGCGCCGCAGACCTGGTGGACCTGGCCGCGGAGGCCCGCACCTGGGCCGCCTACCAGGAGGTCCTGCGCGGCCGGCAGGCACGGCTGCGCTGCACCCGCCGCCTCAAGCACCCCGACGGGCACTCGCTGTGGACCGAGGTCACCCTGGGGCCCGTACCGGGTACCGGGAACGTCCTGCTGTCCGTCTCCGACATCAGCGACCGGCGCGACCTCCAGGCCCGGCTGCGGCACCTCCAGATGCACGACCCGGTCACGCGGCTGCCCAACCGGGCGCTGTTCTTCGAGCGGCTCTCCGCCGCCCTGGAGGCGTCCTCGTACGACCACGGGGGCGGCACCGGCCGGATCGGCCTGTGCTACCTCGACCTCGACGGCTTCAAGGCCGTCAACGACACCCTCGGCCACCGCGTCGGCGACCGGCTGCTGACGGCCGTCGCCTCCCGGCTGACCCAGTGCGCCGACCAGTCCGGCTACGGGCGCACGGGCGGGCACCTGGTCGCACGGCTCGGCGGCGACGAGTTCGCCCTGCTCGTGGAGGACTCCACCGGCACCGAGCAGCTCGCGGACCTGGCGCGCAGCGTCCTGGCCGCCGTACAGGAGCCCTTCGACCTGGCCGGGCAGCGGCTGTCGGTCTCCGCGTCCATCGGCGTGGTGGAGCGGGCCACGGACGGGACCTCGGCGACGGGGCTGATGCAGGCCGCCGACACGACCCTGTACTGGGCCAAGGCGGACGGCAAGGCCCGCTGGACCCTCTTCGACCCGGAGCGCAACGCGCACCGCATGACCCGGCAGGCACTGTCGTCGACGCTGCGTCCGGCCGTGGAGCGGGGCGAGTTCGCCCTGGAGTACCAGCCGCTGGTGGACCTGGAGAGCGGTGCGCTGCGCGGCGTCGAGGCCCTGGTGCGCTGGCGGCACCCGCAGTTCGGCACGCTGACGCCGAATCGGTTCATCGGCATCGCCGAAGAGGACGGGTCCATCGTCCAGCTGGGGCAGTGGGTCCTGCGGACCGCGTGCCGGCAGGCGCGCCGCTGGCAGATCGAACAGCCCAGCGACACCCCGGTCTTCGTGTCCGTCAACGTCGCCGTGCGGCAGGTGTGGGACTCGGACCTGGTGGGCGACGTCGCGGAGATCCTCGCCGAGACGGGCCTGGCGCCGCAGCTGCTCCAGCTGGAGCTCACCGAGTCTGCGGTGATGGGCTCCGCCGGAAGGCCGCTCCAGGCCCTCCAGGCGCTGAGCGACATGGGCGTCCGCATCGCCATCGACGACTTCGGCACCGGCTACTCGAACCTGGCCTACCTCAGCCGGCTACCGGTCTCGGTGCTGAAGCTGGACGGCTCCTTCGTACGCGGCTTCCGCTACGACGAGGGCGCGCACCCGAACCCGGCCGACGAGACCATCGTCGAGGCCCTGGTCCAGCTCGCCCACCGGCTGGGCCTCACGGTGACCGCGGAATGCGTGGAGACCGCGGGACAGGCCGCGCGGCTGCGCCGAGTCGGCTGCGACACGGGCCAGGGCTGGCTGTACTCCCGCGCGGTGGCCCCGGACGTGATCGCCCGCATGATCGGCCGCCGGGTGGAGGCGGCGACGACCGCCGCCTCCGCGCCGGACGAACCGGCCGCGCACCCGCGGGTCTGAGCAGCGCCTATCCGGTGCGGCCCGGCAGGCCCGGCCAGTTCGACCCGATGGGCAGCGGATAGCCGTCGTCGACGCGGTCGGCGGCGATGTCGTACCGCATGTACTGGGAGCCCTTGAAGAAGTACGCCTTGCCGTTGTTCCACACGATCCCGGCATCGACCCCGTCGCCCCACAGGCCGGGCCAGTACGGGTTGACCGGCAGGGGGTAGCCGGGGTCCACCCGGTCGGCGGCCACGTCGTACCGCATGTACTGATCGCCGCGGAAGAAGTACGCCTTGCCGTTGGGCCACAGGACGGCGGCATCGATCCGGTCGCTCCAGAGTCCGGGCCAATTGCCGGCGATCGGCTTCGGGTATCCGGGGTCCACCCGGTTGGCCGCGATGTCCCAGCGCATGTACTGCGGGCCGCGGAAGAAGTACACCTTCCCGTTGGGCCACGGGATGCCCGAATCCACGGTGTCCCACAGGCCCGGCCAGTTCCCGGCGATGGTCAGTACGTAGGCGGGGTCGATGACCCGGTCCTCCGCGATGTCGTAGCCCCTGTAGAGGGTGCCACGCATGAAGTAGGCGTTGCCGTTGTTGTACATGATCGCCGCGTCGATGCCTCCGCCGCTCCAGAGGCCTGGCCAGTTCTCGCCGATCGCCCGGGGATAGGCCGGCGCGACCCGGTCTGCCGTGACGTCGTAGCCGACGTACTGCCAGCCGCGCATCAGGTACGCCTTGCCGTCGTTCCACATCACAGCGCCCTGGATGCCGTCGCCCCACAGGCCGGGCCAGTTGCCGGCGATCGGCTTGGGGTATCCGGGGTCCACCTTGTCGGCTGCGATGTCGTAGCGCATGTACTGGTCGTCGCGGAAGAAGTACGCCTTGCCGTTGTTCCAGACGATCCCCGCGTCGACCCGGTCGCCCCACAGACCGGGCCAGTACTGGCCGGTGGGCAGCGGGTAGCCCGCGTCCACCTTGTCGGTCGCGATGTCGTAGCGCATGTACTGGCCGTCGCGGAAGAAATACGCCTTGCCGTTGGGCCACACCACACCCGCGTCGACCCGGTCGCTCCACAGACCGGGCCAGTTCGGGTTGATGGGCAGCGGGTAGCCGGGGTCGACCCGTCGGGTGCCGGGGTCGATTCGGTAGTACTGGCCACCCGCGAACACGTACACCTTGCCGTTGGGCCAGAAGACGGGCGCGGTCAGCATGCGGAGGCTGAGCGTTTCGACGAAGGAGCTGTAGTTGTCGGCATTCTTCGCCGCCTTGTCCGGGTTGCTGATCGCGAGGGTGCGCGAGGCCGGCAGGCCGTAGACGATGTCGTCGGTGTCGACGTTCGTGGCCGCGTGGCTCCACTCGTGCACGATGGCCCCGAACCGTGAATCGGTACCGGTCGCCGGCATCCCGTAGAAGGCCGGACAGACGTAGACGGTGTCCGATCCGAGGTGGGTGTAATTGGTGGTGTTGGCCCCGCAGCTCGGAGGGCTCAGATCGTAGGTGATCCGCCTGTTCATCCAGGCGCGGGTCCCGGCCATGCGGTCCCGCACGGTCTTGTGGCGGGAAACGCTGTCCGCTCCGAACCATTCCCTGTAGAGGGTGTTGTCCGTCCGACCGCTCCAGCTGTCCAGCTCGGCAATGGACGCGTCCAGCCATGCGCACGCGTTGTCGTGCGCGGCGAACACCTCGGCGAATCCAGGGGGAAGGGGGAAGTCCCGCAGCAGGGCCGACGGCCGTTCCGTGTCCGGGTCGATCACGATCCGCCGGGCGCCGTCCCTTGGCTGCTCGCTGCGCGCTCGCTCTCCCGCCGTGGAGCGAGGGGGGCCGTCCGGCAGGAGTTCGAAGGACGTACTGACCGGGCCGAGAGTGAGTCCTTGGTGCTCGTGCCTGGGGCGTGCGGTGATGACCTCGGTCCCGACGGCGGGGATGACGTCGGCGAACCGCACCAGCAGGGTGACCTCGTACCCGCCGGGCTCGGCCAGCGCGTACGACATCGATATGTCGAGCTCTTCGACGATGGTCTCGCCGACGCGAAGGGTGCGGTATGAGTCGGCATCGGGGTCGGTGCGGCTGACCATCCGCCCGTCGTAGGGAACGACGTCGTCCCCGTACCGCACCTCCAGGAAGTTGAAGACTTCACCTTCGAGCGGGGTGTTCCAGACGAGCAGCCTGTAGTCCCTGTCGCCGACGTTCTCCAGCTCGAAGGTGAAGGACACCGGTTCGCCCCGGCTGTAGGTCGGGGCTCCGCGGATCGCCAAACGGAAGTCGTCGCGCATGGGTCGACTCCTCACGCGAGGGGAGGGAGGAACGGCGAGCCCTGACCGGAAGAAGTCCACGGAGGCTCCACAGGCCCGCTCTTCCAGCGTCGACCATTCCCGACGGCCCCGCATCCCAGGGCTGACGGGCGATTGCCTCAGAGACTCCGCACCAAAGCGGCGAACGCCTCCGGGGCGATGGTGAAGGTGGGCCCGTCGGGGTTCTTGGAGTCCCGCACCGCTACTCGGCAGGGCTGAGCGGCCACCTCGACGCAGTCGCCGCCGGTCCCTCCGCTGTAGGAAGCCTTGCGCCAGGCGGCGCCGCCGAGGGGTGCGCACTCGACGCACTCGCCGCCGTTGGAGCCGCTGTAGGACGACTTACGCCACTGTGCGCCCGTCAGCTTCTGGATGCTTGCCATAGCGTTCCTCCATTACGCGAGCGATCAGCTCAGCCGACGCCCGGAGTGGGAGGGCCTCGGCTTGCAAGCGAGCGTAGCCGACCGAACGCTCCTTGATCACTTGCGCGTTGGCCGTCATGTGCCCGGAGTCGTAGCTCTCGCTGTAGTGGATGTCCGGGGCGCCGTCGAAGCGCAGCAAGGTGAACGAGCCCATCATCCCAGCGTGCTGCCCAGCGCTGAAGGGCAGCACCTGGATTTCCAGCCATCGCCGCTCTACGAGACCCAGCAGATGAGCCAGTTGGCCGCTCATCACCTCGCGGCCTCCGATCTGCCGATGCAGAGCTGCTTCATCAAGCACCGCCCACAGCACTGGCGGGCTCTCCCGCTTCAGAATGCGCTGTCGATCCATGCGTGCCGCCACAGCGGCATCGAGCTTGTCGGGCTTCTCAACCCCGAGAACGGCCCGCGCATAGGCCTCAGTCTGGAGCAGCCCGTGGACCAGCTGGCACTGGTAGGTGGAGATGAACGCAGCTTGGCCCTCCATCTCCGCGTACGGCTGGAACCAGCTCGGCAGCTGGCTGCGCAGGACGAGCCCCACCAGGCGGGAGAACACTCCACCCGTACCCAGGGCCGCATCGACCCGCTCCGAGAAGTCCCTGGTCGGGACGCGGCGGCCGTTCTCCACCATGCCGATCAGGGAGCCCGTGCAGAAGATGATCGCGCCCAGCTGCGACTGCTTCAGGCCCGCTTCCTCTCTCAGCCGGCGCAGCTCGTAGCTGTAGTAGTCCAGCGGCGAGGCGCTGGGATCGATGTCGCGGGCCAGGACCATGGAACGGCACCCCCAAGCGGGAAACGGGCTTGTGGCCGAGCGTAACGACACCGCTACCACCCGGTGTCCGAAATTCGGCAACCATGTCACACACCTCCGCCCCGCCCCCGGGAGAGGGGGCGGGGCGGGGGCGTCGCTCGGCGCGGGGTGGGGGGAGATCAGCAGGCGCCGAGGTCCTTCCAGACACCCCATTCACCGGTGGTGCCCGGCGTCTCGTTCTGCGTCCACCACTGGGCCTTGTACTTGCGGCCGTTGTGGGAGACCTCGTTGCCGGCGGTGTAGACGGTGCCCGCGACGTAGGCCAGCGTCGAGCCGCAGCCCGTGGTCGGCGGGGTCGTCGGAGGAGTGGTCGGCGGGGTGGTCGGCGGCGTCGTGGGAGGCGTGGTCGGCGGGACCGTGGTGCCGCCCAGGGCGTCGGAGATCTGACCCAGCAGCGTGGCGTTGTTGTCCAGGCCGAGCAGGGAGTACATCATCGCGCCGGCCAGGCCGCGCTGCTTGCCGTAGTCGACCCGGGCCTGGATGGACTTCTGGTTCAGGCCGGTGAAGAACTCGCCGTCCTTGTAGAAGTACGAGGACTTCGACTGGTCGTCCCAGAAGGTGGTCGCCGCGTTGTCGACGATGCCGCCGAGCTCCTTGTAGTGCGCGATGCCCGCCTGCTGGCTGAGCGGTCGCGCGGCGGAGCCGCCGGTCGCGGTCTGGGCGAGGCCGTTGGTGGTGCCGGCCGGGACGCCCTTCCAGCCGCGGTAGTAGAACTCGTAGCCCAGGGTCAGCTTGTTGGCGGGGAAGCCGCCGGGGATGCCGTAGGCCGGGTTGCCGTCGATCCAGGAGTCGATGGCGTTGTCGATGCTGTACTTCTCGGTGCCGGGCGCGATCGGGTCGGTCGGGTCGGCCGCGGACGGATACAGCGGGGACTGGTGGTACGTCGGCCCGTCGCCGTCCCAGGCGCCGTGCATGTCGTACGTCATGATGTTGGCGTAGTCCAAGTACTGGCCGATCTTGTCGGTCTCGATGTACTTGATCTTGTCCTGGCCGGCCGGGAGGGCCGCGGTGAGCATGTACTTCTTGCCGCCGTTGGCCGCGCCCTCGGCGTCGAGCTGCTTGCGGAACTCCTGCAGCAGCAGGGTGAAGTTCTGCTTGTCCTCGGGGCCGTAGTGGTTGCCCAGGTGGCCGCCGGAGGAGCCGGGGTACTCCCAGTCGATGTCGATGCCGTCGAAGATGCCGGCCGCGGTGCCGGCGCCGCCGAAGCCGCCCTCCACCGGGAGGTCGCCCTTGATGTACTGCTTGATGCAGGAGGCGACGAACTTCTTGCGGGAGGCGTCGGTCTTGGCCGCGTCGTGGAAGTACTTGGAGTACGTCCAGCCGCCCAGCGAGATGTTGATCTTCAGGTGCGGGTACTTCGCCTTCAGTTCCTTGAACTGGTTGAAGACGCCCACGATCGGCTGGTTCCACGTGTCGGCGACGCCGTCCACGCTGTCGGCCGCGCCGAAGGACTTCTGGTAGTCGGCGTAGCTGTCGCCCGCGCCGTCACCGGCGTTGGGGTTGTTGTCGTCGCCGGCCGCCTTGTTCGCCTCGAAGCAGGTGAGCTCGGTGGGGTGGATGTTGCCGAACGAGTAGTTGATGACGTCCAGCTTGCTCGCTATGCCCCGGGTGTCGAGGTGCTTGGGGTAGAAGGCGTTCCCGTACACGCTCCACTGGTCGTAGTAGGCGATGCGGACGCCGCCCGCAGCGGCTCCGGCCGCGGCGTCGGCGGCCTGGGCGGTGCCGAGTCCCGCGAAGGAGGCAAGCGCTCCGGCTGCCAGCGCGGCCGTGGCGGCGGCTGCGGCGAGGGGTTTACGGATGTGCATGAACTGCCTCCGGGGGGCTGGGAGGAGAGTGCTGGAGGTTCGGGTGAGAGAAGTGATAGCGATCACTCCAGCCCCGCGTCAATGGTTCGGACCAAAGAAGGACTAGACCACTCCCGTGCCATTTACCCAAGTCAGAGACTTGAGCGCGCATCAGAAACCGCTCGCCACCCCGGGTGACGAGCGGTTTAAGGCTCCCTTGAGACATGCTCCGGCAAGGTTTCGGCAACAAACCAGCCAAACCCCGTTCCCCTGCGGTCAGTCGGCCTCGGGCGCTGCCGTCGGCATGCCGTACGCATCTGCGACCAGACCGTACGAGCGCAGTCGCGCGGCCCCGCTGTGGGCGTTGGCGGTGAGCATCAACTCGTCCGCGCCGGTGCGCTTGGCGAGGCCGTCGAGGCCGTCGGCGACCGCGTCGGGGGTGCCGTGGACGATGTTGGCGAGCCAGCCGTCCACGAACTCCCGCTCCAGCGGGGTGTAGGGGTAGGCCGCCGCCTCCTCGGGCGTGGGCACCAGCCCCGGGCGCCCGGTGCGCAGCCGCAGCATCGACAGCGCGCCCGTGAGCACCTGGGCGCGGGCCTCCCCGTCGGTGTCGGCGGCGAGCGCCGAGACCCCGATGACGGCGTAGGGGGCGTCCAGGACCGCCGAGGGTCGGAAGCTCTCCCGGTAGAGGTCGAGAGCGGGCAGGGTGCCGGCCGCGGAGAAGTGGTGGGCGTAGGCGAAGGGCAGGCCGAGCTCGCCGGCGAGCCTCGCGCTGAAGCCGGAGGAGCCGAGCAGCCACAGCGGCGGCCGCCCGGCCGAGCCCTGCACCGGGCCGGGTACGGCGTGCACGCGGGCGTACGGGTGCCCGTCGGGGAAGTCGTCGTCGAGGAATCGGGTGAGCTCCGCGAGCCGGCGCGGGAACTCGTCCGCGCCCTCTTCGATGCGTCCGGGCCCGCGCAGTGCGGCGGCGGTCCGGCCGTCGGTGCCGGGGGCCCGGCCGAGTCCGAGGTCGATCCGCCCCGGGGCGAGCGCCTCCAGGGTGCCGAACTGCTCGGCGACGGCGAGCGGGGCGTGGTTGGGCAGCATCACGCCGCCGGAACCGAGCCGGATGCGGGAGGTGTGCGCGGCGAGGTGGGCCAGGATCACGGCCGGCGAGGAACTGGCGACGCCGGGCATGGAGTGGTGCTCGGCGACCCAGTGGCGGTGGTAGCCGCGGGATTCGGCGAGGCGGGCCATGGCCACGCTGGTGCGCAGGGAGTCGTACGCGGTGCTGCCGGCGCCGACGGTGACGAGGTCCAGGACGGACAGCGGTACGGCTGCCCGGCCGAGGGCGGTGCCCCGGATACCGCTACCACCATCGCTACGGCTCTCCTGCGCGCCGCCGGTCCGGCCGTCGGGCAACCCGTTCGCCCCGCCGCTCGCGTCCCCGGTGTCACTCATCGTCGCTCCCGTCCCGTGCTCCACGCCCGCACGACGTCCGTGCGAAACCGTACGAAGAACTCGAACCGTGAGGGACCGCCCGGCATTCCCGGTACCGCGGGGCCGTGCGCATGCCTGTGGCATATGCCAATGGCGTAGATCCAGGCAGACAGACGTGATCGAGCCATCAATCTCCCCAACAGGCGCTCCACATGGGCCTCTTGATGGCTATCGTGGTAGGGCAAGCGGTAACAACCTGCTAGGGGGAAACCGTGGCGCTGAAGCCCGAGCCGACCGCGCCGTTCCACTCGGTGCAGTACGCACTGCGCGTACTCGAAACGATCGCACGGCACGCCGGTGGTGTGACCGACGTGCAGATCGCGCGTGAGACCGGCCTGCCCGCAGTCCATCTCGCCCCGATGCTGCTCATGCTGCGCCGGGAGGGATACGTCCTGCAGGTGGCGGACGGCGCGTACGCCATAGGGGATTCCCTCGTCCTGCTCGGGTCCGGCACCGACCGCCAGCAGGCCCTGACCGACAAGCTCCAGGAGACCCTCGACCGGCTGCGCGACTCGGTCGGCGCGGCCGTCTACATCAGCCGGTACGTGGACGGCGAGGTCAGGATCACGCAGTTCGCGGACAGCCCGCGTACCCCGAAGGTCCACGAGTGGGTCGACTTCCGGTCCGCGGCGCACGCCAGCGCGGTCGGCAAGTGCCTGCTCACGCAGCTCGACCTGAACGGGCGGCGCGACCACCTGTCCCGACACAAGATCGCCCGGCTCACGTCGAAGACGATCGTGAACGAGCGGATCCTCTTCTCCAAGCTGGACGCCCAGCCGGCCACCGTTCCCATGCTGGACCTGCAGGAGTACGCCGTAGGCACGGTCTGCGCGGCGGTCCCGATCACGGCGGGCGCCTCGGTCGGCTGCCTGGCGCTGTCGATGCCGGTCGAGCACGCGCACCGGTTGCGGGCCGCGGCCGACACCCTGAACCGGAAGGCCGCACCGCTGCTGCTGTCGCTCACGCTCTAGGACTGCGCCGGGCCCGGCGGGGCCGGTCCGGGCCGGAAAACACTGCGGGCGGTTCCCGGTGAACCGGAAACCGCCCGAAGGACAGGTGCGCCGCCAGGGACTCGAACCCCGGACCCGCTGATTAAGAGTCAGCTGCTCTAACCAACTGAGCTAGCGGCGCCTGCTGACAGAGAAAATACTACCCGGTCCTCGGGGGTGCTCCAAACCATTACCCGCGCAGGTAGGCGAGGACCGCCAGCACCCGGCGGTGGGTGTCCTCGGCGGGCGGCAGGTCCAGCTTTCCCAGGATGTTCCCGATGTGTTTGCCCACGGCCGCCTCGGACACCACCAGCTCCCTGGCGATGGACCCGTTGGACCTCCCCTCCGCGACCAGGCCCAGCACCTCCCGCTCGCGCGGGGTCAGCGCGGCCAGCGGATCGCGCCGCCGGCGCAGCAGCTGGCGCACGACCTCCGGGTCGACCACGGTGCCGCCGCCGGCCACCGTGACCACCGCGTCGAGGAACTGCTCCACATGACCGACCCGGTCCTTGAGGAGGTAGCCGACGCCGCTGCCGTCGCCGGAGTCCAGCAGGTCGGCCGCGTACGAGCGCTGCACGTACTGGCTCAGCACGAGGACGGGCAGGGCCGGGCGGGCCGTGCGCAGCTCCACGGCGGCGCGCAGTCCCTCGTCGCCGAAGCCCGGGGGCATCCGCACGTCGGTCACGACGATGTCCGGGTCGTGGGCGGCGACGGCCGTGCGGAGCGCGTCCGCGTCCCCGACTGCGGCGGCCACCTCGTGGCCGAAACGCGTCAGCAGACCGACGAGCCCTTCGCGGAGCAGGACCCCGTCCTCGGCCAGGACGATCTTCAAGGGCTCACCGGGCACGGGATCTCCAGGCTCAGGACGGTGGGGCCGCCGGGCGGGCTGGTGATCGTCAGTGTGCCATCGAGGACCGCGACCCGGTCGGCCAGTCCGGTCAGTCCGGAGCCGGTGGCCGGATCGGCGCCGCCGCGGCCGTCGTCGCTCACGTCGATCAGGAGCGCCTCGCCGGTGTGCCGGGCGGTGAGGGCGGCGCGGCCGGCGCCGCTGTGCCGGCCGACGTTGGCGAGGGCCTCGCAGACACCGAAGTACGCGGCGGCCTCGACGGACTCGGGCAGGCGCGGCAGGGCGGCGGACAGGTCGGTGGCGACGGGGACGGCGGAGCGCTCGGCGATGTCGGCGAGGGCGCCGGTGAGGCCGTAGTCGGTGAGCACCTGGGGGTGGATGCCGTGGATCAGTTCGCGCAGCTCGGCGAGGACCCGGCCGGCTTCCGCGTGGGCGGTGGCCAGCCGGTCGGCGAGCGGGCCGGGCGGGGCGTCGAGGCGGGCGAGGCCGAGGGCCATGGTGAGGGCGACCAGCCGCTGCTGGGCACCGTCGTGGAGGTCGCGCTCGATCCGGCGGCGCTCGGACTCGAAGGCGGCGACGAGCCGGGCGCGGGAGCGGGTGACCTCGGCGAGCCGGGCGCGGAGCTCGCGCTCGCGGGGCGCGAGGAGGGCGCGGGTCAGGGCGGCGCGGGCCCCGGCGAGGGCGCCGAGGGGGTGGAGGAGCACGGGCAGGAGCACGGCTCCGGCGGCGGCGAAGGCCAACGCCCCGGGCTGGGAGGTGACGAGCCAGAGCTTGAGCACCTTGACCTCGCCGTCGGCGGCGAGGGCGAGCTGGAGCGGGGTCGTGAGCAGGAGGAGGGGCAGGCCGAGGAGGGCCGCGACGGCGGCGAGGTCGACCCACCAGAGCACGAAGCCGTGCAGGACGGCGTAGGCGAGCTCCCGCCAGGTGGCCTGCTCGCGGTAGCGCAGCCGGGCCCAGGCGAGGGGGCCGGGCTCGGCGGGTGTGCGGTGGGGGGTGGGGGCGGGGTCGGCATCGACGATCCGCAGGCGGCGGCGCTCGACGGCGCCGGTGGGGAGTCCGGCGAGGCCGAGGAGGGCCAGGAGGGGGAAGGCGATGACGCCGACGGCGGCGAGCAGGACGAGGCCGAGGAGGAGGGGCGGGCCGGTGAGGGCGCCTCCGGCGAGGTACCCGGCGGCGCGCCAGGGCCAGGCGGACCGGAGGTAACGGCCGCGGGCCAGGGCCTGCCAGGGGGTGCTGGCGTGATCGTCCATGCGGGCACGCTAACGGCGGTGCCCGCGCCGTGACCATGGCCCCAGGGGGCGGGCGGAGGGTATGGCCGGCCCTACCCCTGGCCCCGGCGGGCGGCTGCGGCTGTGTCGCTGCGCGGAGCCGGGATCCGGGGCAGTGGTGCGGTGGCCGCTGCGCGGGGCTCTCTCCCCGCCCCGCCCTTTCTCCGTTTCCCGGGCGCTGCCCGGACCCTCCCCCGGCTACCGCCGGGAGGTGCCCCCTGCTCAATCGCCGGCGGAGCTGACCGTTCCAGCCTCGCCGGCGTTCGAGGCGCGGGGGTTCGGGGGCAGGGCCCCCGCAACGGCGGTGCGCGCCTGGTGCTGCAGGAGGCCGCGGCGGCCTTGGGCTTCGTACCGGGCCAGGAGGGCGGACCGGGCCGAGGCGGTCAGAACGGTGTAGCCCCCGGCAGGGGTGCGGTGCCAGACCGGGTCTTCGCAGTGGAAGCCGGCGCGGCGGAGGGCCACGCGGTGGACCTTGTTCGTCGCGGTGACCGGCATGCGCGGGACGATGCGGACGTAGCGCGGGGCCATCTTCGTGCCCAGGTCCGGCTGGCGGGCGAGGAAGGCCTCGAAGGCCTCCGGGGAGAACACGGCACCGTCCCGGAGGGACAGGGCCGCCATCACCTGGTCGCCGGCGACCTCGTCCGGGACGCCGTAGACGGCCACCGCGGCCGCGTCCGGCCAGCGGGCCAGGATGTTCTCGATCACGGCCGCGGCGAGGTTCTCGCTGTCGACGCGGAGCCGGTCGTCGGTGCGGCCGGCGAAGTAGAGGAAGCCCGCCGCGTCGCGGAAGAAGAGGTCGCCCGTCCAGTACCAGCCGTCGCGGGTGCGGTCGGCCTCCGCGTCCGGGTTGCGCCAGTAGCCCTCGAACAGGCTGCGGCCCCGGTTGACGAGTTCGCCGATCGCGGCCGAGCCGTTGAGGAGGCGGCCGTCCCCGTCCAGGACGGCCGGAGGGCATTCGGTGCCCGTCTCCGGGTCGATCACCGCCAGGTCGTCCCCCGCGCCCGCCCGGCCCAGGGCGCCCGGCGGGGTGTCCGGCGTCCGCTGGACGGAGGCGCCGCCCTCGGTGGCTCCGTAGCCCTCCACCAGGCGGACCCCGAAGCGTTCGGCGAAGCGTGCCGCGTCCACCGCACCGGCCTCGGTGCCGAAGCCGAGCCGCAGGCGGTGGACGCGGTCGTCGGGGCGGGGCTCGGTGGCCAGGAGGTACTGGATCGCCCGGCCGACGTAGGTGAAGTAGGTGGCGCCGTAGGCCTGTACGTCGTCCAGGAACGCCGAGGCGGAGAAGCGCCTGCGCAGCGCCACCGCGGCCCCGCCGACGAGTGCCGGGAGCCAGTCGGCGATGACGGCGTTGCCGTGGAAGAGCGGCATGCAGACGTAGTGGACGTCGTCCGGGCCGACGGAGAACTGGCGGGCCAGCGAGGCTCCGGCGGCCGCGAGCCGGCCCTGGCTGCAGATGGCGGCCTTCGGGGCGCCGGTGGAGCCGGAGGTGAAGTAGAGGAGGAGGCGGGAGTCGGGGCCGGGGGCGCGCAGTGCGGCCTCGCCGGGCTTTGCTGCGGCGTAGGGCGCGAGGAGGGCCTCGTACTCCTCGGTGCCGGTGACCAGGACCCGTACGCCCGGCAGGTCCAGGCCGCGCAGCAGGGGCAGGTGGGCGGGCTCGGTGATCAGGAGCCGGCAGTCGGTGTGCAGGATGTCGCGGGCCAGCTCGGGGCCGCGCCGGGTGGGGTTGATCCCGGCGACGGCGGCCCCGGCCAGGGCCGCCGCGCCGAGCCAGAACGGGAACTCGGGGGTGTTGTCGAGCAGGACCCCGAGGTGCGGCTCGGCCTCCGCGGGCATGAGGTCGACGAGGAGCGCGGCGCGTGCGGCGGCTTCCTGGGCGGTCCGGTGGTGGGTGAGGACACCATCTTCGTGTTTCAGCCCGGGCCGGTGGTCGCCCCATTGGCGCGCTATGAGCTCCGCGACGGTTTCGGGTGCTGTCGTCGTCCGCATGCCGCCGGAGGGTAGCTGACGTACCGTCAGAACTGAACGTCCGAGCAGGCGTAGAAGGCCATCGGGGTGTCGTTGACGGTCCAGACCGCCAGGATCAGGTGCCGGCCCGACTTGCCGCTCGGCATGGCGCCCTGGTGGACGGTGGTCATGGCGGGGCGGGCGCCGTTGTAGGCGACGGTGAGAAAGGGCTGGGGTTCGAGGTCGGCGCGGGTGAGGGCCTTGGTGCCGGTCCAGCCGTTCTTGGTGACGTAGTACTTGAAGTCGGTGGTGGAGTGGTTGGCGGTGAACTGCCACCGGAAGGCGTAGCTCTGGCCGCTGGTCACCTTGGTGGTGGGCCAGGCGCCGCCGCGCGGGTTGTCGAGCTCGGCGAACTGCGAGAGGCCTCCGGAACATATCCTGCCGTCGGCGGGGCCGGCGGCCGGGAAGCCCTTGAAGCCCTCGACGCTCTGCGGCTCCCACTGGATCGCGCCACAGTCGGACACGGTCTTGTTGGCGCAGAGCTTCTGGCGGCTGATGGGGGTGTCGGTGTAGCCGTGGCTGCTGGCACTGGGGGCGCCGATGAGGGTGATTCCGGCGACGAGGCCGAGGCCGAGCGCGGCGACGCCGGCCCGTCCGGGCATGCGGACGATACGCATGATGCTCCTTGAACGTGGGGGGAGTTCGGCGAGCGCGCGCGTGTGGGGATTCAGGTCTAGACCAAGTCCCAGATTATTGACGAGAGTTGGCCATGTCCATACCAATGAGAAAACGGGTGGTCCGGTCGCTTCCGGCCACCCGTTTCCCGTCGTGATGCGTGATGCGTGAGGCGTGATGCGCGTCCCGCTATTCGGTGCGGCCCGTGCAGAAGGCGACCGTGAGGTCCCTCACCAGGGCCTTGCGCTCGTAGTCGTCGAGCTCGACGAGTCCGCGCGAGGTCAGCCGGTGCACGGTGTCGTCCACCGCGTCCACCACCGAGGTGAGCACGGTGTCCCGGTGCTTGGCGTCGATCGCGGCGACCCGGCGGCGGCGCATGGCCTCGGCGACCTCGGCCGCGTACTCGATCCGGGTCGGCTGGGCCGAGAACACCTCGATCCCGACCGCCTCGGTCTCGGCCGCCAGCATCCGGGTCAGCGCGTCGCCGACGGCCTCGGCGTCGCGCAGGGTCGGGGCGTCCTCGTGGAAGGCGTCCGCCGGGAGCTGGGACAGCACGCGGGCCATGGCCGACTCGACCTGCTCGGCGAGGTACTCGGTGTGGTCCGCGACGGCGAGCGTGGCCCGGGCGGTGTCCTTGACCTGCCAGACGACCTGGACGACGACCTGGAGGGCGAGGCCGCCGGAGTCGACGGCGGGCATCGGGTCGCTGCGCCAGTGGCGCAGGCGTACGTCGACCCGGCGGCGCAGCAGGAGGGGGCTGACCCAGGTCAGGCCGGTACGGCGGACCGTGCCGCGGTAGCGGCCGAAGAGGGTCAGCACCCAGGCGTGGCCGGTACGGGCCCGGCCGAGGCCGCCGAGCGCCACGAGGGCGACGATGCCGAGGAAGGCGAGCGGCGGCCAGTGGGTGGCGCGCAGGCCGTGGTAGGCGCGGGGGGCCGCACCGAAGGCGGCCGCGAACGCGTCGGGGACGGCCCCGGCCCGCCAGAGCACTGCCGTGCAGCCGGCCAGGGCGAGCCCGCCGACGGCCACGCCGACCCAGCCGGGGAGCACCGGGCCGCGGTGCTCGCGGAGGCGGTCGTCCCCGCGGGGGACGCGGCGGCCGGGGGTGGGACGCGCGGGGCGCGCGGGCGGGGGCGTGGCGGCGGGCTCGCGCTTCGGCAGGAGGGTGGTCGACGCGGCCCGGAACGGGAGGCTCACCGGTACCTCGGTGACGGCGGTGCCGCGGTGGGGGGCGGAGACGTGCGGGAGGTCCTGCGTGTCGCCCTCCTCCATGGCGCGCGCCACCGCCTGGGCGACGATCTCGGCGACGCCGGGGCCGGGCACGCCGGAGTCGGGCGCGGTGTCGGGTTCCTCGCGCCGTTCGTCGTCCTCGTGCTGCGGGTGCGGGTGCGGGATGTACGGGCTGTCGGGCGCGGAGTCGGCCGTGGTGTGCACGGGCTCGGGCTCGGACTCCCCCCGCGCCGCGGGCACGGCCGCCGCCGTGGGCTCCTGCGCGGCCGGGCCGGAGGCGGGAACGCCCTCCGCCCCCGCCGTCGCGCAGCGCCGCGCGGACCCGTCCGCCGGATCCGCGCCGTGCCCGGCGAACGCCGGTGCGCCGCCGGCCCCCGGGCCCGTCGCCGGAGGCGGAGCCTGCCCGAACGGCGCCGGGGCAGGGGCCGCCCCGGGCTCCGCCGCACGCACGGCACGGTTCACGGCGGGCCGCTCCAGCGGCGCGGGTACGGCGTGCGGGGCCGGCGCGGCCACCCGGTCCGCCGCCCGAGACGCAGCCTCACCGGCAGGCGCCGGAACGGCAGCGGGAACGCCCTCCACTCGCGGGGCGGCGGTCGGCGTCTCCAGCGGCTCCGCCGCACGCGCCGGTACGGCGAGCGAGGCGGGGGCGGGTTCGGCCGACGGCTCCGCGGCGCGGGGCGAGGCGTACGTGCCGAGCGGAACGGCCTGCGGGGCCCACACCGCGGGAGCCGCACCGTCACCCGGTTCCACCGGCGCGGTGTGCGGAGCCGCCGCGGGCGCCGAGACAGAGGCGGGGACGGCCTCCGGGCTTCCCGCCCGGGGCGGAGCCTGACCGGTCGGGCCCTCCATCGGCTCCGCCGACGCGGCATACGGCGCGGGGACAGCAGCGGGCACGGACTGCGGAGCGCCCCGGTGCGCCGCTCGGGACGAGGCCCAATCGGCCGGGCCGTCCGGCGACTCCGCCGGCGCGGCGTGCGGTGCGGGCCCGGAGGCAGGCACGGTCTCCGGGCTTCCCGCCCGGGGCGGAGCCTGACCGGTCGGCGCCGGAACCGCGTGCGGTGCGGGCCCGGAGGCAGGCACGGTCTCCGGGCTCCCCGCCCGGGGCGGAGCCTCCCCGGCAGGAGCCGGAACCGCGTGCGGCGCGGGCCCGAAGGCAGGCACGGCCTCCGGGCTCCCCGCCCGGGGCGGAGCCTCCCCGGCAGGAGCCGGAACCGCGTGCGGTGCGGGCCCGAAGGCAGGCACGGCCTCCGGGCTTCCCGCCCGGAGCGGAGCCTGACCGGTCGGCGCCGCCGGCGAGCGGTATCCGGCCGGGGCCCCCACCGGCTCCGCCGACGCCGCGGGGGACGGGACAGAGGCGGGCGCGGCCCCCGGATACCCCGCTCCGTGCGAGGCCCAACCGGCTGGGGCCTCACGCGGCTCCGCAGGCGACGGGACGACCTCCGGGTCCGCCGCCCGGGGCGGTGCTGCCGCGGCCGGGGTCGGGGCGGATTGCGGTGCTGCCGCGGGCGACGGGGCGGGGGCGGCCGCCGGGGCGGAGGGCGCGGCGCCCAGGTCCGCCGCCCCGGGCAAAGCCTCCACGCCAGGGGTCGGGACGGGAGGCTCGGCGCCCGTCGGCGACGCCGGCCCGGGCGGGGTCGGGGTCCGGAGGGACAGGGTCGGGGTGGTGGTGGCCCAGCCGAAGGAGGTCGGGGCGGGCTTGGGCGCGGCCGGTACGCGGAGGGTGCCCGTCGTCGAGGTGGTGCGCGTGGGAAACATCGTTACCTCCGTCATGCGAACAGCCGGCGCCAGGTTTCCGGGCCCGGGTAGCCATTGGCCGCGGCCCCGCGCCAGCCCTGCGCGCGCTGGAAGGCCTCGACGTTGCGGCGGTCTGCCTCGCCCCAGCGGGCGCCGGGGCCGGACGTGTAGTACTTGCCGAAGCCCTTCTTCACCAGCTGCCGGCCGAGGGCCTCGACGGCCGGGTGCGACCGCCCCGGGCGGAACACCGCGGCCCCCGGGTAGGCCCGTACGCCGCCCGGGCCGGGCGCCGCGCCCACCAGCGGCGCGATGTTCTTGCCCTGCTTGTCGACGAGCAGGCGCCAGGTGTGCGCGCCGGGGACGCCGTCGGCATCGGCGCCCGTCCAGCCCTGTGCGCGCTGGAACGCCTGGGTGGCGAGCCGGTCGTGGTCGCTCCACGTCCGGTCGGCCACCCCCTTGGGGTAGAAGCGGTACGCGCCGCGCTCGATCAGCATCCGGCCCAGCTGGGCCACATGGTCGTTGACGGCGCCCGGGGCGAACTTGTCCGCGCCCGGGAAGGTCTTGGGCGCGTCGCCCGGCTCCGGACCGGCCGCCGGCGGTTCGGGGGCGGGCACGGCGCCCGGGACCTCCGGGACGATGCCGCCGGTCACCCCGTTGAACCGGTAGGGGACGTACTTCGCCGCGTTGGCCCAGTACCCGTAGGGCGTGGCAAGCTTCCGCGTCGTGGGGCGCGTCTGCTCGTAGGCGACGTAGTGGGTGCGCGTCTCGTCGACCCAGCCGCCGAAGAGGACCACGTGCGAGCCGTTGGTGGGGTCCGCCGGGTTGTGGAAGAGCAGCATGTCCCCCGGCAGCAGGTCATCCTTGGTGATCTTGGTGGCGAACTTGTCGAGGCTGCCGGTCCACTCGTTCGAGCCGAGGTTCCAGGCCATGGAGACGTAGCCGGAGCAGTCCTGCCGGTAGCCGTCCGACCAGTAGGTGGACATGCTGTAGGGGACCTCCGCGTCCAGCCACAGCTTCGCCCTGTTGATGATCGTCGTGCGGTCGATCCGCTTCACGGCCCCGGGCCGGCCCGGGGCTCCGGGGCTGCCCGGCTTGCCCTGCGGGCCGTGCAGGGGGGTGCGGCCGCCCTGCGGGCTGCCGGGGTCGTCGCCGGCCGCCGGTCCGGTGGCCGGCGTGCTCAGGGCCACCGCGGTCCCGCTGCCGCCGCCGAGGACCACTCCGGCGGCGGTGGCCAGGACCAGCGCCCGGCGCGCGCCGCGCGCGGCGGGGTGACCGCCGTCCCGGAGCGGTATAACCCTGGCGCGGGCGAGGGCGCGGCGGCGCTCGGCGCATCCCCGGCACACGCAGTCGCCCGCGGGCTCGTACTCCTCGAAAGCGGGCATCGGCATCTGCACACGCGTCGGGGGCTGCATCGTCATGCGGTTCCGTCCACTCCCCTGCTGTTCCAGTGGTCGACCGGGACCGCACCTGATAAAGCATCAGATGCGGTCGGCGCAGACATATCGTGCACGATAAACCGCTCAAACATGGGTTAATCGGACAGGGCGGGCGTGGCTGGTCACGAGCACCCGCAGAGGTGGGGTAGAGTTTTCCCTGTCAGCAAGCGCCGCTAGCTCAGTTGGTTAGAGCAGCTGACTCTTAATCAGCGGGTCCGGGGTTCGAGTCCCTGGCGGCGCACAGACGGAGGAAGCCCCTCACAGCGAAAGCTGTGAGGGGCTTCTTCGTTCTCCGCGTGACGAGCGCGCTAGACCGCCGTCGTCCCGGGGCGGGCTCCCACGCCCGTCAGGTAGGCGGAGACCACCACGTTCGCCGTGTACTCCTTGGCCGCCTTGTCGTACGTTCCCCCGCAGGTCACCAGCCGCAGTTCCGCGCGGCCCCGCACCCGCGGACCGTACGCCTTGTGCGCGTCGAAGGCCGCGCGCTCGTAGACCCGTACGTCCTCGATCGTGAACTCGGCCACGGACCCGTCCGCCCGCACCACCCGCACCTTGTCGCCCGGCTGCGCCGAGCTCAGGCCGTAGAAGACCGCCGGCTTGGACCGCGTGTCCACGTGGCCCACCATCAGCGCCGTCCCCGCCGCCCCCGGCTGGACGCCCTGCCCCCACCAGCCCACCGTGCCCGGGCTGTCGTACGGCGGCGGATCGATCGCGCCGTCCTTGTCCAGGCCCCGGGAGACCACCGGGGCCTGGATGCCTATGGACGGGACGTCGACGCGCTGCGGCAGCGATCCCGCGACGGGGGCGTGCGCGGCCGGCAGCCCCGCGCTCAGCGCCCCGCCGGCCTGCCCGGAGAGCGGGGCCGGCGCCACGGTCAGCTCACGGCCCCACAGCCACAGGCCCAGCACCAGCACCGACCAGGCCGCGAAGGTCAGCATCCGGCCCCCGGCGGAGGCCTTGGCCTCGTCCGTCCGCCACTGCTCGCTCACGCGGCGCCCGCCTCACTCGCCGCTGCGACGGCGGCGAAGCGCCAGCGCCCGGCCCGCGACGGCCAGCGTGGCCACCGCGGCGAGCACGGCGCCGATCACCGTGTGGGGCATCCCCGGGCCGTCGCCGCCGGTGTGCTCCTTCTTCGCCGCGGTGAGCAGGCCGGGTGCCTCGGCCGGGCGGTCCGCCATGCCGCCGCCGCCCGCGTGGACCGGCCAGATCGGCGAGGCGTGGTGGGAGGGGTGGCGGTAGGCGGAGATCTGCACGGAGCCGGTGAACTTCTCGTCCCCGTCGCAGTACACCCGGACGGCGTGCCAGCCCGGCGAGGCGTGCGAGCTGATCATCGCGTCGCCGTAGAGCGGGCTGCGGCGTCCGCCGTCCCGCCCGTAGAGGTCGGCGTCCGACACGAAGACGGAGGACTTGGCCGCCCCCTTGTTGCCCTCGCAGCCGTGGACCCGCAGCTTGACCTGCGCTCCCGGGTTGGCCGGGTTCGGGTCGACCGTGATGCTGCCGCGGTCGCCGCGGTCCTCCTCACCCGCGAGGGCGGTGGGCGCGGACACGACGGTGACCGCGGAGAACGCCGCCAGGGCGGCGGCCACGGCGGCGGTGCGGACAGCGATCGGAACACTGCGCATGGTGAACCTCCTCGACAAGGAGATTCACGCGCGGCGCGCCGCTCCGCATCCGGAGCGGCGCCGTACGTGTCAGCCGTACGCCCCAAACGCGGTACGCCCGGACGGCCGTACGGCCCGCGTCCGCACTGCCGACCGCACGGCCGTCCGTCAGACCAGGTCGACCAGGTCCGCGATCGAGGCGACCGTCTTGGTCGGGCGGTACGGGAACTTCTCGGTGTCCTGCTCGCTGGTCAGACCGGTCAGGACGAGGAAGGTCTGCATGCCCGCCTCCAGGCCGGCCAGCACGTCGGTGTCCATCCGGTCGCCGATCATCGCGCTGGTCTCCGAGTGCGCGCCGATGGCGTTGAGGCCCGTACGCATCATCAGCGGGTTCGGCTTGCCCGCGAAGTACGGCTGCTTGCCGGTCGCCTTGGTGATCAGGGCGGCGACGGCGCCGGTGGCCGGGAGCGGGCCCTCGGTGGAGGGGCCGGTCTCGTCCGGGTTGGTGCAGATGAAGCGCGCACCGGCGTTGATCAGGCGGACCGCCTTGGTCATGGCCTCGAAGCTGTAGGTGCGGGTCTCGCCCAGGACCACGTAGTCGGGCTCGTGGTCGGTGAGGATGTAGCCGATGTCGTGCAGGGCGGTCGTCAGACCGGCCTCGCCGATGACGTACGCCGTGCCGCCCGGGCGCTGGTCGTCGAGGAACTTCGCGGTGGCCAGGGCGGAGGTCCAGATGTTCTCCACGGGGACGTCCAGACCCATGCGGGCCAGGCGGGCCTGGAGGTCGCGCGGGGTGTAGATGGAGTTGTTGGTCAACACCAGGAAGGGCTTGCCGGAGTCGCGCAGCCGCTTGATGAAGGCATCGGCGCCCGGGATCGGGGTGCCCTCGTGGATGAGGACCCCGTCCATGTCGGTGAGCCAGGATTCGATCGGCTTGCGCTCTGCCACTGGACTGTTCTCCGCTCTCGCTGACCTGCTGCCTCTGGTCTGTACCACCCTATCCGGGCCGGGCTGTGGACGTCCTTGCCGTCCACAGCCCGGACGCCGGGGTCCCGGGGGCGGGGCCGGACGATCAGCCCAGGCGGACGTTGTCGACGGTCCAGAACCAGTTGTTGTTGCCGCTGTAGCGGAAGCGGACCTGGACGTCGGTGGCACCGGCCGGGACCTGGAGGGCGACGGAGTCGGCCTTGGCGACGGCGTCTGCGGTGTACGTCTTCACCACCGTCGGGGCGGCGCCGTTGTAGGAGACGAGGACCTGCGCGGTCTGGCCGGCCTCGTGGCGGTAGTGCGTCTGGAACGTGAGGGTGCGCGTACTGCCGCCCGCGACCGGCCACTTGGGGGTGACGAGGGTGGAGTCGAAGGTGCCGGTTCGGGTCTTGTCGTCCCACTCGTCGGAGTCGGCGACGGCGAAGACGTCACGGGAGCGGACGTTCAGCTCGCGCCACTGGTCGCGCTGCGACTGGGTCCAGAACTCGTCGGTCGCGAAGGCCCAGCCGGCCCACTCGGTGACCCCGCCCGTGCCCATCTTCGAGTTGTCGACGGCCCACCCGGCGGGCGGGGTGTGCGTGAAGCCCTTCACCCCGGCCGGGATGCCGGTCTCGTCCACCCGGGCCTGGAGGGCCGGGCGCAGGGTGTCGAAGGGGTCGCTGTCCGGGGAGCCCAGCGGGACGCCGTCGATGCCGGGGGCGGCGACGCCGACCTGGGTGAGCGCGGTCGCGGCCACGTCGGCCAGCCTGACGTCGTCGCGGACCGAACCGGCGGGGATCCCGGCGCCCTTGGCGATGACGAAGGTGCCGCGCTCGGCGATGGTCGAGCCGCCGTGGCCGCCGGAGGAGGTGTGGCCGTGGTCGGTGGTGACCAGGATCTTCCAGTTCTCCTGGCCGTACGTCGGGCGGTTCTGGACGGCGGTGAGGAGCTGGCCGACCAGGGCGTCGACGCGGGCGACGGCGTCGAGGTACTGCTGGCTGGCGGCGCCGTGGGAGTGGCCGGCGGCGTCGATCTCGCCGAGGTAGACGAAGGCGGCGTCCGGGTTCTGGGTGCGCAGTTCCGTGGCGGCCGCGGCGGCCACCTTCGGGTCCTCGTTGCGGTAGCCGTCGCGGTCGCCCTTGAGGGAGAGGCGCTTGTCGACCTTGGCGGAGAAGATCGGGCCGTTCTGGTCGGTGGAGGTGATCGGCTCCCAGTCGGCGGCCGCGTACGTGTTGAGCGCCGGCTTGGCGGTTTCGATGCGGGTGAGGAAGTCGGGGTGGGCGGCGTAGTTCTTGCCGGTGAAGGAGTTGTCCTTCACCCCGTGCTTGTCGGGCCAGACCCCGGTGGCGATGGTGGACCAGCCGGGGCCCGAGGAGGTGGCGGCCATCGGGCCCGCGTAGAGGGTGCTGCGGGCGGTCAGCCCCTGGGCCATCAGGCCCTGCAGGTAGGGGGCGTTGGCGGCCTTGACGCGGTCGAGGACCGCGCCGTCGACGCCGATGACGAGGACCTTGTCGGTGGCGGCGGCCGCGGCGGCGGTGGCGGTGTGGGCGCCGAGAGCGGCGGCGAGCAGGGCGGTGGCGGTGACGGCCACGGCGAGGGTACGTCCGGCAGGGACGGCAGGGGACACGAACTCCTCCGGGAGTGATCGTGGGAAAGACACTGGGGAGAGGCGCTGGGGACATGCGCCGGGCCCGGACCGAAGGTGCGGTCCTCGGTCCAGACCCGTTATGCATCAGTCACTCTGCCGGTCGTGGGTGGCCAGGAGGGTTGCCTGGAAGCAACCAGTCAGCTTCCGGTTGCCGACTTCCACGCGTCGACGTACGCGGTGAGGTTCTTGTCGATGTCGGCCCAGTCCGGCTCGAATATCTCGACACCCGTCATGAGCTTGGTGAGTTCGACTGCGTTGGCGTCGGTCGGCTTGACGTCGCTGCGGGCCGGGAAGCCGCCGCCCACCTCGCTGACCAGCCTCTGCGCCTCCTCACTCAGCAGGTGGTCGAGGAGCTTCTTGCCGTTCTCGGAGTGCGGGGCCTTGTCGACCAGGCCCGCGGCGTACGGCAGGGCGAAGGTGGTGGGCCTGCCGCCCTCCTTCGCGGGGAACCAGATGCCCAGGTTCGGCATGGACTTGGACTGCGCGAAGTTCATCTGGACGTCGCCGTTGGCCACGAGCAGCTCGCCCTTGTCGGTCTTGGGCGCGAGCTTGCTGGTGGAGGAGGACGGGCCGACGTTGTTGGCCTGGAGCTTCTTCAGGTACTCCATCGCCGGCTCCTTGCCGCCGAAGTCGTGCATCGACTTGATGAGGACGGCGGTGCCGTCGCCCGCGACGCCGGGCGTGGAGTACTGCAGCTTGCCCTTGTAGCGGGCGTCCAGCAGCTCTTCCCAGGTCTTGGGGGCCTCGGCGAGCTCCTTCTTGTTGTAGACGAAGCCGAAGTAGTTGTTGACGACCGAGGTCCACTTGCCCGCGGTGGACTTGTCCGCGCCGTTGACCTTGTCGGCGCCCTGGGGCACGTAGGACTGGAGCAGACCCTTGCCGTCGGCCTGCTGGATGAAGGGCGGCAGGGTGATCAGCACGTCCGCCTGGGTGTTGGTCCTCTCGCGGACGGCGCGCTGCACCATCTCGCCCGAGCCGCCCTCGACGTACTTGACCTCGATGCCGGTCTTCTTGGTGAAGTCGGCGAAGACCCGGTCGTACCAGCCGTCGCCCTTCTCGCTCTTGAGGCCGTCGGCGCTGTAGACGGTGACGACCTTCTCGGCGCCCTTGGAGTCGGCCGAGCCGGCCGGGGAGGAGCCGCCGCAGGCGGTGAGGGAGGCGGTGAGGGCGAGGCTGCCGGTGACGGCGGCGGCGCCGCGGAGCAGGAGGGTTCTGGGCATGGGCGTGCTGGACATGGAACTTCCTCACGGGGAAAGGGAGTCAGCGGGATCAGCAGGGGTCAGCGGGGACCAGCGGGGGTCAGCGGGGGTCAGCGGGGGTCAGCGGTACGAGGCCTTGGTGCGGACGCGGGAGACGGCCAGCAGGACCAGCAGGGTGGTGGCCATCAGGACCACCGCGACGGCGGAGCCGCTGAAGAGCGAACCGCGGTCGGTGGCGGTGAAGATGCGGACCGGGAGGGGCATCCAGTCCGGCGGGTAGAGCATCATCGTGGCGCTGAGCTCGCCCATGGACAGGGCGAAGCAGAGGCCGGCGGCGGCCGTGAGGGACGGCAGCAGGAGGGGGAGCCGGACCCGCCACAGCACGTACGCGGGGCGGGCGCCCAGGGAGGCGGCCGCCTGCTCGTAGGCGGGGTCGAGCCGGACGATCGCGGCCGACACCGACTGGTGGGCGAACGCCGTGACGAGGACGGTGTGGGCCAGGACGACGATGGAAGCCGTGCCGTTGAGCAGGACGGGCGGGCGGCTGAAGGCGACGAGCACGGCGAGGCCGACGACCACGGACGGCACGGCGACGGGCAGCATGAACAGCGCGTCCAGGAGCCGCCTGCCCCGCTTCTTCAGCGCCGCCCCGGCCAGCGCGGCCCAGGTGCCGACGGTGAGCGCGAGCAGGCTGGCGACGACGGCGGTGACCAGGCTGGTGGTGAGGGCCTGGAGGGATTCGCCGCGCACGGCGGCGGCGTAGTTCTCGGTGGTCGGGCCGGAGGGCAGGGCGCCGGACCAGTGGGTGGCGAAGGACGCGGCGACCACGACGAGCAGGGGCAGCGCGAAGAGCGGCAGGAAGAGGAGGCCGAAGAGGCTCCAGGCGGCCCAGCGCCCGGCCTTGCTATGCACCAGCACGCTTGCTCACCACCCGGTAGAGGCCGAACAGGCCGACGGAGATCGCGATGTTGACGACGGCGACCACGCAGGCTGCCGGGTAGTCGGATTCGAGGATGGCCTTTCCGTAGATGAGCATCGGCAGGGTCGTGACGTCCTTGGCCCCGGTGAACAGGACGATCCCGAACTCGTTGAGGCACATGACGAGGACGAGGCTGCCGCCGGCGCCGAGCGCCGGGAGGGCCTCGGGCAGGATCACCTGCCGCACGATGCGGGCGGGGCGGGCGCCGAGACCCGCGGCGACCTCCAGCTGGGCGGTGTCCAGCTGGGAGAACGCGGCGAGGAGCGGGCGGATCACGAAGGGCGTGAAGTACGTGATCTCCGCGAGGAGGACGCCCCAGGGGGTGGTGAGGAAGTGGAAGGGCCCCTCGGCGGCGCCGGTGAACTCGGTGACGAGGCCGTTGGCCATGCCGACGGTGCCGTAGAGGAAGAGGAGGGCGAGGGTGATGAGGAAGGAGGGGAAGGAGAGGAAGACGTCGATGAACTTCGCGACGGCGCGGGCTCCGGGGAACGGCACGAAGGCGATGATCAGCGCGAGCGTGAACCCGAGGACCAGGCAGCCGAGGGTGGCTCCGACGGCCAGCCAGACGGTGGTGCCGAGGGCGTCGTGGAAGGCCCGCGACCCGAAGACGCGGGCGTAGGCGTCGAAGGCGCCGCCGCCGTTGTCGGGGGTGAGGGACTGCTGGACGACCAGGGCGAGGGGATAGAGGAACAGCAGCGCGAGCGCGGCCACGGGCGGCAGCGCCCACACGCTGCGCGGCACCGCCCACCCCTTCCGGGCCTCTTCCGGGGCCGCGGTGCCCCCTGCCGTGCCGGAAGCCGGGCCCTCCGGGCGGGGGGCCGGTGCCGCACCGGGCGCGAACTCCGCGGTACCGGCCGGTCCGGCTCCGTGTCCGGCCCCGTGTCCGGCCCCGCCGGACGGGCGGTCGGGGGCCGGGCCGACCGGGCACGCGTTGCGCCGCGCGGATGCGGCGGCGCCGATCGGGCCCGGGCCCGCCGGCCCGGAGCCCACGGCTGCCCCGCGGGCGCCCTCCCGTCCAGGGACCGGGACCCCGCCGGGCACGGCGCAGGCCGCCGGGTCGGGGAACGGTGCGGCCACGTCGGCGCCCTCCCGGCCGGAGGCCGGGCGGGCCGGACCGGGGACGGGAACGGCCGGGGACTCCGGTTCGGGGGGCGGGGGCTCGCCGGGCACGGCGGAGTCCGGCAGTGGGGGCGGCAGGGCTCGCCGCGCGGCGTCAGACACTGGTCACTCCTGCCGCCAGCAGCACGGCGTCGCGCGGCTCGAAGTGCAGGGTGACCCGGTCCCCCAGCGCGGGGGTCTCCCGCAGTTCGGGGAGGTCCGCCTTCACCCGGTGGCCGTCGACGTCCACGTACAGCCGGTGCGTCGAGCCCCGCCACTGCACCTCGGCGATGGTGCCGCTCAGCGCGTTGGGTCCGGCGCCGAGTCCGAGCAGGTGCGGACGTACGCACAGGGTGGCCGCGGCGCCCGGCGCCGCGCGCCCGCGGTCGAGGGTCAGCGCGCGGCCCTCGAAGACGGCGCCGCCCTCGGCCACCGTGACCGGGAGCAGGTTGGCGTTGCCGACGAAGGACGCGGTGAACTCCGTACGCGGCGCCCGGTACAGCTCCTGCGGTGTCCCGCAGTCCTGGAGGCGGGCCCGGTCCATGACGGCGATCCGGTCGGCCAGGGTGAGGGCCTCCACCTGGTCGTGGGTGACGTACAGGATGGACACGTCGGGCAGTTCGCGGTGCAGCCGGGCCAGTTCGGCGAGCATCCCCGAGCGCAGTTGCGCGTCGAGGGCGGACAGGGGTTCGTCCAGCAGCAGCACGCCGGGGCGGATGGCGAGGGCGCGGGCGATGGCGACCCGCTGCTGCTGGCCGCCCGACAGCTCGCGCGGGTAGCGCCGGGCGTAGGCCGCCATGCCCGTCATCTCCAGGGCCTCGGCGACCCGGGCGGGTATCCCGGCCTTCGGCGCCTTCTGGGCCTTGAGGCCGAAGGCGACGTTGTCCTCGACCCGCATGTGCGGGAAGAGCGCGTACTGCTGGACGACCATGCCGATGCCGCGCTTGTGCGGCGGGAGCGCGGTGACGTCCCGGCCGCCGATGAGCACCCGGCCCGCGACGGGCCGCACGAAGCCGGCGACCGCGCGCAGGGCGGTGGTCTTGCCCGAACCGGAGGGGCCGAGGAGCGCCATCACCTCGCCCGGTTCGACGGTCAGGTCGAGGCGGTCCAGGACGGTGTTGCCGTCGTAGGCGACGCTGACCCCGTCGAAGCGGATGCCGCTCACGCCGACTCCGCGAGGAGGTGCGGGAGTTCGGCGACGGAGTCGAGGACGTGGGTCGCACCGTTCCGCGTCAGCGTCGCGCGGTCGTGGGCGCCGGTGAGGACTCCCGCCACCGTGCCGGCGCCGGCGCGCCGCCCGCTGAGCATGTCGTAGGCGGTGTCGCCGACGACCACGACGTCGGTCACGTCGGCCACGGCGCCGGTGCGCAGGAACGCGGTCAGCACCATGTCGGGGTAGGGGCGGCCGCGGCCGCCCGCGTCGGCGGGGCAGAGGGTCAGGTCGGCGAGGTCCTGCCAGCCGAGGGCGTCGAGGATGGCGTCCTGGGTGACGCGGGCGAAGCCCGTGGTCAGGGCGACGGTCCGGCCCCCGGCGCGGAGCTCCTCGATCGCGGCGCGGGCGCCGGGGACGGGGGTGACGAGGCCGCCGTCGACGAGCTCCGCGTACGCCTCCTCGAAGGCGGAGTTGGCGCGCCGGGCGAGTTCCTCCGTACCGAAGAGGTGGCGGAAGACGGAGATCTTGGACTCGCCCATGGTGGCGAGTACGTACCGGAGCTTCTCGGTGTGGTCGGGGGTGCCGGGCTCGACGCCGAGGCGCTCGGCGGCCCGCTCGAAGGCGCGCTCGACGAGGCCGCCGTCGGCGACGGTGGTGCCGGCCATGTCGAGGACGACCAGCCCGCGGGGGCCTGGGGTGCCGGTCACGTCGGTGGTGTCGGTGGTGGTGTCGGTGGTGTCGGTGGCGGTGTCGGTCATCGGAGTTACCAGCCCAGTTCGTTCGCGGTGGTATCGGCTATGGCGGGCGAGCAGGTCATGCCGCGCCCACCGGGTCCGGTCACCAGCCAGACGCCGTCGGCGACCTGCTGGCGGTGGACGACGCGGGAGGTGTCCGTGCACTGCGCGTACACGCCCGCCCAGCGGTGCCTGATCTTCGGCAGGGGGCGGCCCAGGAAGGACTCGACGACCTCGGTGAGGTGCTCGTAGGGGTCCTCGAGGGTGTCGAAGGCGAAGGGGTGCTCGTATTCGTGGGTGTCGCCGATGGTCAGCCCGCCATCGCGGCGCTGGACCATCAGCAGTTGCATCTTGTGCGCGGCGGCGATCGGCGTCTGGGCCTGGCCGGCGTTCAGCTCGTCGAGGGCCGCGGACCGGTAGGCGGGGTAGTAGCGGAAGCTGTCGGCGTCCGCGACGGAGGTGGTGAGGTCCTCCCCGAGCGGGGCGGTCTGCATCATCTGGAGCCGGACCCGGCGCACGGGCAGGTCGGGGGCCAGTTCGCGGACCAGCCCGGACAGCCAGGCGCCGGTGGCGAGGATCACGACGTCGCCGCGGTGGACGTCGCCGTGGTCGTCGCGGACCGCTCCGGGGCCGGTGACCTCGCGGACCTCGCGGCCGGGGAGGAAGGTGTAGCGGCCGCCGGCCTTGGCGCGCAGGGCTTCGCGCAGGTGCAGTTGGGCGGTGCGCGGTTCGACGGCCGCGTCCCGCCCGCACCACAGGGCGGCTTCGAAGTCGCCGCGCAGGGCCGGGTTGATCTTGCGTGCCTCGTCGGCGCCGACCAGTTCGTAGCCGCGGGCGGCGGCGTCCGGGCGGGCCAGGGCCGCCTCGGCGACGGCGTACTCACGGGCGTTGCGGACGGGGGTGAGGGAGCCGATGGCTCGGAAGCCCAGGCCGGGCACCTCCGCGCCGATGCGCTCCCAGAGCTCGCGGGCCCGCAGGGCGGTGTCGAGCTCCTCTCCCCCGGCCCGTCCGCTGACCCAGATCTGGCCGAAATTGCGCAGTGAGGCGCCGCGCGCCTCGGCCTCCCGCTCGATCTGGACGACCTCGTGGCCGCGTTCGACTGCTTGCCAGGCGTGCATGGTGCCGACCACGCCGCCTCCGACGACTATGACTCTCACGCCGCCAACGGTGGGCGCGGACCATGACCCGGAAGGGTCAGTCCGGCGACGCGTCGGTGAACAACCCTCGACGCTTGGACTAGACCCGTTATCTTTTTGTGACTTCACTTCGCCCCATTTCAGTTGGTGCGGGTGGTTTACTGCTGGGCTATTCGGCCCGCAGGCGGGTCGTGAAACTGAACCTGTCACCACGGTAGAGCGAACGCACCCGTTCCAGGGGCCGGCCCTCCTGGTCCCGCGAGAAGCGGTGGATGAGCAGCATGGGAAGGGCCGGCGGGGTGCCGATCAGCAGGGCCTCGCGGGGGGTCGCGAGCACGGTCTCCAGCTTCTCGTCGGCCTCCCCGAAGGAGATGCCGAGGCTGTCGCGCAGGTATCCGTAGAAGGAGGAGTCCGGCTGGAAATCGGCGTTCAGCCGGGGGGCGCGGGCCACCCGGATGTACGTGCTCTCCAGGCCGACGCGCTCGTCGTCGGCGAGCAGGACCCGCTCCAGGTGCCAGACGGGCTCACCGGGCTCGGCCCCGATGCCGGGCGCGAGGTCGGGCGGGCAGGGGAACTGCTCCAGCCCGATCAGCTGCCGGCCCGGGCGGCGGCCCTGGCGGCGCACGCCCTCGGTGTAGCTGGCGAGGGAGAGCGGCTGTTCCAGCTTGGGCCCGGCGACGACGGTCCCCCGGCCGGAGCGGCGCAGCCGGCCCTCCAGCAGCAGCTCGCGCAGGGCCTGGCGGACGGTCTCGCGGGACACCTCGTACCGCTCGGCCAGATCCCGCTCGGTGGGCAGCGTCCCGCCCTCGCCGAGCTCGTCGAGGAGCTCGGCGATCCGGGCCTTGACGGCGTAGTACTTGGGGATGCGGCCGTGCTCGGGGATGCCGGACCGCACGGGCGAGCCGGGGCGGTGACCCTGGAGGTTCTTTTCCACAACGGGACTCTATGCGGGGCGGTCGCGGCCGCCGTACGGGACTCCGGGCGCGGGCGGGGTCAGTGCGCGCGGGCGCGGATGCGGAGCCGGCGGGCCCCCAGCAGGAGACCGCCGCCCGCGGCGAGGGCGGCCAGGGCGCCCGCGCCGTACACCCACTCGCGGGGACCGGTGTGGGCGAGGGAGCCGCCCTCGACGGAGTCCTCGGACTGCTCGACGGAGAAGCGGTAGCCGCCCGCCTCGCCGATCCAGTCCCCGTCGTCGCCCTTGCGCTGCACGAGGGCGGCGTCGGCGAGGACCTCACCGGTGGGGGCGTCGGGGGCGAAGGCGAGGGAGACCTTGACGGTGCGGGTGCCGCCGGGGCCGACGGTGAAGCCGGGGAAGGCGTCGCCGCCGTCGAAGACGGCGATGATCTCGTCGCGGTCGCTGCGTTCGAGGCCGGCGGGCAGGGTGCCGCCCGGCGCGTCGAACTCCATCCGCAGGTGGGCGGGGCGCAGGGTGCGGGCCTTGTCGGTGAGGACCACGACGGGGTGGATGGCCGTGCACTCGGAGTCGGTGGTGTTGGTCAGGTCCAGGTACCAGGTCTGCGGCTCGCCGCCGGTGCGGTACACGGCCGGGCCGCCGCGGATGCGCGCCCCGATGGGGAAGGCGGAACTCTTGCCGTCCCCGCAGGTGGCCTGGACGCGGGACGGCATCGCGGGTGCGGGGCGGGCACCGCCGCCGGTGCCGATGTCCGCGCCGGCGGTGGGCGCGGTGGTGACGGCCAACACGGCGGAGAGGAAGGCGGTGAGGGCTAGGGCTTTGCGCAGTCGCATGGAAGACCTTCGCTGCTCGCCGGACAGGACGATGGTCGGACGAGGTGACAATCACCCCGACCTGCCCGCACCCTCCCACGCACGCGCGAGCCCTCACCGCACACCACGCCTGAGTCGTTCCGGTTTACGCCCGAACGGTGCAGACGTCAACCCCCACCCCACCGGCCACATCCACCCCAGCCGACCACAACCAGCCCCGCCGACGATTGAGGCGCCGGGGCCCGGGGGCAGAGCCCCCGCAACGGCGCCGCACCCGGCAACGCACCGGCACCGGCCCGGCTCCCCGGCGGAGCCACGCGGCACGCCTACCCGCGCCCGAACAACGGCGTCAACGCCATCTCCGCCGCCCCCTGCGCCACACCCGCCCCCGCCAGGGCGACCACCGGCCGGGCCGGATCCAGCGCCCGGGCCGCGAGAACGGCTCCGACACGGGCCACGAAGACGTCCGGCGCCGCCGCCACCACACGCCCGCCGAGCAGCACACGGTCCACGTCCAGCAGCGCCACCAGGTTGGCCGCGGCCTCGCCGACGATCCGTGCCGCCTCGGGAACATCACCCCGGGCCACCGCCTCCAGGCACAGCGCCTCCACGCAGCCGCGCGCACCGCACCGGCACCGCGGGCCGTCCAGCAGGAGCACCTGGTGGCCGAACTCCCCCGCCGCCGAGCGGGCACCCCGGTAGACCCCGCCGCCCAGCCACAGTCCCGCGCCGAGCCCGGTCCCGATGTGCAGGTACACGCAGGTACGGGCCCCACCCCCGGCATAGACCTCCGCGACCTCCGCATCCGGCCCGGCATCCATCCCGCGCCCGACATACGCGTCCGCACCAGCATCCGCATCCGCATCCGCATCCGGCCAAGTAGCCCGGAGCCACGCCCCGGCGGCCGCGGCCGCACCGGCGTTCGTGTCCTTGTCCAGCACCACCGGCAGGCCCAGCCGCCCCTCCAGTACCCCCCTCAGCGGAAAGTCCTTCCAACTCGGGAACCCCGTCACCCGCCCCATCACCCCGGCCCGGTGGTCGAGCGGCCCCGGCGCGGCCACCCCGACACCCAGGAGCGGCGGCCCGGACGGGTCGCCGACCCGCGCGACCGCCCGTACGACGGCCTCGACCGCCGCCTCCGGCCCGGCCCCGAAGTCAAGCGGGCCGCCGCTCTCGGCGACGACGCGGCCCGCCAGGTCCACCCGTACCGCCAGGAGCTCGTCGCGGTCCAGGTGCACTCCGACGGCGTGCCGCACGTCCGGCACCAGCCTCAGCAGGGTGCGCGGCTTGCCGCCGGTGGACGCGGCGCGGCCCGCCTCCGCGACCAGGCCCTCCGCACCGAGCCGCGCCGTGATCTTGCTGACGGCCTGCGGAGTGAGCCCCGTACGGGCGGCGAGTTCCGTGCGGCCCAGGCCCGCCGGTCCGGCGGCGCGCAGCAGGTCCAGCACCAGCGCGTCGTTGTGGCCGCGCAGCGCCGGCAGGTTCACCCCGCCGCGCCGGCCGTACACGTCCCGGTGGCCGCTGTCCCCGCTCCCGCTACCCCTGTTCACAGGCCCATTGTCCACCTTCCTTGCACTTCGGCAACACTGTTGCCAAAGTGGTCCCCATGAGCACCCCCGCCTCCACTGCACCACTTCGCGTCGGCGTCATCGGCTACGGACTCGCCGGTTCCGTCTTCCACGCCCCCCTCGTGGCCGCCACGGACGGACTCGTCCTCGACACGGTCGTCACCTCCGACCCGGCCCGGCAGGCCCAGGCCCGCGCGGAGTTCCCCGACGTCCGCACCGTCCCCACGGCCGACGAGCTGTGGGAGCGCGACCTCGACCTCGTCGTGGTCGCCTCGCCCAACAAGACGCACGTCCCGCTCGCCACCATCGCCCTCGAAGCCGGCATCCCGGTGGTCGTGGACAAGCCGCTCGCCGCCACCGCCGCCGAGGCCCGGGCGCTCGCCGCCCTGGCGGACCGGCGCGGAACCTTCCTCTCCGTCTTCCAGAACCGCCGCTGGGACAACGACTTCCTCACCCTGCGCCGCCTCCTCGCCGGCGACGAACTCGGCGAGATCCAGCGCTTCGAGTCCCGCTTCGAGCGCTGGCGCCCGCAGCTGAAGGGCGGCTGGCGCGAGTCGGGCGCCCCGGAGGAGATCGGCGGTCTGCTGTACGACCTCGGCAGCCACGTCGTGGACCAGGCGCTCGTACTGTTCGGGCCCGCCGTACGGGTCTACGCGGAGACCGACGTGCGCCGCCCGGGCGCCGAGACGGACGACGACACCTTCATCGCCCTCACCCACGCCAGCGGGGTCCGCTCCCACCTCTACGTCAGCGCGACCACCGCCCAGCTCGGACCGCGGTTCCGCGTGCTCGGCTCGCGGGCCGGCTACGTGAAGTACGGCCTGGACCCGCAGGAGGGCGCCCTGCGCGAGGGGCTGCGGCCGGACGGGCGGCTGCCCTGGGGCGAGGAACCCCCGCACCTGTGGGGGCGGGTGGGCTCGGGCGAGTCCCCGCTGACCGGCGGCGGGGCCCCGGTGCCGACCGAGCAGGGCGACTACCCGGCGTACTACGCGGCGGTGGCGGACGCCCTGCGTACGGGCGGGCCGGCCCCGGTCACGGCGCACGAGGCCGCGCGCTGCCTCGACGTACTGGAGGCGGCCCGCATGTCGTCCCAGGAGGGCGTGGCGGTGGAACTTCCCGTCGCGACCGAGCCCGGGACCGCGTGACGTCCCCGGCGCGCGCATGCGGAACGGGCGGGGCCGCCGCGATGGCAGCCCCACCCGTCCCTCACTCCTGCTGTTCCTTCTCCTGCACTGCGGCGGCTACGCGCTCTTGAACTCCTGGCGCTGACGGCCGAGCCCCTCGATCTCCAGCTCCACGACGTCGCCGGCCCTCAGGTACGGCTTCGGCTCCGGCTGGCCCATCGCCACACCGGCCGGCGTGCCCGTGACGATGACGTCACCCGGGTACAGGGTCATGAACCGGCTCAGGTACCGGACGACCTCGCCGACCGGGAAGATCTGGTCAGCGGTGTTGCCGTCCTGCTTGAGCTCGCCGTCGACCCACAGTTTCACGTCCAGGACCTGCGGGTCCGGGATCTCGTCGGCGGTGACCAGCCACGGGCCGAGCGGGGTGAAGGTCTCGCAGTTCTTGCCCTTGTCCCAGGTGCCGCCGCGCTCGATCTGGAACTCGCGCTCCGAGACGTCGTTGACCGCCAGGTAGCCGGCGACGTGCGCCAGGCCCTGCTCCGCGGAGTCCAGGTAGCGGGCGGTGCTGCCGATGACGACGCCGAGCTCGGCCTCCCAGTCGGTCTTCACGCTGCCGCGCGGGATCAGGACGGTGTCGTCGGGGCCGACCACGGTGTCCGCGGCTTTCAGGAAGAGGATCGGCTCGGCCGGCGGCTCCGCGCCGATCTCCGCCGCGTGCCCGAAGTAGTTCAGCCCGATGCCCACGATCTTGCCGATGCGGCCGACCGGCGCCCCGATGCGCAGCCCTTCGGCGTCCAGGACCGGAAGCTCACCGGACTCGGCCGCGTCCCGTACCCGGGACAGCGCGGAGTCGTCGGCGAGCAGCGCGCCGTTCACATCCGTGATCAGGCCGGACAGGTCCCGCAGGGTCCCGTCCTGGCCGAGCAGCGCGGGGCGCTCCGACCCGACCGGTCCGACACGCAGCAGCTTCATGGGCATTCTCCCGTGGTCGTGGGTGGTCGGCCCATGGGCATGCCCCGGGCCGGACGATGGGTTGCGGCCATCGGAGGATTGGTCGATCCTCCAAGATGTCCACCCCATCCGCAAGACCCTGTTCACAGGCTGGAACGCACTGCTCCGTCGGCCGGCCGGTCGGTGGCGGCGCGTGCCGCGACGCGCGCCTTGCGGTGCTCGAGCCAGACCCGCTCCGCCACCGACCAGGCGGTGGTGGTGAGCAGGTAGAGCCCGGCGGCCAGCGGCACGACGGCGGCGGTGATCAGCGTCCCGAAGGACAGCAGGGGCAGTACGCCGCCCAGCTTGCGCATGGCCTCCTGCTGCTCGGCACTCAACTCGGGCAGACCGGCGGCCGCAGCACCGGCACCGGCGCCCCCCTTCTTCACCGGCTTCACCGGCTTCGCCGGCTTCTTCGGGGCCGCGGCAGCGGCTGCCGCGGCCGCAGCCGCCGACCGGCGCCCGCGCACGGCACTCTACGCGGCCACCACCGCGATCGCCCCGAACAGCGCGAGGAACACCGACCCCTGCGCCCCGAACAGGCCGCCCTCCCCGAGCGCGTCGGTCCACCGGGACCCCAGCGGCGCGGCGAACAGCCGGTGGCTCAGCAGCTCGTTCCCCGAGGTGAACGCCTGGTACATGAGGAAGAACACCGGCAGCTGGAGCAGCAGCGGCAGGCAGCCGGCCACCGGAGTCGCACCGCGGAAGGCGGCCCTGCTCAGCGGGTGGAGGGCGAGCCGTACGAGCACGGTGAACAGCACGATCGCGGCAGCGGTCGCGGACTCGGCCAGCACCGGCTCCAGAAGCCGGCCCAGCTCAGCAACAAGGTGGGTGAAAACGGACACGTGGGCCCTCCGAAGGGACTCGTCGAACGTCGAAAGAACGTGCATTTCGGCGTGACGACCCACGAGGGGCGACAACAGTGATCGGTCAGCAGAAGGCGAGAAGTACTGCGCGCCCCTACGCGGCCGTCGGGACGAGACGGCCGGGCGCCCTGGGCCGCGACCGGCCCGAGGCATCGGGATCGCGCTGAGGCAGGAACGCCGTGCGCTGCTCGCGATCACGGATCGCGGTGCGTATGCGGTGCGGCGGCACGGGCCGTACGAGCCGTGCGGCGGCGGCCAGGGCCTCGGCGCCCACGGAGACGGCGGCGACGGTCGCGGCGAGGGCGACCACCACGGCGCCCAGCCCGCTCTCCCCGGCGAACAGGCCGAGGGCTCCCCCGACCAGCACCAGCGGGAGCAGCACGGAGAGGGCCCGGGCGATCCGGGTGAACGTGACGTCGAAGCGTCGTGACCGATCCACGCGAACCTCCCCCTCTCCATACGCTGTTCTCGATCGATGGTAACCGGCACCACCGACAACGGCGGAGCGCGGTCACGGCCTGAGGGTCCCCCAGACCACCAGCCGGTACTTCGAGCTGTACTCGGGCGTGCAGGTGGTCAGGGTGATGTAGGCGCCGGGTTCGCCGTACCCGTGCTCCGGCTTCACCACGCTCCGCGGCACCGGCGCGATCACCCCGGTGTCCCGCTCGGTCGTCTCGCTGAGGACCTTCCCCACCACGTACGTGTACCTGCGCCCCCGCATGTCGACGATCAGCTCGTCGCCCGCCCGCAGCCGGTTGATGTACCGGAACGGCTCGCCGTGGGTGTTGCGGTGCCCGGCCAGCGCGAAGTTCCCCTGCGCCCCGGGCCCGGCGGTCCCGGGGTACTGCCCCACGTACCCCTTGTCGAGGACGGCCCGCTTGTCGATGCCCTGCGCGACGGGGACGACGAGGCCGAGACGCGGGATGCGCAGGACGGCGTACGCCCCCGACGGCTCGGCGCGTGGCCGGGGCGCGGCCGCGGCCTCGGAAGGAACCGGCGCGGGCGCGGAGGGAGGGGAAGGAACGGGCGAAGAAGCAGGAACACCGGAGGAGGGCGGATCATCTCCCGAGGCCCGCTCGAGGGCCCGGGCCCGCTCCTGGTCCCAGGCCTGCTCCAGGGACCGGACCTGCTCCTGCGCCGCGGCGGCGGCCTGCCGGTTGGTCCACCACACCTGGTGCACCACCAGCAACAACACCACCACGCCCACGGTGACGGTCAGCTCGGCGCTCGCCCACAGGACCCCCACGAGACCGGCCCGGCGCGCCCGCCGGCCCCTCCCCTGAACCACCACAGGTATGTGATCCCGCACGGGCGGCACCCTAAGTCCTCCCCCGTCAACTGACCAGCAGCAGTACGGTGTGAACCATGCGCCCCGACACGCCTGCCGAGCACATCGCCGAAGCCGAGCGCCTCATCCGCACGGCGACCCGCTACCCCGAGGACCAGGAGCCCTTGCTCCTCCAGGCCGCGGCCCACCTCGAACTGGCCGACGAACGGGACCGGGCGAGCGCCCTGTACGACCAGCTCCTGTCCTCCTCACCGTCCGACCCCCACCTGATCAAGGCCCTTCAGGCGGCGAACCTCTGGGAGTACGGCCACGAGGCCGAGGCCCGCGCCCTCATCGCGGGCATCCGCGCCGCCTCCCCCAAGGACCCGGCTCCGTGGGAGGTCATCGCGGAAGCCCTGGAGGCCCACGACGAGTTGGAGGCCTCGGAGGACTGCTTCACCCAGGCCACCACCCTCCTGATCGCGGACTCGACCCCGCTCACCCCGGCCACGACCGCCCTCCTGACGGGCCGCCACCGCGTGCGCCGGCTCCTGGGGCGCCCGCACGACGACTGGGACATGGTCGCCGACACCCGCCACATCGGCCCGATCCCGCTCGACGAGCTCCACGACCCGAAGCGCATCTGGGCCCTGGGCTCCGACGACCCCGCCGAACTGCGCGCCGAGATCGCCCGCCTGCGCGCCGAACTGGGCGACCGCCGCGCGGCCCTGTCCCGCCCGTTCCCGGTGGCGATCCTCCACTGGCCCCAGCGCGAACTGTCCGAGCTGCTGACCAGCTACCCGACGCTCGGCTCGGAGTACGCCTCGCACGAGGCCCACCTGCGGGAGATCGAGACCTCCCTGCGCGCCCTGGCCGCCTCGGGCACCACCAACCTCGGCATCGTCACGGCGAGCGTCCCCTCGTACGAGGCCTTCGCGGCCTCCGAGAAGACCTCCCCGGCCTCCCCCAGCCTCCTGGCCGAATACGCCACGACCCTCGCGGCCCGCGGCAAGGCCACCCCCTGGCCCCCCACCCCCACGGCCCCCTGCTGGTGCACCTCGGGCAAGCCGTACTCGGAGTGCCACAGAGTCAGCAACTAACACCGGGCGCCAACCAGCCCGTAGTCCGTTTTCACCGCAAAGGAATCCATGACCAGCGCATACGAGTCGGACCCGATATTCCAGACCAATCCGCTTCAGGTCCTGAATATCGTGACGCGCATTCAGAGCCAGGAGATCGCCCTCCCCGATTTTCAACGCGATTTCGTATGGGATTCCACGCGCACAGCTGAACTCCTCGGCTCCATCATGTCGCGCTACCCCGTGGGAACCCTCCTCTTCTGGGAGCAGGGAGAGGGGGAGGCCTTCGCCAGTCGGAGCTTCGACGGCGCTCCGAGCACATCCGTCAAGCCGCCTTCGGTTCTGGTCCTCGACGGGCAACAGCGACTCACGTCGCTCTATCAGGCGCTGACGGGATCGGGTGACGAGCGGTACTTCATCAAGGTCGACGAGTTCGTCGACATCCCGTCACGGAGCGTCCGCGAGGTGCCGGACGTGGACTTCGAGCAGGCGATCTTCTCCATGCCCGCCATAACGAAGACCGGGCGTCGCGCTCAGTCGCTGAAGCCGTCCCACCTCCCCATAGCCGAAGTCCACCAGTTCGACGACTGGCTGGACGACTACGCCGACACCATCGAGAACGACCCGGGCATACCACTCACCGCGAAGGAAGCGAAGAGCCTGTACCGGGAGATGCGCGACAAATACATCAGCCCTCTGAAGACCTACGGACTTCCCGTCCTCACACTCCCCAGTTCGACTTCCATGGACGCCGTCTGCACCATCTTCGAGACGCTGAACCGAACGGGCAAACCCCTTGGTCCCTTCGAGCTCCTCACGGCACGATTCTTCCCCCAAGGAGTGAACCTCCGGGACCTGTGGGACGAAGCCGAGGCGAATCACAGGGCCCTCAAGGACTTCCGCATCGATCCGTACAACGTGCTCCAGGCCATCTGCCTGCGCGTTCGCGGAAGCGCCCAGCGCTCGGACGTGCTCAAGAAGCTGACCGGGGACGACATCAAGGCTCACTGGGAGAGCGCGACCGCAGGCTTCGCCGGCGTGATCGACATGCTCCAGTCGGATTGCGGCGTCACCTCTCAGAAGTGGCTCCCCTACGGAATGCTGCTCACCCCCATGGCCGCCGTGTGGGACAAGCAGAAGGACCTGAAGCCCCTGGAACGCTCCCAGGCGCTCCGCCGGCTCCAGCGGTTCTTCTGGGCGAGTACCTTCACCACCAACTACGACCAGGGCGCCAACAGCCAGATGGGGGCCGACTATTCGCGGCTGTCACAGTGGATCACTGGCGGCGGGGGCGATGCTCCCGAAGCGATCGACGAGTTGCACATCAACGCAGCCACGTTGCGCGCGGCGACGGTACGACGCAAGGCCCTCTACTCGGGGCTCATCTGCCTGCTCGTCAAGAACAAGGCAGCCGACTTCCACACCGGCCAAAGCATGACGAACAGTCGCGCGCTGGAAGCCGAGTCGCACCACATCTTCCCGAAGGCCTACCTGGCCAAGCAGCAAGGTACTGAGAGCTCCGAACTGATGCTCAACCGCTCCCTCATCGACGGGGAGACGAATCGAATCATCGCGAGCCACGCACCGAGCATTTACGTAGAGAAGATGAAGGCCGCCTACGGCGAGCAGCGACTGACGGACGTACTGGCATCTCATGCCATCGCGAGTCAGCAGGCCAGTGGGCTCCTGAACGACGACTACACGACGTTCTTGGACGAGCGACTGGAGATCGTCATCCAGCTCGTCGAAGAGGCCACGGGGAAGACCATCCAGCGCGAAGCGGCCCGCTAGCCGGGGAATGATCGCGTGGCATCCACCGTGCGGCCGAACAGAGATTCAGGCCGTACATCCTGACCGTCAGTCGGCTCGCCGGCCCCTCGGACCGCCGCACGTGGAGCACCACGGAACCACCTGATCGCGTGTCCGAGGGGACTGGCATCATGCGTGCACGCCTGGTGCCGTCCCTTCCTCCGCCGCTGTCTCGGCGCGCATGAGCCGACAGGCCTCGCGCGACACCACGCAGGAGGTTGCGGTTCGCCGTCTCCTTCACGCGGCCGGGCTGCGCTATCGCGTGAATCTGCCAGTACCAGGCATGCGCCGCCGAACGATCGACATCGCCTTCACCCGCGCGAGGATCGCCGTCTTTCTCGACGGGTGCTTCTGGCACGGCTGCCCCGAGCATGCGACGCGACCAAAGGCCAATGCCGAATGGTGGCGGGTCAAACTCGAGAAGAACATGTCCAGAGACCGCGAAACGACCACCCACCTGGAGAACTCCGGGTGGACGGTGCTGCGGTTCTGGGAACACGAGTCCCCGGACGCGGTCGCACGCAAGGTTGCGCTGAGCAGACAGCAGGCGGTGGCGCCTCCCGCGCGCTGAGGCTCTGATGGTGAACCCGCACCCGCTGCTCATGTACGCCTTCCACCGCGAGAGTCCCGAAGATGGCTCAGGCTTCGGCGGGCAAGCGGTCCGCCGTGGCGTAGGTCGTGGCGGCCATTGCGGCTGCCGCCGTGAAGACCGCCGGCCAGGCGCCGATCCTCTTCGCCAGGGGGTGCGAGCCCGCGAACGCGGCGATGTAGGCCGCGCCCAGCAGCGCCGTCGTCGTCGGCGACGTGCGGCGGTGCCACTCGCGGGCGGCGAGGGTGCCGGCCGCCGCGAGGACCGCGCCGCCGAGGGGCCGCTTGCCGGTCCAGCGGGCGGCGGCGTAACCGCCGACGAGGCCGCCTGCGGCTACGACCGATGTGGGGAACTGCGCCATCGTGAGGGCCTCCTGCCGTTCGAACGTCACCGAACGAGGCTAACGCGCCCGGCGGGCGAACCGGCGCGCGGCCGCCACCGCCAGCACGACGGCGGCCCCGCCCAGGACGTTGTCGGGCAGCGCGTCCTGGAGGGCCCGCGGAAGCACCGCCATGACCCCCAGGATCACGAAGAACGCCACCGCGCATGCGGCGATGCCCATCAGGGCTCTGCTCAGGAGGTTGTTGCGCACACCGGGCTCAACGCCGGGCCGGGCGGGCCGATACGGGTGGCCCACGACACCGTACGGAAGTCGGATTTGTCGCACACCCTCCGGATCTGCGGACCTCCCCTCCAGGGAACGCACCGGGCGTAGATTCGGTCTTCGATAGGGGCGATCCGACCCAAGGCACCCAAGCCGGCCCAAGGAGCTGCAAACGTGATCTGTTACGGACCGGCCGTCCTCGACCTCACGGACGAACTGGCCGACGCCTATGGCGAGGTCTTCTCCGCCCCGCCGTGGAACGAAGATGAAGAAACCATTCGCCAGTTCGCCGTCCGACTGCAGGCCGACAGCCGCCGCACCGGCTTCCGCACCGCCTTCGCGCAGTCGTCCCTCGGCGTCGACGGATTCGCCACCGCCTGGCTGACCCCCCGCGCCTTCCCCACGGGCCGGGCCTACGGACAGGTCGCCGCACAGCTCGGCCGACAGCGCGTACGGGAGCTGCTCATCGGCGCCCTGGAGATCGACGAACTCGCCGTACGCCCGCACGCGCGCGGGCACGGCACCGGGCGCGCCCTGCTGGCCGAGATCACCGCCGACGCCCCGGACGACCGGGCCTGGCTGCTGACCGCCCGGGTGGCCACCGACACCGTGGCCACCTACCACCGGCTCGGCTGGCACGAGGTCAAGCCGCTGCCCGGCACGGAGAACGGCGTCGTCGTCTTCCTCGCCCCGAACCACCCTTCGGCCTGAGCGTCGGCCGCCCGCCACCGGGCATACCGGGGGCATGATCACTCGTATCGCCCAGCGCCAGCTGAACATGGCCACCCACCACCAGCTCCGGCAGGCCGGCATCCCGGCCGCCACCATCAGCGGCCGCAGCCGCCGCGGAGGACCCTGGCAGCGGCTCCTCCCCCGGGTGTACCTCCTGCAGACCGGCCCACCCGACACCCGGCAGCAGGCCCTCTCCGCCGTCCTGTACGCCGCCCCGCCCGCCGCGGACCCGCTCTCCGGGACCGCCTGCGCGCTCACCGGCGGCGCCGCCCTCGCGCTCCTCGGCATCCGCGACGCGCCGCCCGAACCCCTGGACGTCCTCGTCCGCGCCCCGCGGTCGGTCGCGGCCACCGGCCGCGTCCGGCCCGCCTCGACCGCCCGCTGGCCCGCCACCATCACCATCGCCGGGGTACCCAGCACCCGCCCCGTCCGCGCGGCCACCGACTTCGCCGCCCGCACCGACGACCCGGACCTCGTACGCTCCGTCCTCGCGAACGTCGTCCAGGGCGGCTGGTGCCACCCGCACGACCTGCACGCCGAGCTGCGCGCGGGCCGGGTCCGGCACCGCCCGGCCGTCCGCACGGCGGCCGCCGAACTGGTCGCCGGGGTCCGGTCGATCGCCGAGGGCCGCGCCCGCGACGCCCTGTCGGCCACGGACCTGCCCGCCCCGCTCTGGAACGTCCGGCTCCACGGACCCGACGGGTCCTTCCTCGCCAGCCCCGACGCGTACTGGCCCGAGGAGGGCGTGGCGCTGGAGATCGACTCCGCGGAGTACCACTACACGCGCGACTCCTGGCAGGCCACGCTGCGCCGGAGACTGCGCATGGAAGCCCGGGGCGTCCTGGTGGTCAGCACGACGCCCGGGATCCTGCGGGAGGAGCCGGCGGACCTGATCGCCGCCCTGCGCGCGCTCCTCGCCCTGGGCGCAGCCCGCCCCGCCCCGCCGGAGGTCACGGCCCGCGGACACGCCCAGCTGGAACTGCCGCTCCCGAGGTCCGCCGGCACGCCCTACGCGCCGAAGGCGCGGGAGACCGTGTAGATCAGCAGGCCCGCCAGGGCGCCGACAACCGTGCCGTTGATACGGATGAACTGCAGGTCGCGGCCGATGTGGGCCTCGATCTTGCGGGAGGTGTGCTCGGCGTCCCAGGCCGCCACCGTGTCGGTGATCAGCGAGGTGATCTCCCTCCGGTAGGTGGTGACCACGTAGACGACCGCCCCCTCGATCCAGCCCTCCACCTTCGCCTGGAGGCGCCCGTCGGTTGCCAGGCGCGCGCCCAGGGACATCAGCGAGGCGCGGACCCGCAGGCGCAGCTCGCTCTGCTCGTCCTCCGCCGCCGAGATGATCATCGAACGGATCGCGGCCCAGGCGGAGGCGATGACGTCCTGGACCTCGTCGCGGGCCAGGATCTCGGACTTCAGGCGTTCCACCTTCGCGCGCGTCGCCGTGTCCGACTGGAGGTCGGCCGCGAAGTCCCGCAGGAAGCGGTCCACCGCCGCGCGCGCCGGATGCTCGGGCATGTCCCGCATCTCCGTGACGAAGCGGAGCAGCTCCTTGTAGACGCGCTCCCCGACCTTGCGGTCCACGAACCGCGGGGTCCAACCGGGGGCTCCGCCCTGGACGGCGTCCGTGATCGAGTCCCCGTGGGTGACCAGCCAGTCGTGCGCCTTGGCGCAGATGAGGTCGACGCCGCGGCGGTGACCGCCGTCGGCGACGACCTTCTGCAGGGTCTTGCCGATGCCCGGCGCGATCTCGGCGGTCTCGGCGCGCCGGGTGATGGCCTCGCCGACCACGGCCTGGACGTCGGAGTCGCGCAGGACGGTCAGCGCGCCGCGCAGGGCCGTGGCCAGTTCGGCCGTGACGCGGTCGGCGTGCGCGGGCTCCGCCAGCCAGGCGCCGAGGCGGCCGCCGATGCCGAGGGAGTGGAGGCGGGCCCGGACCACGTCGGAGGAGAGGAAGTTCTCGCCGACGAACTCGCCGAGGGTGACGCCGAGCTGGTCCTTCTTGGTCGGGATGATCGCGGTGTGCGGGATGGGCAGGCCGAGCGGCCGCTTGAAGAGGGCGGTGACGGCGAACCAGTCCGCGAGCGCGCCGACCATGCCGGCCTCCGCGGCGGCGGCCACGTAGCCGGCCCAGCCGCCGGCGCCCCAGGCGTGCTGGGCGTACTTGGCCAGTACGTACACCAGCGCGACCAGGAGCAGCAGGCCGGTCGCGATGGCCTTCATCCGGCGGACGCCGCGGCGGCGCTCCTCGTCGGCGGCGTTGAACACGAACGCTCCGCGGGTGGGGGGCGATGGCGGTGGTGGCGCGGGCGGGGCGGCGCCTCCGGGCGTGCCGCTGGCCGTGCCGCCGGCTGTGCCTCCAGCTGTGCTGCGGTTGTCCACGTGCTCCTGCCTTCCCCCGGGGGCGCCGGTTTTGTCTGCATAGCATCCGACTCCTGGGAGGCCGGTGGAGTTCCCGCCACGCCCTTCCGCTCCCGCGGGGGTAGCGGTTCGGGTGGGCCCGCCCCCGGCGATGCCGCTCCGCGGCTGGGGTACACCGGGGGCCTCCCGGCCCCGCCTCTCCGCTCCCGCGGGGGTAGCAGGTCGGGTGGGCCCAGCCCCCGGCGATGCCGCTGCGCGGCGGGGTACGCCTGGGGCTGCGGGCCCGCCCCGACCGCCGCCTTGCCGCTCGCGCGGGGCGGGATGCCGGGGCGGGATCCGGGCTCGGTGCGGGCGGGTCGCGGTGCCGCGGAGGGGTGTCTCCTCGGCTCGCGCCAGGCGGGCACTTCTCGGTTGTGCGGGGTGGTTGCGCGCTCGTCCTGCGGGGACACCCCTCCCCGTCCCCGCTCCAGCAGTACGAACCCGGTTCCGGGGCGCCATCCGTGCCGGCCCGGAGCGCGCAGTACGGGCGTATCCCCCTGCACGGGCAGGAGTACCGGATCGCCGGCGTGGGGTGGGGACACGGCGGAGTGTCCCCGCAGGACGAGCGCGCGACCCAGGCCGCCTCGCCGAGACACCCCGCACGCGCCGAGCCGAGGAGACACTCCGGCGGGGCACCGCCCCCACCCGACCCACCCAGCCCCACGCAAACCGCCCAACCCGGCCGGAGCCGAACCGTTCCACCCCGCCGCGCCGAACCCACCCCGCCACAACCCGGCCACCCCGGCGGGAGCCACCTGGCACGCGCCGAGCCGAGGAGACACTCCGGCGGGGCACCGCCCCACCCGACCCATCCGGCCCCACGCAAACCGCCCAACCCGGCCGGAGCCGAACCGTTCCACCCGGCCGCGCCGAACCCACCCCGCCACAACCCGGCCACCCCGGCGGGAGCCGAAGGGCACCCGGAGGGTTAGAGCTCCTTGCGGAGGGACGGGCCGTCCAGCGGGCGTTTGGGCTTCTTGATTTTGACTTCCACGCCGCCCCAGAAGGCGAAGCCCGTCACCACCACCCGCGGAGCACCCGGCTCCGTCGGGCCCGGGCTGTCGCGCTGGTCGAAGGCGCCCATGAAGCCGAAGCCCCGTACGTCCACGTCCACCCCCGGCGGCACCGTGATCTCGATGCCGCCCATGATCGCGACGCAGTTGATCACCACCTCGCGCTGCGCGAAGTCCGCCTCGCGCAGGTCCAGCTCGCCACCGCCCCAGAACGCCACCGCGTCGAAGCGCGCCGGGACCGTCCACCGGCCCTTGCGCTGGAAGCCCGACATAACCGCGACGGCCAGCGACGACGAGCCCGTCCCGCCGATCCGGCCCGGCCAGGCGGAGCCGGACGGCACCGCCGCCGGCGCGGCCGCCGCCGCACCCGTGGCCGCCGGCAGGTCGGCCGTCAGGGGTTCCAGCTCCGCGTACGTACGGGACTTGTACGCCGCCTCCAGCCGCTCCTCGAACTCCTCCATGTCGAGCCGGCCCTCGGCGACGGCGTCCCGAAGACGCTCCACCACCCGGTCCCGGTCGGCATCCGACGCCCTCAACTCCGGCAACGGCTTCTCCGGCCGCTCGTCACTCATGCGCCCAGACTATGCACCGTCGTGCGGGAGTTGTATGGTCCCGACCCCTGAGACCGTCCCCGAACGAACCCTGAGAGCGTCCCCGAGGACCGGCCCCGGCCGTCAGCCCCGCCCCGCGTACATCCGCGCGATCACGTCCTCGATGTCCGGCTCCCGCACCGACAGGTCCACCAGCGGGTACTCCGCAGCCACCGCCGACACCAGCGGCGCGGCCGACGCACCCGCCGGGAACGCCAGCCACTGCCGGGGGCCCTCCACCTTCACCACCCGCGCCCCCGGCACGCTGATCGGCCCCAGCTCCCGCTCCAGGTCCACCACCAGCGTCCGCTCGCTCTCCCCCACCGACCCCGCCGCGTGCAGCCCGCCCAGCGCCCCGTCGTACATCAGCCGCCCGTGGTCGATCACCATCACCCGCTCGCAGAGCTGCTCGATGTCCTGGAGGTCGTGCGTGGTCAGCAGCACCGTCGTGCCGCGCTCCTCGTTCAACTGCCGCAGGAAGCCCCGTACCTTCGCCTTGCTCACCACGTCGAGCCCGATCGTCGGCTCGTCCAGGTACAGCACGTCCGGATCGTGCAGCAGCGCCGCCGCGATGTCCCCGCGCATCCGCTGCCCGAGCGACAGCTGGCGTACCGGCACGTCGAGCAGCTCACCCAGGTCCAGGCGGTCCACGCACCGCTCCAGGTTCTCCTCGAACCGCGCCCTCGGCACCCGGTACATCCGCCGCATCAGCCCGTACGAGTCCTTCAGCGGCAGGTCCCACCACAGCGTGGTGCGCTGTCCGAAGACCACACCGATCCTCTGCGCGAGACGCACCCGCTCCCGCGCCGGGTCGATGCCCGCCACCCGCAGCCGGCCGCCGCTCGGGGTGAGGATCCCGGTCAGCATCTTGATCGTGGTGGACTTCCCGGCCCCGTTGGGCCCGATGTAGCCGACCATCTCACCCCGCGCGACCGCGAAGCTGATCCCGTCCACCGCCCTGACCTGGCGTTTCTCCCGGCGCATCAGGCCCACCCGGCGCCGTACGTCAAAGACCTTCTCGACCCCGTCCAGCGAGATCAGCGCATCATCCACCACGGCTCAGCTCCCCGTGCTCCGGTACGAACGGACTCCCGCGCGCCAGGCCAGCGACGCGGGCACGAACACCGCGAAGGCCACCAGCGGGCTCAGGAACGCGGCCCACCCCGGCAGCCCCAGCGGATCGGGCCGCCCCAGCACGTACAGCGCGGGCAGCCAGTTGACGAAGGCCAGCGGGACGATGAAGGTCACCGCGCGCAGCAGCTCCGTCGCGAAGATCGTCGGCGGGTACTGCAGCATCGTGCAGCCGCCGTAGGTGAAGGAGTTCTGCACCTCCGCCGCGTCCCCGGCGACGAACTGGAAGGCCGCCCCGGCCACCATCACCGCCGCGAAGATCGCCGCACCCGCCAGCACCATCACGGGCACCAGCAGCACCTTCCCCGCCGTCCAGTCCACCTCCAGCGACCAGAGCGCCCAGCCCAGCAGCCCCAGCCCCTGCGCGATCCGGCCCAGCCGGCGCAGCGCGAAGCGATCGGCCGCGACCTGCGCGAGCAGCGGGACCGGCCGCACCAGCATGGTGTCGAGCGAACCGTCGCGGACCCGGGCGCCGATCCGGTCGGTGTTCCCCAGCAGCAGGTCCGCCAGCCCCAGGGACGCCGAGCAGGACCCGTACAGCAGCGCGACCTCGGGCAGCGTGAAGCCGCCGAGGGCGTCCACGTGCGTGAACATGATGTAGATCGCGACGAAGTCCAGCAGCGTGATCGCCGCGTTCCCCAGCGTGGACAGGGCGAAGGACGTCCGGTACGTCATCGTCGACCGGATCCACATGGCCACGATCAGGCCGTAGCCGCGCAGCCCCTCCCGGACCCGGCCGCGCGCCCGGGGCACCTCCAGGTCGGCGAACTCCCGCTCCATTACCGCCTCGGCCGTCTCAGCCACCCTGGACCACCACCTTCCGCGTCGCCGCCGACTGCAACAGCCGCCCGATGCCCAGCAGTACGAGGACCCAGCCGGCCTGGAAGCCCAGCGCGCCGGCCGCGGCCCCGGCCCCCGCGTGCTCGCCCAGCAGCACGTCCAGCGGCACCTGGAGCATCGCCGCCCACGGCAGTACGCGCACGAACTCCCCGAAGGCTCCCGGGAAGACGGTCAGCGGCAGCAGCATCCCCGAGAAGAAGACCGAGACGACGGTCGCCATCAGGTTGATCCCGGCCCCGTCCAGCAGCCAGAAGGCCAGCAGCCCCAGCAGGTAGCGCAGCGCGAAGCTGACCACCAGCCCGAGCCCGACGGAGACCAGGAACAGCAGCCAGCGCCACGGGTCCGGGGGCAGCGCCAGCCGGAAGGCCAGCGCCCCCGCGGCGAGCGGGACCAGCCCGCGCCCCAGCAGCTGGAAGGCGGCGCGGCCCAGGTCGGCCGCGAGCCACCACATCTGGAGGTCCGCGGGCCGGTACAGGTCGACTGCGATGTCTCCCGTGCGGACCCGCTCCTGGATCTCCTCCTGGAACCCGCCGCCGATCAACGCCCCTGCGGCCAGCAGCGACTGGCTCACCCAGACGAAGGTGAGGGCCTGGGACTGGTCGTAACCGCCCAGCCCCGGGCGCTGGTCCCACAGCGCGATGTACGTGAACGCGACGATGAACCCGAACACGGTGTTGGTGAACACGCCCGCCGCGGTCGCCGTCCCGTAGGTGGCGTAGCGCCGGAATCCGCCGGCCGCGACCGCCGTGTAGAGGCCCACTCTCTGGCGCACTCTCTGGCGCACCGTATCCCCTCCGTTTTCCACGTCGTTCCTACGTCGGCCAGGTCGGCCAAGTCGGCCAAAGCGCGCGAGCTTAGTGCGGAGGGGCGAGCCACGCGACCGATTTACCCCCGTCCCGGGCGGTGGTCACCGGCCATCGGGTAGACACCATGAGGTACAGAAGTGGATGTTTCGAACAGCGTCGAGGAGTCCTGGAGATGAGCGACCAGTCACCACCCGCGGGCTGGACCCCTCGAGACCCGGACACCCCGCCCGGCGCCCCGCACCCGCGCACCGAGCGGCCGCCCCGGCAGCAGGCGCAGCCGGGGCCACAGCCTCCGGGACCGGGCGGGAAGGCCCGCCGCGGGCGGACCGGATGGCGCCGCGTCCTCCCCACCTGGCGCATGGTCCTCGGTGCCGTACTGCTCCTCGCCCTCCTGATCGGCGGCGGCCTCGTGGCCGGTTACCTGCTGGTCGACATCCCTCCGGCCAACGCCGCCGCGACCGCGCAGTCCAACGTCTACCTCTACTCCGACGGCTCCCAGATCGCCCGCGACGGCGAGGTCAACCGCGTCAACGTGCCCCTCTCGCAGATCCCGCTGACCGTCCAGGAAGCCGTACTGGCAGCGGAAGACCGGGACTTCTACTCCGAACGGGCGGTGGACCCCAAGGCGATGGTCCGCGCCGCCTGGAACACGGCCACCGGCAAGGGCACCCAGTCCGGCTCGACGATCACCCAGCAGTACGTCAAGAACTACTACCTGGGCCAGGAACAGACGATCAAACGCAAGGCCAAGGAGTTCTTCATCGCGATCAAACTCGGTCGCGAGAAGTCCAAGGCCTACATCCTCGAGGGCTACCTGAACACCAGCTACTTCGGCCGCAACGCCTACGGCATCCAGGCCGCCTCCCAGGCGTACTACGGCAAGGACGTCGGCAGCCTCACCACGGCCGAGGGCGCCTACCTCGCCACCCTGCTCAACTCCCCCAGCGCCTTCGACGTCGTCTCCCACCCGCAGAGCCGCGCCCGCGCCCTCGCCCGCTGGAACTACGTCCTCGACGGCATGGTCAAGAAGGGCTGGCTGCCCGCCGCCGAGCGCGCGACCACGCAGTTCCCCGAGCCCGGCAAGGTCCGGGCCGCCGCGGGTCTGTCCGGCCAGCGCGGCTACCTCGTCGAAGCGATCAAGGAGTACATCCTCGACCGCGAGATCCTCGACGACAAGACCCTCGCCGAGGGCGGCTACCGCATCAGGACCACCATCGACCGGCGCCGCCAGGCCGACTTCGTCGAGGCCGTCGACGACCAGATGCTGAGCAAGCTCGATCCCGAGGCGCGCAAGGCGGACCGGGTGGTCCGGGCCGGCGGGGTCTCCATCGACCCGGCCACCGGCAAGGTCGTCGCCATGTACGGAGGCGTCGACTACACCAGGCAGTACGTGAACAACGCGACCCGGCACGACTACCAGGTCGCCTCCACCTTCAAGCCGTTCGTCTTCGCGGCCGCCGTCGAGAACGGCTCCCGCACCCAGGACGGCCGCAGGATCACCCCCAACACCCTCTACAACGGCGACAACAAGCGCCCCGTCGTCGGCGGCCGGATCCGCTTCGCCCCGGAGAACGAGGGCCAGGTCTCCTACGGCGACATCACCGTCAACACCGCCACCGACCTCTCCGTGAACGCCGTGTACGCGCAGATGGCCGTCGACGTCGGCACCGCCAAGGTCAAGAAGACCGCCATCGACCTCGGCGTCCCCGAGGACACCCCGAACTTCGTGGTCGGCCCGGCCATGGCGCTCGGCACCCTCCAGGCCAGCGTCCTTGACATGACCCAGGCGTACGCGACCCTCGCCGACCACGGCCGCCGCACCCCCTACACCTTCCTGGAGGAGATCGCGAAGGGCGACGACAAGATCACCCTGCCCGAGCGCACCCCCGTCCAGGCCATCAGCCGCGAGGCCGCCGACACCACCACGTCCATGCTGGTCAGCGTCGTGGACAACGGCACCGGCACGGCGGCCCTCGCCGCCGGCCACCCGGCCGCGGGCAAGACCGGCACCGGCGAGCTGGACCGTTCCGCCTGGTTCGCGGCCTACACCCCGAACCTGGTCACCGTGGTCGCGATGATGGGCCAGGACCCGGACACCGGCACCCTGGAGTCGCTGTACGGGGCCCTCGGCGAGCCCCGCATCGGCGGTGGCGGCTATCCGGCCCGGATCTGGGCCTCGTACACGAAGACCGCGCTGGAGGGCACCGACCCCGTCGACTTCGAACTCGACCTCCAGCCGGGCGCCGCGCAGCCCCCGCCGCCGCCCTCCTGGCAGTCGGAACCGCCTCAGGAGACGCCCGGCGACGACGACACCCCGCCCCCGCCCCAGCGGCCGACCCCGCCGTCCCGCGGCCAGGACAACGGCGGCCAGGGCGACGGGGGCCGCACGCAGGGCGGCCGGGACAACGGGGGCCAGGACGGCGGCGGCCGCAACAACGGCGGGCAGGCCCAAGGAGGCCAGGACTCCGGAGGCCGCACCCAGGGCGGCCAGGGCGACGGCGGCACCAGCCAGGGCGACGAGGGCGACACCACCGCCGGCAGCCAGGGCGGGACGGGCACGGGCGGGGGCGGCTGGGACGGCGGCGGGATGGTCGGAGGCCCCCGCCCGCCGTCCGCGTTCCTGGAATAACCGGAGCACCCGGAGAACATCCGGAGCACCCGGGGGGAGGGGGATCAGTGACCGGAGGTCGCCTTCAGCCCCACCACGGCGACCAGCAGCAGACAGATGAAGAAGATCCGGGCGGCGGTGACGGGCTCACCCAGCACCGCCATACCGAGCACGGCCGCACCGGCGGCGCCGATGCCCACCCACACCCCGTACGCCGTACCGATGGGCAGGGTCTTCGCGGCGTAGGACAGCAGCACCATGCTGGCCACGATCCCGGCACCCGTGAACACACTGGGCCACAGCCGGGTGAAACCCTCGGTGAACTTCATGCCGATCGACCAGCCGACTTCGAGCAGACCGGCGACGAGAAGAAGAACCCAGGCCATGACGGCACCTCCGAGACATCGAGCGATACGGGGTGCGTCGTCTTGTCGTACCCGGTACGGCGCGTCTCGTCGGGTTCTCCCCCACCGTAGCAAAAGGCGGCGAAAAGGGCCGGTGACCTCGGCCACCAGCCCTTCTGCCGTGCGCTTCGCTCAGAGGTTCAGACGTTCAGAAGGTTCGGAGGCTGAGGCTCAGAGGTACAGCCCGGTGGAGTCCTCCGACCCCTCCAGCCGCTCCGCGGCCACGGCGTGCAGGTCCCGCTCGCGCATCAGCACGTACGTCGCCCCGCGGACCTCGACCTCGGCACGGTCCTCGGGGTCGTACAGCACCCGGTCCCCGGGCTCGACGGTCCGTACGTTCTGCCCGACCGCGACGACCTCGGCCCAGGCCAGCCGCTTGCCCACGGCGGCCGTCGCCGGGATCAGGATGCCGCCGCCGGAGCGCCGCTCGCCCTCGGGCAGGTCGGACTTCACGAGCACGCGGTCGTGCAGCATGCGGATGGGCAGCTTGTCGTGGGTGGTGTTGTCGCTCACGCCCCGAACCTACCTGTCCGCGCCCGTCCCGTACCGCCCAGGGTCATCCGCGCCTGCGGCGCGCCGAGACCACGAGCAGGCCGACGACGCCGACCGCGAGCAGCGCGACGGGCACGACGCGCTCCAGGCGGGGGGCCCCGTCCTCGTGACGCAGACCGTCCCGCACGTCCGTCACGAGGCGGTTCACCGTGGCGAAGGCCCGCCCCGCGGTCTGGTCCACGGTCGAGGCGACCCGGGCCCGCGCGTCCCCGATGATCGTCTGCGGGTGCATGCGCACGCCGATCTCGTCGAGCGTCTCGGCGAGCTGCTCGCGGCGGCGGACGATGTCCGCCTCGATCTGTGCGGGGGTCCTGGCTTCCGACACCGCGCTGCCTCCGTCGTCGTGGTCGTGATCTGTGGGGGCGTAGTCCGCCGTGAACAGTCTGTCAGCTTAGTCTCGTGACGTACCGATCCCCTCCCGAGGAGACTGTCAGATGAGCGAGCGACTCCAGCCGGGCGACACCGCCCCCGCCTTCACCCTGCCCGACGCGGACGGCAACGAGGTCTCGCTCGCCGACCACAAGGGCCGCAAGGTCATCGTCTACTTCTACCCGGCCGCCCTGACGCCGGGCTGCACGAAGCAGGCCTGCGACTTCACGGACAACCTGGACGTCCTGGCCACGGCCGGGTACGACGTCATCGGCATCTCCCCGGACAAGCCGGAGAAGCTGGCGAAGTTCCGCGAGAAGGAGCACCTGAAGGTCACCCTGGTCGGCGACCCGGAGAAGGAGACGCTGACGGCGTACGGGGCGTTCGGCGAGAAGAAGCTGTACGGCAAGACGGTCACGGGCGTCATCCGCTCCACGGTGGTCGTGGACGAGGAGGGCAAGGTCGAGCACGCCTTCTACAACGTGAAGGCGACGGGCCACGTAGCCAAGATCATCAAGGACCTGGGCATCTGACGCGCCCCCGCCCCGCCGAACCGGCCCGCACCACCTGGTGCGGGCCGTTCCGTTTATCGGACGCAACCGCCCGTGACCGTCCGCCTCCCGGACCCGTTACTCCGTACGAGAGCCGCACACGCGGCCGGACATACGGAGGGGGCACACCATGAGTGACCCGTACGACTGCGACACCCTGACCACGGCGGTCGCCGCATCGAGAGGCTGGGCCGACCTCATGCGGCGCCTCAACCTCAAGGAGAGCGGCGGGCGACGCCGAATGCTGCAGGAGAAGGTCACCACCTACGGGATCGACACCAGCCACTTCGCGAAACGAAGCCCGTGGCGCAAGTACCCCGACGAGGCCATTGCCGCGGCGGCGGCGACGTCCACCACCCTGCGCGAGGTTGCCGTGAAGCTTGGCGCGCCCCCCGCTACGGGCACCCTGTCGCACATCGTCCGCCGCATAGCCGCCGCCGGTGTGGACATCAGCCATTTCCGCGGCATGCAACGGATCGGCATCGAGCTCCCGTTCACCAGGGCGGAGCTTGCAGGAGCCGCAGCGTCCGCGGACAGCGTGCGCGGCACGGCTCGCGCCCTGGGCGTGCCGGACGACAGTCGATCCCGCGCCGCCCTCGCAAGGATGCTGAAGGCGCATGGCATAGACACCACCCATTTCAGGAACGCGCGGATCCGAATTCCCGAGGACACGCTGCGCGCAGCGGTTCCGGCAGCGCTGAGCTACGCAGACGTCATGCGCGCCCTCGGCCTTCTCGTCAACGATGTGAACCACCGGCGCGTTCGGCGGCTGATCACCCGGCTCGGACTCGACGTCAGCCACTTCAAGCGGCGTACCTGGGCAGCCTCCCAAGCGCTACGCCCACAGAAGGGTCTTGCAGACACCACCCTGACCGTGCTCCCCGAGGGGGCCTCACGCGTTCACCGTCCCCGCCTGCACCGGGCACTGCAGGAGATCGGCGTCCCCTACGCCTGCGACGACTGCGGCAACACCGGGGAGTGGCGAGGGCAACCGATCACCCTTCAGATCGATCACATAAGTGGGGACTGGCGCGACAACCGACGCGAGAACCTCCGCTACCTGTGCCCCAACTGCCACTCACTGACCGACACGTGGTGCCGAAACCGTCGCCCCAAGGCTGCGGACCTGCCCTTAGACTAAGTGCAGCACAGGCGGACCAAATGTCCGAATTGGGCGATATTTTGCGGTTGTGGTGGAATTGGCAGTCACGCTTGGTTTAGGTCCAAGTGGGGTAAAACCCGTGGGGGTTCGAGTCCCCCCAACCGCACATCCACACCGAAGGCCCCGTACGCAGTTGTCGCGTACGGGGCCTTCGGCGCGATCACGGCCCGATGGCACCCGCCAGGGCGACCCGGCGGTCAGGTCAGGAGGGCGCGGATGAAGGGGACCAGGGCGCGGAAGGCCTGGCCGCGGTGGGAGATGGCGTTCTTCTCGGCCGGGGTCAGTTCCGCGCAGGTGCGGGACTCGCCCAGGGGCTGGAGGATCGGGTCGTAGCCGAAGCCGCCCGTGCCCGAGGGGGCGTGGCGCAGGGTGCCCAGGAGGCGGCCCTCCACGACGCGTTCGGTGCCGTCCGGCAGGGCGAGGGCCGCCGCGCAGAAGAAGTGGGCGCTGCGGTTCTCGTCGGCGATGTCGCCGAGCTGGGCCAGGAGCAGGTCCAGGTTGGCCTTGTCGTCGCCGTGGCGGCCGGCCCAGCGGGCGGAGAAGATGCCGGGGGCGCCGTGCAGGACGTCCACGCACAGGCCCGAGTCGTCGGCGACCGCCGGCAGGCCGGTGGCCTGGGCCAGGGCGTGGGCCTTGAGGAGGGCGTTCTCGGCGAAGGTGACGCCGGTCTCCTTGACGTCGGGGATCTCCGGGTACGCGTCCGCGCCGACCAGCCCGTGGGGCAGGCCGGCGTCGGCGAGGATGGCGCGCAGTTCGGAGACTTTGCCCGCGTTGCGGGTCGCGAGGATCAGGCTGCTGGGCGTCGAGGTCATGCCCTCATTATCCCGGGGTGCAGACCTTGGAGATCTCGCTCGCGGCGTCGGCGACCGGCTTGATGTCGGGGGTGGGGTTGCCGCTCTCGATGGCGGTGCGGACGTTCTTGACGGCCGTGTTCATCGAGTCGATGGCCTTGCCCAGGTCGGCGTTGTCCGTCTGGTCGCCGATCTTCTTGAGGTTCGTCTCGATCTGGTCGAGGGCGTTCTTGGCGTCCTGGGGGCTGTTGCCCGCCTGGGAGACGGCCTGCTGGAGGTCGTTCGCGCCGTCCGTGATGGCGACCGCCGTGTTCGCGCAGTCCATCGCCGTGGAGATGGCGTCACAGGCGGAAAGGGCCGGGATGGTCAGGACGGCTGCCACGGCTACTGCCGCTATGCGGAGCTTCATACGGTTCTCCCGAGAGGACGTGTACAGGGGCGGACGTGGGCGTACGGGGGCGGGCGCACGGTGGTGACACCGTGCGCCCGTTGTCCGTAGGGACGCCGGGGGGCGTCCCGCGGTTGCCGGTTACAGGTCGAGCGCGCCCCGCTGGATGGCCTCGAGGTCCGCGCAGCCGCCGGCGGCGAGGTCGAGGAGGGCGTTGAGTTCCTTGCGGTCGAAGGGCTCGCCCTCGGCGGTGCCCTGGACCTCGACGAAGCGGCCGTCGCCGGTGCAGACCACGTTCATGTCGGTCTCGGCGCGCACGTCCTCCTCGTAGCAGAGGTCGAGGAGCGGGACGCCGTCGACGATGCCGACGCTGACGGCGGCGACGGTTCCGGTGAGGGGCTTGCGGCCGGCCTTGACGAGCTTCTTCTTCTGGCCCCAGGCGACGGCGTCGGCGAGGGCGACGTAGGCGCCGGTGATGGCGGCGGTGCGGGTGCCGCCGTCGGCCTGGAGGACGTCGCAGTCCAGGACGATGGTGTTCTCGCCGAGGGCCTTGTAGTCGATGACGGCGCGCAGCGAGCGGCCGATGAGGCGGGAGATCTCGTGCGTGCGGCCGCCGATCTTGCCGCGGACGGATTCGCGGTCGCCGCGGGTGTTGGTGGAGCGCGGCAGCATCGAGTACTCGGAGGTGACCCAGCCTTCGCCGCTGCCCTTGCGCCAGCGCGGGACGCCTTCGGTGAAGGAGGCGGTGCAGAAGACCTTGGTGTCTCCGAAGGAGATGAGGACGGAGCCCTCGGCGTGCTTGCTCCATCCGCGTTCGATGGTGACCGGGCGGAGCTGTTCGGGCGTACGGCCGTCGATGCGAGACATGTGTCCGAGCCTAGTGGGTGGCCGAGAACGCGAAGACCCCGTCCGGGGGTTCCGGGACGGGGTCCGTCGTGGCTTCGGGCCGTGGGCCCGGACTCAGGGAGTCCGGATCACATCATGTCTTCGATGTCGGCGGCGATCGGGTCGGCGTCGGTGCCGATGACGACCTGGACGGCGGTGCCCATCCGGACGACGCCGTGGGCGCCGGCGGCCTTGAGGGCGGCCTCGTCGACGAGGTCGGGGTTGATGACCTCGGTGCGCAGGCGGGTGATGCAGCCCTCGACCTCTTCGATGTTCTCGATGCCGCCGAGCCCGGCGACGATCTTCTCAGCCTTGGTGGCCATGTGTTTCTCCCTGAGTGTTTCGAAGAACGAGTCTCGGCGGCCAGTACGTGGCTACCCCCTGCACGGTCCGCTTCGTCACGGTAACGCACGGTTGGCCCATCTATGCAGGCACATGACCGGCCCCTGCCGAATGATGACGATCAGCAGCAACCTGCCCACAACTGGTCTACACCAGTGTGCCGCAAGTGTTGCGGCAGCCAAAACGGGCCGGTCAGGGAGGACGCGGATGAGCGTGAGCAGCTCCAAAGCAGCGCCACAACCGAATTGGCGGAACAACCTGTTCCAGGGGCTGCAGAAGATGGGTCGGAGCCTTCAGCTCCCCATCGCCGTACTGCCCGCGGCGGGCATCCTGCTGCGGCTGGGGCAGCCGGACGTCTTCGGCGAGGACGGCCTGCAGTGGACGGACGTCGCCAAGGTGATGGCGGGCGCGGGCGGGGCGCTGCTCGACCCCGACCTAGGCCTGCCGCTCCTCTTCTGCATCGGCGTCGCCATCGGCATGGCGAAGAAGGCGGACGGTTCGACCGCCCTCGCGGCCACGGCCGGGTTCCTCGTCTACCGGGGGGTGCTGCACGCGTTCCAGAAGGCCTGCCCGGTGGGGACCAAGGACATCGGGGGCGGCTGTCTGGGGCCGAACGACACCTTCGTGGCGTACACGTACCAGAATCCCGGGGTCTTCGGCGGCATCATCATGGGGCTGCTGGCGGCCCATTTCTGGCAGCGGTACCACCGGGTGAAGCTGGTGGACTGGCTCGGCTTCTTCAACGGCCGGCGGCTGGTCCCGATCGTCATGTCCTTCGTCGCGATCGCCTTCGCCGCGCTCTGCCTGTGGGTCTGGCCGCCGGTCGGGGACGCGCTGGAGAGCTTCTCGGACTGGCTGCGCGGGCTCGGTGCCTGGGGCGGCGGCATCTTCGGCGTCGCGAACCGCGCGCTGCTGGTGATCGGCCTGCACCAGTTCCTGAACGTGCCGGTCTGGTTCCAGTTCGGGTCGTACACGGCGCCGGACGGGAAGACGTACCACGGCGACATCAACATGTTCCTGCACGGCGACCCGACCGCGGGCCTGTTCCTGACCGGCTTCTTCCCGATCATGATGTTCGCGCTCCCCGCGGCTGCGCTGGCGATCACGCACTGTGCGAAACCGCAGCGGCGCAAGGAGGTCGGCGGTCTGATGCTGTCGGTGGCGCTGACCTCGTTCGTCACCGGGATCACCGAGCCGCTGGAGTACTCCTTCCTCTTCGTCGCGCCCGCCCTGTACGCGGTGCACGCGGTGCTGACGGGTGTGTCCATGGCGGTGTCGTGGGGGCTGGGCGTCAAGGACGGCTTCAGCTTCTCGGCGGGCCTGATCGACTACGTCATCAACTGGAACCTGGCGACGAAGCCCTGGCTGATCATTCCGATCGGCCTGTGCTTCGCGCTCGTCTACTACGTGATCTTCCGTTTCGCGATCACGAAGTTCGACATCCCGACGCCCGGCCGGGAGTCGGACGAGGAGATCGCGGCGATGGAGGCGGACAACACCAAGGTGTAACCGCCGTGGCGTGCGGGGCCGTTCGGCCCGGCCGCCGAAGGCCCTCGGATCCCGGATCCGAGGGCCTTCGTCCTGTCCGGAAGTCGGGGTGCCGGGGCGGCTCCGGCGGCGCCCGGTCCGTGTGGCGTAGACCACAGGAAAACGAAGGTTCCTTATCTATCCCTCACCGTGCTACAACTGGTCTACACCACGATTGGTGTAGACCACGCGGGCCTGTCCGAGCCCGCGTACCCCCATTTCTGAGACGTCGCCGTCCCCCGTCTTTCCCCCTCGGCGTCGCCTTGCCCACTGGAGGAAGTTGTGTCCACGGCTACCGCCCCCGCGGCGGAAAAGAAGAAGGGCGCTGGCGTGATGGCCGTCATGCAGCGCATCGGCCGGAGCCTCATGCTCCCCGTCGCCGTGATGCCCGCCGCCGCGCTGCTGGTCCGCTTCGGCCAGGACGACATGCTGGCACGTGCCTCATTCCCCGACTTCGTCCAGAAGCTCGCCGGGTACATGGCCGCCGGTGGCGACGCCATCCTCGGCAACATGGCCCTGCTCTTCTGTGTCGGCATCGCGATCGGCTTCGCCAAGAAGTCGGACGGTTCCACCGCGCTGGCCGCCGTCGCCGGCTACCTGGTCTTCCAGAAGGTGCTCGCCACCTTCACCGACAGCAACCTCCCGAAGGTCGCCAAGGTCGTGGAGGGCAAGATCGTCCACGTCGACGCCCCGGTCAACGCCGGCGTGCTCGGCGGCGTGGTGATGGGCATCGTCGTCGCCCTCCTCTACCAGAAGTTCTATCGGACCAAGCTGCCGGACTGGGCGGGCTTCTTCGGCGGCCGCCGCCTCGTCCCGATCCTGTCCTCGTTCGCCGGCCTCGCCATCGGCATCGTCTTCGGTCTGATCTGGCCGGTCCTCGGCACCGGCATCCACGGCTTCAGCGAGTGGCTGGTCGGCTCCGGTGCGGTCGGCGCGGGCATCTTCGGTGTCGCCAACCGTGCGCTCATCCCGATCGGCATGCACCACCTGCTCAACTCCTTCCCGTGGTTCCAGGCGGGCACCTACAACGACGCCGGCACCGACTACCACGGCGACATCGCCCGCTTCCTGCACGGCGACCCGACCGCGGGCCAGTTCATGACCGGCTTCTTCCCGATCATGATGTTCGCCCTCCCGGCCGCCTGCCTCGCGATCACCCACGCGGCCCGCCCCGAGCGCCGCAAGGTCGTCGGCGGCATGATGTTCTCCCTCGCCCTCACCGCCTTCGTCACCGGCGTGACCGAGCCCATCGAGTTCACCTTCATGTTCATCGCGCCGGTGCTGTACGTGATCCACGCGATCCTGACCGGTGTCTCCATGGCGCTGACCTGGGGCCTCGGCATGAAGGACGGCTTCGGCTTCTCCGCCGGCGCGGTCGACTACCTGCTGAACCTCGGCAAGGCCACCAATCCGCTCGGCCTCGCGATCGTGGGTCTCTGCTTCGCGGTCCTGTACTACGTGATCTTCCGCTTCGCGATCACCAAGTTCAACATCCCCACCCCGGGCCGCGAGTCCGACGAGGAGCTCGCCGAGCTGCTCAAGGCCGAGGCCAAGTAGGCAGGCCGTACGCCCCGTACGCCCCGTACGCGCAGAAGCCCCCGCTCTCCCTTCCGGGAGGGCGGGGGCTTCTGCGTACGGGTGGCGCGCCGGCGCCGCGCCGTTCAGACCTCGTAGACCGCTCCCGCGTACGCCAGGTCGACCGGGCCGTCATAGACCGCGCGGGCGTCGGCGAGGTTCTGCGCGGGGTCCGTCCACGGCGGGATGTGGGTGAGCACGAGCCGCCCGACGCTGCCGCCGTGGGCGTACTCGCCGGCCTCGCGGCCGTTGAGGTGGAGGTCCGGGATGTCCTCCTTGCCGTGCGTGAAGGAGGCCTCGCACAGGAAGAGGTCGACGCCCTCGGCGAGCTGGCCCAGCTCGGCGCAGACGCCGGTGTCCCCGGAGTACGTGAGCGAGCGGCCGCCGTGCTCGATGCGGATGGCGTAGGACTCGACGGGGTGGGCGACGCGCTCGGTGCGGACCTGGAAGGGGCCGATCTCGAAGGTCCCGGTCTTCAGGGTGCGGAAGTCGAAGACCTCGCTCATCGAGCGCTCGTCGGGGACGTCGTCGTAGGCCGCGGTCAGGCGCTTCTCGGTGCCCTCGGGGCCGAAGACGGGGATGGTGCCGCAACGGCCGCCCTCGTGGCGGTAGAAGCGGGCGACGAAGTACGCGCACATGTCGATGCAGTGATCGGCGTGCAGATGGCTCAGGAAGATCGCGTCGAGGTCGTAGAGACCGCAGTGGCGCTGGAGATCGCCGAGGGCGCCGTTGCCCATGTCGAGGAGCAGCCGGAAGCCGTCGGCCTCGACGAGGTAGCTCGAACAGGCCGATTCCGCGGACGGGAACGACCCCGAACAGCCGACGACGGTGAGCTTCATGGAGCGTGAACCTCCGTGGACGGTCCGTGGACGGAATGCGGGCCGTGCGTGGGTCGAGCGTAAGGCGCGAAACGTCCGGTCGCTCCTCCGCGGCAGGCCGTTGTGGGGGGAATCACCTGCGCTGTCACCCGGGGGAGCGACGGTGGGCACGGGCGTTGCCGTGCCGGGGCCTTCCCACGCGGCTACGGTCGAAACATGGACACGTCCTGGTGGCCCGCGGTAGCCGCGGTCGTGGTCCTGGCATTGGTGATGCTGATCGCCGGGGGGCGCCTCGGCGTCCCCCGCCGGGCCCCGCCCGCGCACGGGCCCGGCCGGCCGCCGCACCCGCAGGCGGGTGAGCTGTGGACCCTGGCGGACGGCCGGACCTGCCTGGTCCTGGGCGTGGGCCCGGTACGGGAGCACCGGGCGCGGGTCGCGTGGATCACCGCGAAGTACGACGACCGGCGGGCCGGGGTGATCCCGCTGCCCCCGGGGACGGTGGGGGCGCAGGGCCGGGCGAGCTTCCTGGAGGCGGACCGGCCGGACGAGGTGTCGCTGTGGGAGTTCCGGGCGCGGCTGGGGATGCTGGACCCTGCGGTGTGGGACGAGGTCAAGGGACTGGGAGGCGGTCGGTGATGCCGGAGATCCGCTTGCGGCGCGTGTACGACCCGCCGGAGCCGGAGGCGGACGGGCTGCGGGTCCTCGTGGACCGGCTCTGGCCGCGGGGCCTGGCGAAGGCGGCGGCGGCAGTGGACCAGTGGCCGAAGGCGGTCACCCCGTCGACGGAGCTGCGCAAGTGGTTCCACGACGGGGGATCGGCCGGTGACTTCCGGCAGCGGTACGAGGCGGAGCTGGCGGAGCCGGAGGCGGTGGCGGAGCTGGATCGCCTCCGCGGGCTGATCGGGGCGGGCCGGTGACCCTGCTGACGGCCGTCAAGGACCCGGGCTCCAGCCATGCGGCGATCCTGGCGGAGCGGTTGGCCTAGCCGGCCGGTGCCCGTGCCCCACCCGGGCTCCGCCCGGACCCGGTCCTCGATCGCCGGACGGGCCGGATCTGCCCCGTCCCGGTCACGGCGGGGCGCTCCGTGCCCGCGCCTCGAACTCCGGCGGGGCTGGAAGATCCAGCCCCGTCGGCGTCAGGCCCAGAGCTGACCCTGGAGGACTTCGATGGCCTCTTCCGTCGTCGCCGCGGTGTAGACGCCGGTCGAGAGGTACTTCCAGCCGCCGTCGGCCACGACGAAGACGATGTCGGCCGTCTCGCCCGCGGCCACCGCCTTGCGGCCGACGCCGATCGCCGCGTGCAGGGCGGCGCCCGTGGAGACGCCCGCGAAGATGCCCTCCTGCTGGAGGAGCTCCCGCGTGCGGGTGACCGCGTCCGCGGAGCCCACCGAGTAGCGGGTGGTGAGCACGGAGGCGTCGTACAGCTCGGGGACGAAGCCCTCGTCCAGGTTGCGCAGTCCGTACACGAGGTCGTCGTAGCGCGGCTCGGCCGCGACGATCTTCACTCCGGGGACGTTCTCGCGCAGGTAGCGGCCGACGCCCATGAGGGTGCCGGTGGTGCCCAGGCCGGCCACGAAGTGGGTGATCGACGGGAGGTCGGCGAGGATCTCCGGGCCGGTGGTGGCGTAGTGCGCCCCCGCGTTGTCCGGGTTGCCGTACTGGTAGAGCATCACCCAGTCCGGGTGCTCCGCTGCCAGTTCCTTGGCCACCCGGACGGCGGTGTTGGAGCCGCCGGCGGCCGGCGACGAGATGATCTCGGCTCCCCACATGGCCAGCAGGTCGCGCCGTTCCTGGCTGGTGTTCTCCGGCATCACGCACACGATGCGGTAGCCCTTGAGCTTGGCCGCCATCGCCAGCGAGATCCCGGTGTTGCCCGAGGTGGGCTCCAGGATGGTGCAGCCGGGGTACAGCCGGCCGTCCTTCTCGGCCTGCTCGACCATGTGGAGCGCGGGGCGGTCCTTGATCGAGCCGGTCGGGTTGCGGTCTTCCAGCTTGGCCCAGATCCGGACGTCTTGCGACGGGGACAGCCGGGGCAGCCGGACCAGCGGCGTGTTGCCGACCGCGGCCAGCGGGGAGTCGTAGCGCATTACTTCGATCCGCCGGCCACGGCCGGGAGGATGGTGACGTTGTCGCCGTCCTTGAGGGCGGTGGAGATGCCGTCGAGGAAGCGGACGTCCTCGTCGTTGAGGTAGACGTTCACGAAGCGGCGCAGCTGGCCGCCGGCGGCCTGGTCGATGAGTCGCTCTCGAATGCCCTTGTGCCGGGTCTCCAGGTCCGCGAAGAGGTCGGCGAGCGTGGCGCCCTCACCGTTCACGGCCTTCTCGCCGTCGGTGTAGGTGCGGAGGATGGTGGGGATGCGGACCTCGATGGCCATGGCTGGGCTCCAGTCGTCAGGGCGTGGGCGTGGCAAGTGTGCGTGGGAAAACGGGCGCGCGTTCGTGCGGGCCCCCGCGCGAGAGGGCTCTGGTGCTCAGGCGGCAGGACAGATGGCGCTGGCGAGTCGGCACAGGTCGACGTGCAGCCGCGCCACGAGCAGCAGCCTGCCGGGCGTCTCGATGCTCACGTCGTGGGAAACCATGCGGTCATGTTAACGATTCCCGGTCCCCGGTTTGGAGTGTGATCCCGCATCGTGGACGCCATCTGCTCACATGGTGGTCAGTAGGCCTCGACGACCTGCACTTCTTCCTCGGTGATCACGCCGTCGACGATCCGGTACGAGCGGAACTGGAACTGCCCGAGCCCGTCCTTGTCGGCGGTGGAGACCAGCACGTAGTGCGCGCCGGGCTCGTTCGCGTAGGTGACGTCCGTGCGCGAGGGGTAGGCCTCGGTCGCGGTGTGCGAGTGGTAGACGATCACCGGCTCCTCGTCGCGGTCGTCCATCTCGCGGTAGAGCTTGAGGAGGTCCTTCGAGTCGAACTCGTAGAAGGTGGGCGAGCGGGCCGCGTTGAGCATCGGGACGAACCGCTCGGGGCGGCCGGTGCCCGCCGGGCCGGCCACGACACCGCACGCCTCGTCGGGGTGGTCCTGGCGGGAGTGCTCGACGATCCGGTCGTACAGGGCCTGGGTGAGGGTCAGCATGAGCGACAGGATAAGCAGACGGGCCCTCCCGTACCGAGGAGTGGTACGGAAGGGCCCGCATGGTGGACAGGATGTCCACGGGAGCTGGGTTCCCGGCCGTAGCAGGCGGCCGGGAACCGCTGCTACGACGCCTTGGTGAAGGCCGCGCCGCGCGGGTCGCGGTTCTTCATGACCAGGTAGGCGACGCCCAGGATGACCCCCCACAGCGGGGCGCAGTACAGCGAGACGCGGGCGTCCTTGTCGGCGCCCATCATCACGATGACCATGGCGATGAAGGCCAGGGCGAACCAGCTGGTGTACGGGGCGCCGGGGGCCTTGAACTTCGAACCGGGCAGCTCGCCGCGGTCGGCCTTGGCCCGGTAGCGGATCTGGCAGACCAGGATCATGATCCAGGCCCACATGCCGGAGATGGTGGCGAAGGAGACGACGTAGTCGAAGGCCTTGCCGGGGGCGACGTAGTTGATCCAGACGCCCACCAGCATCAGCGAGGCGCTGAAGGTGGTGCCGATGAGCGGGGTGCCGCTCTTGGTGAGCTTGGTGAAGACCTTCGGGCCCTGGCCGTTGAGCGCGAGGTCGCGCAGCATGCGGCCGGTGGAGTACATGCCGGAGTTGCAGGAGGACAGGGCGGCGGTCAGGACGACGAAGTTGACGATCGCGGCGCCGATGCCCAGGCCCATGCGCTCGAAGGCGGCGACGAAGGGCGAGACGCCCGGCTGGAAGTGCGTCCACGGGACGACCGACAGGATCATGATGAGCGCGCCGACGTAGAAGACGGCGATGCGCCACGGCACGGTGTTGATGGCCTTGGGCAGGGTCTTCTCGGGGTCCTTGGACTCGCCGGCGGTGACGCCGACCAGCTCGACCGCGAGGAAGGCGAACATCACGATCTGCAGGGTCATCAGCGTGCCGCCGATGCCCTTGGGGAAGAAGCCGCCGTCGTTCCACAGGTTGGAGACGGTGGCGGTGTCGGCGGCGTCGGAGAAGCCGATGGTGAGGATGCCGGCGCAGATCAGGATCATGCCGACGATGGCGGTGACCTTGACCATGGAGAACCAGAACTCCAGCTCACCGAAGAGCTTCACGGAGATCAGGTTGGCGCCGTAGAGGATGACCGTGAAGATCAGCGCGTAGGCCCACTGCGGGAAGCTGTCGTGGGTCCAGTACGACATGTACTGCGCGGCGGCGGTGACCTCGGTGATGCCGGTGACCACCCAGAACAGCCAGTACGTCCAGCCCGTCACGTAGCCCCAGAAGGGGCCCAGGAACTCGCGGGCGTAGTCCGAGAAGGAGCCCGAGACCGGGCGGTACATGAGCAGCTCGCCCAGGGCCCGCATGATGAAGAAGATGACCAGGCCCGCGATCGCGTACGCCAGGATCAGGCTGGGGCCGGCCTTGGAGATCGCCTTGCCGGCGCCCAGGAAGAGGCCGGTGCCGATGGCTCCGCCGATCGCGATCATCTGGATCTGGCGGGCGCCGAGCGTGCGGTGGTATCCCTCGCCGCCGTCGCCCTGGGTGCCCTCGCCGGGCGTGTTGCCGTGCTGCTCGACCTGCACTGAGGTCATGTCTGGTGCGCCTTTCTCCACGCCGACCCGCGCCTTCATTGGCTGCGGATCGGGTCCTCGATCCCCCCGGATACGGATGGAGTTGCACGCCGGCGGTCTGCCGGTTCAAGCAGGCCGGGAGACATGGGTGGCGTCCCTTCGGCGGTCGTGAAGATTTATCACGTGCTTACGACCGCCCGAGCGGGAGAAATGTGGTGCACGGCATCAAAATTTCCGGACAAACATCTGTGATCATGACAGATCACCGCATGGCGGTGATCTGATCGTTATCCGGATTTGAGCGTCCGCTGAGCGAACGATGTCGTTCCTTGAGGTTCCTCAGAGGGTTTCGATCAAGGACTCCTGGAGTCCGCCGAGCCACAGGTAGGCCATCACCATGGGCTTGCGCGGATCGTCGTCCGGCAGCCGGAAGAGGGCCGCGCTCTCGTCGTCCTCGGTGATGTCGAGCCGGGCGGCGAGGGTCAGGCGCAGGTCGTTGAGCCCCCCGAGCCAGCGCAGCGGCAGCTCGCCGGTCAGCTCCAGCACGGCGGCCCCGCCGCCGGCCGGGGTGAGCGCGTCCAGGCTCCGCACGAGGGCCAGTGCGTCCTCGCGCTTGCGGGCGCGCAGGTCGTTCTCGGTGAAGCGGCGGAACTCCGCGGAGCGGGCCGTCAGCTCGGCCTGGTCCACGCCCTCGTCGCCCGTGCCGTCAGGGGACCCGTAGGCGTCGGGGAAGAGCCGGGCCAGCGCAGGGTCGGACGGCGGCTCGCTGGGCCCCTCGGCGAACAGCGCGGCGAGGGGGTCGGCGTCCTCGGCGGGCTCGGGGTCGCCGGGGCCGATCAGCTCCAGCATCTGGACGGCCAGGGAACGCAGGATGGAGATCTCGATCTCGTCCAGCGCGATGGCGGCTCCGCCGCCCGTCAGGGACTCGAACATCCCGGTCGACCGCCCCATCAGTTGCGGTCCTGGGAGAGGGTCGCCCACAGGCCGTAGCCGTGCATGGCCTGCACGTCGCGCTCCATTTCCTCGCGGGAGCCGCTCGAGACGACCGCCCGCCCCTTGTGATGGACGTCGAGCATCAGCTTGTGCGCGACGTCCTTCGAGTATCCGAAGTACGCCTGGAACACGTACGCCACGTAGCTCATGAGGTTGACCGGGTCGTTGTGCACCAGGGTCACCCAGGGAACGTCAGGTTCCGGGACCGCGAAGGTCTCTTCGGCCGACTCAGTGCGTTCGATCTCAATGGGAGCAACACTCACTCGTCCCATGCTGCCACCGTGACGAGGCGGTTGCACAAACGGGACCCACATCTCGTCACTTTGACGAAATGTGCGCTAGCATCGCCGCCATGAACCCTGCGGACCTGGGCCTGCCGGTGGACGTGCCGTCGACAGCGCTCTTCACGGACCATTACGAGCTCACGATGTTGCAGGCCGCGCTGGCCAACGGCACCGCCGACCGCCGCTCGGTCTTCGAGGTGTTCACCCGGCGGCTCCCCGAGGGGCGCCGCTACGGGGTGGTCGCGGGGACCGGGCGGGTGCTGGACGCGGTGGAGAACTTCCGCTTCGACAGCGCGGTGCTGGAGTTCCTGCGCGAGCGGGCCGTCGTCGACATGCGGACGCTGGACTGGCTAGCCTCGTACCGCTTCTCCGGCGACATCTGGGGCTACCCGGAGGGCGAGGTCTACTTCCCCGGCTCGCCGATCCTGCGGGTGGAGGGCAGCTTCGCCGAGTGCGTGCTGCTGGAGACGGTGATCCTCTCGATCCTCAACCACGACTCGGCGATCGCGGCGGCCGCCTCCCGGATGTCCTCGGCGGCCGGCGACCGGCCGCTGATCGAGATGGGCGCGCGGCGCACGCACGAACTGGCGGCCGTCGCCTCGGCCCGGGCCGCGTACGTGGGCGGCTTCGCCTCCACCTCGGACCTTGCGGCCGGCTTCCGCTACGGCATCCCCACCGTCGGCACGAGCGCGCACGCCTTCACCCTGGTCCACGACAGCGAGCGGGACGCCTTCACGGCACAGGTCGCCTCGCTGGGGCGCGGCACCACGCTCCTGGTGGACACCTACGACGTGGCCGAGGCGGTGCGCACCGCCGTCGAGGTGGCGGGCCCCGACCTGGGCGCCGTGCGGATCGACTCCGGGGACCTGCTGCTGGTGGCCCACCGGGTGCGCCAGCAGCTGGACGAGCTGGGGGCGACCTCGACGAGGATCGTGGTCACCTCGGACCTGGACGAGTACGCCATCGCCTCGCTGGCGGCGGCTCCGGTGGACGCGTACGGCGTGGGCACGCAGCTGGTGACCGGCAGCGGGCACCCGACGTGCTCGATGGTCTACAAGCTGGTGGCGCGGGCCACCTCGGCGGACCCGAAGGCGGCGCTGGCGCCGGTGGCCAAGAAGTCCACCGGGGGCAAGACCTCCATCGGCGGCCGCAAGTGGGCTGCGCGGCGTCGGGACGCCGAGGGAGTGGCGGAGGCGGAGGTGATCGGCGTGGGCCCGGTTCCCTCGGCCCTGGCCGACCAGCAGCTGCTGACGCACCTGGTCAAGGCGGGCGAGGTGGTCGCCCGCGAGCCGCTGGAGGCGGCCCGCGACCGCCACCGCGCGGCGCGCGCGGGTCTGCCGCTGTCGGCGACCCAGCTGTCGCGGGGCGAGGCCGTGATCCCGACGGAGTACGCCTGACCCTGCGGGCCGCCCTGCGGGCACGCTCGGCGGGAGGGCGGGAGGGCGGGAGGGCCCGGGGGGCCGGTGCGGCTCCGCTGCGGGGGCTCCGCCCCGGGCCCCCGCGCCTCAATCGCCGGCGGGGCTCATTTCGAGCCCCGTTTCGGGAAGGGGCGGGGTGGGGGAAGAGCCCCCCGCAGGGCCCGCCGCCGCACAAGGACAACGAACCGAAGGACACGTCATGCACCGCGCACTGATCGTCGTCGACGTACAGAACGACTTCTGCGAGGGCGGCAGCCTCGCGGTCACCGGCGGAGCCGACGTCGCCGCCGCCATCACCGAGCTGATCGGGCAGGCCACCGCCGGGTACCGGCACGTCGTGGCCACCCGCGACCACCACATCGACCCGGGGGCGCACTTCGCGCACCCGCCGACCGAGCCGGACTACGAGTCCTCCTGGCCGGTCCACTGCGTGGCCGGGACGGAGGGGGTCGGCTTCCACCCGAACTTCGCGCCCGCCGTGGCCTCGGGTTCGGTCGCCGCGGTCTTCGACAAGGGTGCGTACGAGGCCGCGTACAGCGGCTTCGAGGGCGCCGACGAGAACGGCGAGAACCTCGCCGCCTGGCTGCGGGAGCGGCACGTCGGCGAGGTCGACGTGGTCGGCATCGCCACCGACCACTGCGTGAAGGCCACCGCCCTCGACGCCGCCCGCGCCGGCTTCACCACGCGCGTCCTGCTGGACCTGACGGCGGCCGTGGCCCCGCACACCACCGAGCGGGCCCTGGAGGAGCTCCGCGCGGCCGGTGTGACCCTCGTGGGCACGGCCGGGCCCCGGCCCTAGAGGCGCCGGGACTGGGCCGCCGGGGCGCGAGACATCCCCTACGTGCCCAGCAGGGCCCGGATGGGGTGCCAGAGCTCCTGGGCGCGGTCGGGTGCGCCGCGCCACAGCAGGCCGTCCGGATGGTGCAGGACGGCCGTGACCTCGTCGGGTGTGGGCGGCTGTGCGTTGCCCCGCAGGTACACCGCTCGCATCCCGAGGTTCCGCAGCCTGGTCAGGGCGCGGGCCCGGTTCGCGGCGTGCACCAGCACGCGGACATTTCCGCCCTCACCGGACGGTCTCGGCAGCGTGAGCGCAACGACCACGCTGCCGCCTGGCAATCTGACGAAACCTCCACCGGGCATGTCGGTCATCTCCCCCGTCAATAAGAACCTCGTACCGGGGCATCTAAACGCGATCGGCCGCCGCCCGCTAGAGGGCGACGGCCGATCATGCTTTGACCTGCGGTTTTACCGAATTACTTCTTCGACGGGCCAACCTCGACGGTGATGACCTCACCGTCGTAGCTCTCCTTCAGGATCTTGATCTTGGTGTTGGTGTCAGTGACCTTCACCGATCCGGTCGGGTTCTCGTCGGAGTAGTACTTGCCCGGGTTGCGGTCGTCGAAGACCAGGTTCGCGGGCTTCGGCTTCAGGAACAGCGACTCGCCATTCTTGTGCAGCGTGAACGCGTCCGTCGAGTACGCGCTGAACGTCGCGTCGTACGGCTGGATCTTGTTCCGCAGCAGGGTGCCGTCCGCCCACTTCATCGGCTTGGCGTTGGCGTCGATCGGGAGGATCAGACCCTGGCCCGGGTGGACGCTGGTGTTGTTGTCCTTCTGGCTGGTGTCCCACTGCCAGATCAGCAGACCGTCCTGGTACGGGTAGTGCTCGACCCAGTCCGGACGGGTGTTGCCGAAGCCGAAGTTGTACGGGCCCACCTTGAGGGTGGAGTCGTACGACACGTAGCGGCGGTTCTCGGCCAGGTAGTACTGCGCGTACTCCTTGGTGAAGTTGGCACCGATGCGGGAGAAGCCCTTGCCGGTCCAGCCGTTGTCGCCGTTCTCGGCGCCGTCGGTGAACAGTGCGGAGCCGTCCGCGGTGATGGTGAGGGCGTCGCCCGTGAAGCCCTTGCCGCCCGCGCCGCCGTCCGTCTGGTAGCGGAAGCGGAGGTCGACCTTCTTGCCCGCGTAGGCGTCGAGCGAGAAGTTCAGGTTCTTCCAGGCGCCCGAGACGCCGGTGAGCGACGGGCTGCCGGCGGCGTCGACCGGGATGGCCGTGCCGTCGGCGGTGCCGGCGAGGGCGGTCCAGTTGGCGCCGCCGTCCGTGGACACCTCGGTGTAGAGGTAGTCGTAGTCGGCCTCGATGTCCCACCAGCCCTTGAGGGACAGCGCGGCGGACGTCTTGCCCGTCAGGTCGACGGAGCGGGTGAGGGTGTTCTTGAGGTCGTCACCCATGTTGCTCCACCACTGGGTGGAACCCTCGGCGGGAGCGACGACGTCCGTCTGCACCTTCTTCTTCGGCAGCTCGACGACCAGGGCCTGCTTGTCCTTGGTGTTGAACTCCGCCACACCCAGCTTGTGGGTGGACTTCGTCGCGGCCTTGGCCGTGTCGTAGTTCAGCCAGCCCAGCTGGAGCTTGTCCCAGGCGGTCATGTCGCCCGGCATGTCGCCTATGGAGTCCTTGCCGGTGCCGAGCCAGGAGCCGGCCGACATCAGGGACCAGAAGCCGACGCCGTTCTCGCCGCCACCGGAGGTGTCGTAGAGGTCGGGCAGGCCGAGGTCGTGGCCGTACTCGTGGGCGAAGACACCGAGGCCGCCGTTCTCGGGCTGCATCGTGTAGTCGCCGACCCAGATGCCGGAGTCGCCGATCTGGGTGCCGCCGGCCTTGTTGTTGGCCGGGCCGGTCTTGCCCGCGGAGGTGCCGTAGGCGTACCACCGGTGCGCCCACAGGGCGTCGGGGCCCTGCACGCCGCCGCCGGCCGACTCGTCCTCGCCCGCGTGGACGATCTGGAAGTGGTCGATGTAGCCGTCGGGCTCGTTGAAGTTGCCGTCGCCGTCGAAGTCGTAGCGGTCCCACAGGTCGTACTGGGCCAGCTTCGCCTTGATCTCGGCGTCGGTCTTCCCGGCCTTCTTCTGGGCCTCGACCCACGCCGTGACGCCGTCCTTGACGGTGTCCCAGACGTTGGAGCAGTTGCTCTGGCCGCAGAAGTTGGAGCCGTAACGGGCTTCGTTGTACGGGACCTTGACCCAGTCGGCGACCTCGCCCTCGACCGAGTAGCGACCCGAGGAGGTCTTCTCGTAGTACGTCTTCAGGGAGTGCTTGCCCTCGCCGGAGGCGAAGTACAGGTCCTGGAAGTACTCACGGCTGAAGTCCTTGCGCCAGGCGGTGCTGTTGTCCTTGGCGCGGTCGGGCTGCGCGATCGTGTTGTGCAGCGGACCGGGGGTGCCGCCGTACTTCGGAACGGCCGGCTTGGGGCCGGGGCCGTCCGGGTCGTGCATGGTGGTGCCGTCGACCTGGTCGCCGAACTCGACGAGGATCGTGAAGATCTTGTCGGTCTTCTCGCGGCCGAGCTCGACGTACTTCTTGTCGTCCAGCTTGACGACCTTGGAGGCGCCGCGCTGCTCGACGCCCTTCTTGCCCTGGAGCACCTGGTCCAGAGCGGCCTTGCGCTGCTGGGCCTGCTGCTCGCTGAACGGGCCCTTGAGGTCGTGCTCGACGACCTTGGCAGGAGTGGTCGGGTCCTGCCGGTCGGCCACCGGGGCGGCCGGGGCCTTGCCCTCGGCCTGGGCCGCGGTGACGGTGAAGAAGGTTGCACTGGTCGCGCATGCGGCCATGGTCACGGTGACGGCGGCAGCGCGGATCGCACGCCGTCGGGCGGAATTGCTGGTCACTTGATGTCGTTCCCCTCCCGCGGCCGCAGCGTCTGAGTTCGGAACTTCTCCATAGGAGCGGGGGGTTCCGCGCGGCGCGCGTCTCAAGTGACGACATTTGACCGGAGAGACGCGAGAAAAGACAGACCTTGACTTGAACCTTACAACTGCACTATGCGGTCAGGGAGTTCCGCTATCCGGACGTTCCCCTGCCATACGGGGCGAAGGACCCTTCCCGACCCCGAAACGGGTCCGTAGCGTCCCCTTTCTCCCCCCTACGGGGCGTGAAAAATGATCCCGTGCGCCCCCTGTGCTCCAGCACCGTGTGTTAGGTCACGCTTACCGGGGGCTTGCCCCGGGCATCCCGTCATGGAGTCACTTGACGCGCGACGTTGGTTGAGCCGACTCCCCCTCCCCCTCACCGAGGACGGATATCGCCATGCCGCGTCCGACTGCCGCACAGCTCGCGTACGGGTCCGCCACGGTCATCGTGTCGACGATCGCCATGCTGCTGCTCTCACAGACGAGCACCGGGCTCGGCGTCGCGGTCATCTCCGCCGCCGCGCTCGCCCTGGGCCTGCTCGTCGCCCTCACCGTGCCCGCTCCGAAGCGCCGCGGCCGCCACGCGGCGCGTACGGGCGGCGCCGGCGCGCCGACCGCGTCCGCCGCGGGGGCGGCTCCGGACGCCCGGGCGCCCGAGCAGCGGACGGCGTCGGCCGAACACCCCGTCCACCACTGAGCCTTCACCCGTGGCGCACACGACGCGACGCGGGCGGCCTCCCTCGGGGGGAGGCCGCCCGCGTCGCAGGTGCGCCCGTGCGCGGTGTCCGCTAGGTCGCCTGGACCACCACGGTCTTGGCGGCCTTGTCGTGCAGGCCCTGTTTGTACGGCTTGTCGACGAGGATCGAGATGATCAGCGCGATCGGCCACAGGCAGAAGCAGCAGATCAGCGTCGGCAGCCAGAGCACGGCGGCCCGGGTCAGGGACGTGCCGGAGTTCGGCACGGAGCCGTCGTTGAGCATGGCGACGCGCAGGCCCATCGCCTTCTTGCCGACGGTCCGGCCGTCCTTCTTGGTGAACCACCAGTCGTAGCCGAGGTACGCGACGATCGAGATCAGGGTCATGATCAGACCGCTGCCGCTGTACGACTTGGTGAAGACCTCGCTGACGTCCTCGCCCCGGTCGGTCTCGACCATGTAGCGGTTCGTGCCGAAGGCCAGCTGGATGAGGAACAGCGGGACGGCGACGATCACCACGTCGATGACGCGCGCGGCGAGCCGCTTGCCGAAGTCGGCGAGCGGGGGCATGCCCGCGAGCGGGTCGGGCATGCCGTAGCCGCCGCCACTGCCGTACGGGTCGCCTCCGCCGCCGTACGGGGGCGGAGGGGGCGGATATCCCCCGCCGCCGGGGCCGGAGCCTCCCGGGGGCGGCGGGCCGCCGCTTCCGGGCGGAGGCGGTCCGTACGGTGAACCGCCCGACGGAGGCGTCGGTTCCTGGGGCTTCTTGAGGAACGGGTCTTCCTCGGGCGGCTGGCCCGGCGGCGGCTGGTCGGTACTCATGGCCCGAGTCGAACCCGGCTCCGCCGCCCCCGCAACGGGACAGCGTCCATTCGGGGGGGCCGGCCCCGGGACACCCCCTAGCGGGCCACGTACGTCTTGGCCGCCTTGTCGTGCCAGGCCTGCCGGCGGGGGCGGTTCACGAGGCACCACAGGCTGCCGGGCAGGCCCAGGAAGGCGTACACGAGCCAGCGGCACAGTGCCGCGCCGAAGGACGGCGGGCGCAGGGTGGCGGTGGCCAGCACCCGGACGCCCAACAGCTTCTTGCCCGGGGTGCGGCCCCAGCGGGCGGTGGGCAGCACCTCGTAGAGGAGGCCGAAGAGGAGGACGGCTGCGAAGACCAGGCCGAGGCTGCCGGCAATGGTCGAGTCGAGCAGCCAGACGGTGGTGGTGCGGCCGCTCGCCCGGGCGGCGTCCACCTTGGCCTGGACGTGGGCGGCGGCCCCTGGCAGGAGGGGCCGGGCGACGGCGGCGGCGACGGCGCCGAACACGAGGGAGTCCAGGGCCCGGGCGAGGGTACGGCGTACCAGCCCGGCGGGGCGCACGGCCCGTTCGGCCATCCGCTCGAACACGGCCCGGGGCGTGGCGGGGCGGCCGGTACGGGCGCCCGTGCGGGCCTCCTCCGCTCCGCGCGGCTCCCAGCTCCCGGGCTTCGGCTCCGCCGGGGCGGCGTCCGCGGCGGGCTGCGGGACCTTCGGGCGGACTCCCGCGGGCCGGGGCTCCCACACCTCGGGGCGGGCGGGCGCCGGCGCATCCGCCCGTTCGGGAGCGGCGGCACGCTCGGGAGCGGAAGCGGAAGCGGGAGCAGAAGCGGGGGTGCGGGCGGGTGCGGGGGCCGCCTCGGGCCAGGCGGAGGTGACACCGGTGGGGCCGGGGCCGCCCGTTCCGGGGGCGTCGGGCCATGCCGGGGCGGCCGGGGCCGCGGGGGCCTGCGCGGCCGGGGAGCGCGCCGACAGGATGCCCGCGGAGGACTGTGCGGGGAGCCGCGCGGGCGCCGCCGCGGCGGACGGCGTACGGGCCAGGGAGATCCCCGCGGGCCGGGCGGACGGCTGCCCCGGCTCGGGCTCGGCCGCCGGCGCCGGGGCCGGGCCCGGGGCGGCCGCGTGTGCGGGCGCGGCCTCCGGCTCGGCCTCGGGTTCCTGCGGGCTGCCCCATGACACCCGGCGGTCGCGCGGCCCGCCGAAGCCGGCCTGGTGCACGGGGTCGGCCTGCCACACGGGGGCCGGCGCCTGCGCGGCCGCGGGCTCCGGCTCCGGAGCCGGTGCGGGTTCCGGCAGCGTCTCGGTCATGGAGGTCTCGTCCAGGAACACCGGCCCCGTCTCGTCGGCGCGGACGGCGGGCGCGGCGACGGGAGCCGGGGCGGGGAGGGGGCGGACCGGAGCGGGAGCGGGCACGGGGACGGGCGTGGGGGCGGGTGCGGGCGCCGCCGGGGCAGGTCGGCTCGTACCCGGGACCCAGGCCGCGCCGTTCCAGTACCGGATGTACCCCGGGATGGACGGATCCGGGTAGTAGCCCTCGCGGGCCGCGTGCTCGCCGTCACCAGGGGAGGCCGTCATGTCCCCAACTCCGATCGTGGCTTGAGGCTTGTGCAAGGGGAGGACCATAGCCAAGAACCGTGGCCCGACAGGTCCGGTAACGGGAGAATCCAAGCCATTGAGCGAACGTCACTCCTCACGGCTGTTTTCGGTCAGCCGACAGGATCCGGCCAATCTCGCGTTCGTCGCCGAAAGTCGCGTCATACCCGGGCACATCGGAGCTCTCAGCGGGTGTGGGGTGCCATCCGGCCCCACGCACCGACCGAAGTGAGGCCGTCATGCACCACCCCGTCATCGAGCGCGAGCTGGAACTGAAGCTGGTCCTTTCCCCAGAACGCAGCATCCCCGTCCCGGCGCGCCTGCTCTACCTCACGGAGGACCCGTACGCCGTCCACGTCACCTTCCACACCGGTTCCAGCACCCCGGTCTACTGGACCTTCGCGCGCGAGCTGCTCGTCGAGGGGGTGTTCCGTCCCTGCGGGCACGGCGACGTCCGGATCTGGCCCACGAAGGTCGACAACGAGGCCGTGCTCTGCATGGCACTCAGCTCCCCCGACGGCGACGCCCTCCTGGAGGCCCCGTCCCTCGCCGTGTCGGCCTGGCTGGAGCGGACCCTGCGGGTCGTCCCGCCCGGCAGCGAGTCGGAGCGGCTCGGCCTGGACGCGGCGCTGGCCGAGCTGCTCGCCCCGACCCCGGCCGACGACCTGTGGCTGCGCGACCCGTGGCCGTCGGACGAGTCGGCGGACGGGGACCTGTGATGACGCACGGGCCCCGGACCCCGGGCGGCGGCCGCAGACCGGGCGGCCGCCGTAGGCGGGGCGGTCACCTGCGCCTCGTACGGTCGCAAGAGCTCACCCGGGTTCCGGAGGACCTCGCCCGAATAGCGGAGGAGCTCGCCCGGGTCTCAGAAGAGCTTGCCCGGATTGAGGAGCCCCAGTGGATCGAAGGCATGCTTGACGGCGCGCTGCATCTCCAGTCCGACCGGGCCGAGTTCGCGCGCCAGCCATTCCTTCTTCAGGACGCCGACGCCGTGTTCGCCGGTGATGGTCCCGCCGAGGGAGAGGCCGAGCCCCATGATCTCTCCGAAGGACTCGCGGGCCCGCCGCGTCTCGTCCTCGTCGGCGGGGTCGAAGCAGACGATCGGGTGGGTGTTGCCGTCGCCGGCGTGCGCGCAGACGCCGAGGAGCAGGCCCTGGGCGCGGGCGATGGCGGCGGTCCCGTCGAGCATCTCCCCGAGCCGCGAGCGCGGCACGCACACGTCGTCGATCATCGTGGCGGGCCGGAGCGCCTCCAGGGCGGGGAAGGCCATCCGGCGGGCCTGGAGCAGCAGTTCCGACTCCGCCTGGTCCTCGGCGGGTACGACGGCGGTGGCTCCGGCGGCGGTGCACAGCTCGCCCACGGCGGCGAGGTCCTCGGGGGCGTGCGGGGTGTCGAAGGCGGCGAGCAGCAGCGCCTCGGTGGCCTCGGGCAGGCCCATCTTCCCGAGTGCGTTGACGGCGTGGACGGTCGTACGGTCCATCAGTTCCAGCAGGGAGGGGGTCAGTCCGGCCTCCATGACGGCGCAGACGGCCTCGCAGGCGGCGGCCACGGAGGGGAACTCGGCGGCCAGGGCCAGTTGCCGGGGCGGCGCCGGCTTGAGGGCGAGTACGGCCTGGACGACGATCCCGAGGCTGCCCTCGGAGCCGACGAAGAGCCGGGTCAGGTCGTATCCGGCGACGCCCTTGGCGGTGCGCCGGCCGGTGCGCAGCAGCCGCCCGTCGGCCAGGACGACGTCGAGGCCGAGCACGTACTCGGCGGTGACCCCGTACTTGACGCAGCACAGGCCGCCCGAGGCGGTGCCGATGTTGCCGCCGATGGTGCACTGCTCCCAGCTGGAGGGGTCGGGCGGGTAGGAGAGCCCCTGTTCGGCGACGGCCCGTGAGAGGACGGCGTTGACCACGCCCGGCTCGACAACGGCGATCCGGTCGACGGCGCTGATCTCGATGATCCGGTCCATCTTCACCAGGGACAGCACGATGCAGCCGTCGGAGGCGTTGGCTCCGCCCGACAGGCCCGTCCGGGCGCCCTGCGGGACCACGGGGATCCGCAGGGCGGTGGCGGTGCGCATGACGTGCTGCACCTGTTCGACGGTCCGGGGCAGGACGACGACCGCCGGGGTGCCGGCGGCGCAGAAGCTGGCCATGTCGGTGGCGTAGGAGGCGGTCACCTGGGGGTCGGTGAGCAGGGCCTCGGCGGGGAGCCCTTCGAGGAGGCTCGCTCGCAGACGTGCGGAGAGGTCATCATCCATGGGGCCAGCGTGGCAGCCGGGGCCATCGGTGTGAACACGCCCGCGCACGTCTTCGGACACCTCGGCACGCTCTTCATATTGACGCACAGTGACCCCATGGACCGTTTCGACGAGGATTCGCAGACGCCGGCGCCGCCCGTGACCTTCACCGGCCGCAAGACGCTCGTGGCCGCCGGGGTGGCGGTGGTCCTGATCGCCGGGGCCCTGTTGATCCGGCCTGCCCGGACCGGTGACGACGCGCGCCCTCCGGGGCCGAGCGAGCGCGCCGCCACGGCGGTGGGCATGGGCGCGCCCGCCTCGGCGACGGACGTGGTGGCGCTGGTGGCGGACCGGGAGAAGTGGGTTGCCTCGCACGCCGACGACGACGCCTCGTGGGCGGTCCTCGGCTCCGCCTACCTCGAACAGGCGCGGCGGACCGCGGACTCGGCCTGGTACCCGAAGGCGGAGAAGGCGCTGAAGCGGTCGCTGGAGGTGCGCCCCGCGGAGAAGGGCAACTTCGACGCGATGACGGCGATGGGTTCGCTGGCCAATGCCCGGCGGGACTTCGGGACCGGCAGGAAGTGGGGCGAGCTGGTCCGGGCGCAGGCGCCGCGGCAGTGGACGGCGTACCCGGTGCTGGTGGACGCGTACACGGGGCTCGGCGACTACAAGGGCGCCCAGAAGGCGATGGAGCTGCTGCTGGAGCTGCGGCCGGGGCTGGCGGCCCATGTCAGGGCCTCGCAGGTGTACCGGGACCGCGGCTGGCGCGAGGACGCGGTGGTGTCGATGGAGTCGGCGGCGGCCGCGGCGAAGGCTCCGGCGGAGAAGGCGTACGCGCTGTTCCGGCTCGGGGAGCTGTCCTGGGAGCGGGGCGACCCGGCGGAGGCGCTGCGGCAGTACGAGGGGGCGCTGCGGACGGATCCGGCGCAGGCGGAGGCCCTGGCGGGCCGGGCGCGGGCGCTGGCGGCGCTGGGGCGCGGCGGGGAGGCGGTGCGGGACTACCGGATGGCGCTGGGGCGGACCCCGGTGCCGCAGCTGGCCCGGGAGCTGGGCGAGCTGCTGGAGTCGCTGGGCCGGGAGCAGGAGGCGCGCGCACAGTACGAGGCGCTGACGACGATGGCGGTCCGGGACGGCGCGAACGGCGTGGACGAGGACGTGGTCCTGGGCCTGTACGAGGCGGACCACGGGGATCCGGCGGCTGCGGTGCGGCGCCTGTCGCAGGAGTGGGAGCGGCACAAGAGCATGCAGGCCGCGGACGCGCTGGGGTGGGCGCTGCACCGGGCGGGTGATCACACGGCGGCGCTGGAGTACGCGAAGAAGGCGACGGAGCCGGGGCTGCGCAACGCCGACTTCGCCTATCACCGGGCGATGATCGAGCGGGCCCTCGGCGACGAGGCGGGGGCGCGGCGGCACCTGCAGGAGGCGCTGCGGACGAACCCGTACTTCTCGCCGGTGCGCGGGCCGCTGGCGAAAGAGGCGCTGGCGGCGATCGGCCAGCCGCCGCCGGGCGGCCCTGAGCACCTGCAGCCGGTCACGCCGTGGGTCGAGCCGGAACTCCCGAAGCCCAACCCCGCGCCGAAGCCGAAGCCCGCGGCGGCCAAGCCGCAGCCGAAGCCGTCCCCGTCCGCCACCCGCTGACGCGCCGCCTGCCGGGGGCGCGGCCGTACGGCGCGGCGGGCCGACCGTGCGGCCCGGTGCGCGGGTGGGACGGGCGCCGCATTTTGGCCCACTCCCCTCCGGAGGGCACCACGCGGCGGTGTGTCCGTGCCCTCGCACCGGGGCCGACGGCAGCCCGAGGCCCCCGGCGGCTGCCGGGGGCCTGAAGGCACGTGCGCGACGTCAGAGGTTGCCGCGCTTCTCCTGCTCGCGCTCGATGGCCTCGAACAGCGCCTTGAAGTTGCCCTTGCCGAAGCCCATCGAGCCGTGGCGCTCGATGATCTCGAAGAAGACGGTCGGGCGGTCCTGCACCGGCTTGGTGAAGATCTGCAGCAGGTAGCCGTCCTCGTCGCGGTCGGCGAGGATCTTCAGCTCGCGCAGCTCGTCGATCGGCACCCGGGTGTCGCCGACCCACTCGCCGAGCGTGTCGTAGTAGGTGTCCGGGACGGACAGGAACTGGACGCCCGCGGCGCGCATCGAGCGGACCGTGGAGACGATGTCGTTCGAGGCCAGCGCGATGTGCTGGACGCCGGGGCCGTTGTAGAACTCCAGGTACTCGTCGATCTGCGACTTCTTCTTCGCGATCGCCGGCTCGTTGATCGGGAACTTGACCTTCTTGGTGCCGTCCGCGACCACCTTGGACATCAGCGCCGAGTACTCGGTCGCGATGTCGTCGCCCACGAACTCCTTCATGTTCGTGAAGCCCATGACCTTGTTGTAGAAGGCGACCCACTCGTTCATGCGGCCGAGTTCCACGTTGCCGACGCAGTGGTCGATGGCCTGGAAGGTGCGCTTGGCCGGGCCCTCGACCATCGGCTCGACGGCCACGTAGCCCGGCAGGTAGGGGCCGGTGTAGTCGCCGCGCTCCACCAGCGTGTGGCGGGTCTGGCCGTACGTCGCGATCGCGGCCAGTACGACCGTGCCGTGCTCGTCCTTGACCTCGTACGGCTCGTCCAGGCCGCGGGCGCCCTGCTCGACGGCGTAGGCGTAGGCGGCGCGGACGTCGGGGACCTCGATGGCGAGGTCGATGACGCCGTCGCCGTGCTCGGCGACGTGCTCGGCGAGGAAGCGGCCGTGGTCGGTCGTCGCCTTGATGACCGAGGTCAGCACGAAGCGGGCGGAGCCGTTGGTCAGGACGTAGCTGGCCGTCTCACGGCTGCCGTTCTCCGGTCCGGAGTAGGCGACGAGCTTCATGCCGAAGGCGGTCGAGTAGTAGTGCGCGGCCTGCTTGGCGTTGCCGACGGCGAAGACGACCGCGTCCATCCCCTTCACGGGGAAGGGGTCTGCCTCACGCGCGGTGTGCGGGGTGGTTTCGAGGTTCGCCAGAGACTCAGTCATGAGCGCAGAGTCCCGCCGATCCACAAGCTGCGCAATAGTTTCCTGAATGACTGTACAAACTGCCCAGCATGGCCGGAGCATGGCTGAAACATCTGTGCACTATGACCACCCACGAGCACGCGTGGGCACCCGGAGGCATCCATGGGCATCGACGAACTCGACGGCCGGCTCATCGTCCTGCTGGCACGCGAGCCCCGGATCGGGGTACTGGAGGCCTCGCGCCGGCTGGGCGTGGCCCGCGGGACGGTGCAGGCGCGCCTGGACCGACTGCAGTCCAGCGGGGTCATCCGCGGTTTCGGCCCGCAGGTCGACCCGACGGCCCTCGGGTATCCGGTGACCGCCTTCGCGACGCTGGAGATCAAGCAGGGGCAGGGGGCCGACGTACGGGCGCACCTGGACGGGGTCCCGGAGGTGCTGGAGCTGCACACCACCACCGGGCACGGGGACATGCTGTGCCGGCTGGTGGCCCGTTCCAACGCCGATCTCCAGCGGGTGATCGACCGCGTCGTCGGCTTCGAGGGGATCGTCAGGGCCTCGACGGCGATCGTGATGGAGAACCCGGTGCCCTTCCGGATCATCCCGCTGGTGGAGCAGGCCGCGGAGGACGACACCCGGGCCCAGTGATGCAAAGGATTCTCTGCAAACAAACCCTTGCAGAGAACTCTTTGCATCCCTAGGGTCGAGGCATGCCCGAGAGCCGTCCCGAGAGCCGTCCCGAGAGCACGCCCGCCGAGGGGCGGGAGCCCGTGGAGCCCACCCTGCGCATGCTCGACGCCCGCGCCCTGCGCGGCCTCGCCCACCCCCTGCGGATGCAGCTGCTGGCCGACCTGCGCCGGAAGGGCCCGGCCACCGCCTCCCAACTCGCCGAACGCTTCGGGGAGTCCAGCGGATCCACCAGCTACCACCTGCGCCAGCTCGCCGCGCACGGCTTCGTCGAGGACGCGGTCGGGCACGGCAAGGGCCGGGAGCGCTGGTGGCAGGCCGCGCACGAGGGCACCGGCTTCGACGGATCGCTGATCCACGACGCCGACCCGGCCACGAGCAGCGCGGCCGCGGTCTTCCTGCAGGCCGTCGCCGCGAACCACACCCAGGAGGTCTCCGCCTGGATCTCCGAGACCCAGAACCGGCTGGGCCGCTGGGAGCCCGGCGCCGACCTCAGCGACTTCACACTGCGGCTGACGCCAGGGCAGAGCGAGGAACTGGTCGGCCGGTTGCACGACGTGGTCAACACCTACCGGGACCTGCCCGAGGCGGAGGACACCCGGACCGTCCGCATCCACACGCACGTCCTCCCGCGCTCCGCGTCCGAGTAGCAGCCGCACGCGGCCTCCCGCCGCCCCGCGTGACCACCACCGCACCGCGCACCGGCACACCGCGCGACCGCCACCGCACCCGAAGGAGTTCGCCGTGCCCTCCGCCGACCATGCCCCCAGCCAGGCCTTACGCCCCTCGAACCGCCGCCCGCTGGTCGCCGTACTGGCCGCCAACACCGTTTCCATAGCCGGGAGTTCACTCACCCTCATCGGCGTCCCGTGGTTCGTGCTCCAGACCACGGGCAGCGCCGGCCGGGCCGGGGTCGTCGCCTTCTGCGCCACCCTGCCCGTCATCGTGGCCGCCCTGGTCGGCGGACCGGTCATCGACCGGATCGGCCGCCGCCGGGTCTCCGCCGCCTCCGACCTGATCTGCGGCCTGTCGGTCGGCGCGATCCCGCTCCTGCACCACCTGGGCGTGCTGGAGTTCTGGATGCTGTGCGCGCTGATGGCCCTCGGCGGCCTCGTGCACACCCCCGGGCTGACCGCCCGGGGCGTGCTCCTGCCGAACCTCGCCGAGCACGCCGGCACCACCCTCGCCCGGGCCGCCAGCCTCTACGACGCGGTCTCGCGCGGGGCGCGGATGATCGGGGCCGCCGTGGCCGGCGTACTGATCGCGGCGTTCGGCGCCGAGACCGTGCTGCTGCTGGACGCGGCCACCTTCGGGGTGTCGGCGCTGCTCGTCGGCGCCTTCCTGCGCGGGGTCCCGGCCGCCGAGCCGCAACGGGCCGCGGGCAAGGTCTCGTTCGCCGCCTACCGCGCCGAACTCGGCGAGGGCTGGGCCTTCCTGGCCCGCTCCCGGCTGCTGCTGGGCATCACGGTGATGGTCATGATGACCAACGGCCTGGACCAGGGCTGGTCCTCGGTCCTGCTGCCCGTGCACGGCCGGGACGTCCTCGGCGGCGCCACCGCGATCGGCCTGATGGTCTCCCTCTTCGGCGGCTTCGCCCTGCTGGGCGCCCTGCTCTACGGGATGTGGGGCGAGCGGTTCCCCCGCCGGGCGGTGTTCGCGACGGCCTTCCTGGTGTCCGGCGCGACCCGGTACGCGGTGGCCGCGCTCACCGACACGACACTGCCGCTCGCGGTGACGATGGCGCTGGCCGGCCTGGGCGTGGGCATGCTGAACCCGATCCTGTCGACGGTCCTCTACGAGCGGGTGCCGGAGGAGCTGCGCAGCCGTGTCGCCGGGGTGACAACGGCGGGCTGCGAGCTGACCATGCCGATGGGCGGACTGGCGGCGGGCCTGCTCGTCGACGGCTTCGGCGTGGGCACCGCGCTGCTGCTCTTCGGCGGCACGTACCTGCTCACGACGCTCGCCCCGCTGGTCTTCCCGGCCTGGCGCGCGATGGAGTGCCAGCCGGAGGTCAGCAGGACGGGGCCGGCTCTCCCCGGTTCAGTGCGCGAAGAGCGTTCACCGCATCCGTCAGCGAAGTGACGGGCACCAGCTGCAACCCCTCGGGCAGCTCCGACTGGGCGTCCGCGCACTCGTCCCTCGGTACGAGGAACACGCTGGCCCCGTCGCGCCGCGCGGCCTGGGTCTTCAGGGCCACGCCGCCGACGGCGCCGACCTTGCCGTCGGCGGTGATGGTGCCCGTGCCGGCGATGTTGCGGCCGCCGGTGAGGTCACCGCCGCTGCCGTCGCCGTCGAGCTTGTCGATGATGCCGAGGGAGAAGAGGAGCCCGGCGCTCGGGCCGCCGACGTCGGCGAGGTTGAGTTCGACCTTCACGTCCTTGGGATCCTTGCGCAGGAAGCCGAGGGCGGCGTCGGCGGCGGCCGACTGCGACTTGGCCATTTCCTCCAGGTTGTGCTTCTCGATCTCCTCGTCGCTTCCGCCGGTGGAGTAGACGGCCTCCCGGGGCAGGACCGCCTGATCGGTCTTGAACCAGTGGCCGACGAGCTCGGGCAGCGTCATCGTCGAGGACGGACCGGTGGCCCGGATGGTGGTCATCCGCAGCTGGCCCTTGGTGTCCCGGACGGGTGCCCCGGAGACGGTGATGACGGGCTTGCCCTGGTCGGACCCCAGCACGTCGGCCGTCAGCCCGGGCACGGCGACCACGAAGGGCAGCGGCGCGAAGGCCGCTGCGGCGAACAGCCCGAGCACGGGCACGGCACAGACGGCCAGGGCGGCGGGACGCGGCAGACGTGTGAGGCGAGAGAGCACCCGCCCAATCTATCCGCCCCCGCCCCCGACCAGCCCCGCCGCACACTCCAGCCCCGCCGCACCATCCAGCCCCGCCGGCGTTTGAGGCTCGGGGGCCCGGGGGCAGCGCCCCCGCAACGGCGCCGCACCCGGCAACGCACAGCAGCCCGAGGGCGTCCGCCGGGCCCGCGGCCTAGCGAAGGGCGTCGGCGACCTCGCGCGCCGCGTCGACCACCCGCGGCCCGACCCGCTCCGGCACGGCGTCGGCCAGCATGACGACGCCGACGCTGCCCTCCAGCCCGCTGATGCCCACCAGCGGCGCCGCGGCCCCGCTGGCGCCCGCTTCGAGCTCGCCGTGGGTCAGCGTGTACCCCGGCTCGATGAGGGAGCCCTGACGGGCGGCCAGGATGGCCCGCCCGGCGGCGCCCCGGTCCAGCGGGTGACGGAAACCGGCCCGGTAGGCCACGTGGTAGTCCGTCCAGGTCGGCTCCACGACGGCGACGGCGAGCGCCTCGGTGCCGTCGACGAGGGTCAGGTGCGCGGTGGCGCCTATGTCCTCGGCGAGGGACCGCAGCGCGGGCAGGGCCGCCTCGCGCACGAGCGGGTGCACCTGTCGGCCCAGTCGCAGGACCCCGAGTCCGACCCTGGCCCGGCCGCCGAGGTCACGGCGGACCAGGGCGTGCTGTTCGAGGGTGGCGAGGAGCCGGTAGACGACCGTGCGGTTGACGCCGAGGCGGTTGGAGAGCTCGGTGACGGTCAGACCGTGGTCGGTGTCGGCGAGCAGTTTGAGGACTCTGAGCCCTCTGTCGAGAGTCTGGGAGGTTTCCGCGGTCACGACGCCTCTCCCTCTTTCGGTGAGCGGCGGTGACTCTCGAGGTGGCACGCCGCCGGTCCCACGGCGGCGCACAGGAGAGGCCGCCGGTAGCGGCCATTGCACCGGCTGCGCTCCCGCGGCGGCGCTGCCACGGTGCGTTCGATGCGGGGAATGTAGCGAGCAGGTCCGCTCAGCGGAAGGGCTCGTCCAGAATCCGGGCGCGAGCTACCTGTTTGTGCCGTTTCCTGATCGCCTCAAGTGTCGTTTCGTGACAACGATTCACACAGGCGCGGAGATGAGGGGACGAGCACGGGGTCCGTGCGAACCTCCGCACGGACCCCGTCACGCGTTCTGGGCGAACTCACCGCACTCACCGCATACGGGTCGCCCACTCCTGCACCTTCTTGATGCGTTCGCGGATCTGCCCCGCCGTCGCCTCCGCGCTCGGCGGCCCGCCGCAGACGCGCCGCAGCTCGGTGTGGATCACCCCGTGCGGCTTGCCGCTCTGGTGGACGTACGCGCCCACCATCGTGTTGAGCGACTTCCTCAGCTCCAGCAGTTCCTTGTGGGAAACCACGGGCCGCCGGTCGGCCGGCAGCTCCAGGAGGTCCGCCTCGGAGTCGGGCTTGCGCCGGCTGTGCGCGATCTGCCGGGACTGCCGCTTCTGCAGCAGCATCTGGACCTGGTCCGGCTCCAGCAGCCCGGGGATGCCGAGGTAGTCCTGCTCCTCCTCGCTGCCCGGGTGCGCCTGCATGCCGAACTCGGCGCCGTCGTACAGGACCCGGTCGAAGACGGCGTCGGACTCCAGCGCCTCGAAGGACATCTGCTCGTCCTCGCCGGTGTCCTCGTCCTCCTGCCGGTTCGCCTCGTCCATCTCCTTCTCGGACTCGGCGTACGGGTCCTCCTCGCCCTGCTTCTTCGGCTTGTCGAGCACGTGGTCGCGCTCGACCTCCATCTCGTTGGCGAAGCCGAGGAGGTAGGGGATGGTCGGAAGGAACACGGACGCCGTCTCCCCACGCCTGCGCGAGCGCACGAAGCGTCCGACGGCCTGGGCGAAGAACAGCGGGGTGGAGATGGTGGTCGCGTACACGCCGACCGCGAGGCGCGGTACGTCGACGCCCTCGGACACCATGCGGACCGCGACCATCCAGCGGTCGTCGTTCGCGCTGAAGGTGTCGATGTTCTTCGACGCCCCGGTGTCGTCGGAGAGCACCAGGGTCGCCTTCGTCCCGGTGATCTCCTTGATGAGCTTGGCGTACGCGCGCGCCGAGTCCTGGTCGGAGGCGATGACGAGGCCGCCCGCGTCCGGGATGCCCTTGCGGACCTCGGTGAGCCGCTGGTCGGCGGCGCGCAGCACGTTGGGCATCCAGTCGCCGCGCGGGTCCAGGGCCGTGCGCCAGGCCTGCGAGATGGCGTCCTTGGTCATCGGCTCGCCGAGCCGGGCGGCGATCTCGTCGCCTGCCTTGGTCCGCCAGCGCATGTTGCCGCTGTAGGAGAGGAAGATGACCGGCCGGACGACGCCGTCGCCGAGCGCGTTCCCGTAGCCGTAGGTGTAGTCGGCGGAGGACCGCCGGATCCCGTCGTTGCCCTCTTCGTAGGTCACGAACGGGATGGGGTTGGTGTCGGACCGGAAGGGCGTGCCGGTCAGCGCGAGGCGCCGGGTCGCCGGGTCGAAGGCCTCCAGGCAGGCCTCGCCCCAGGACTTCGAGTCGCCGGCGTGGTGGATCTCGTCGAGGATCACCAGGGTCTTGCGCTGCTCGCAGCGGTTGCGGTGGAGCATGGGGCGCACGCCGACACCGGCGTAGGTGACGGCGACGCCGTGGTAGTCCTTGCTGAGCGGACCCGCCGAGTACTCGGGGTCCAGCCGGATGCCTATCCGGGCCGCGGCCTCCGCCCACTGCTTCTTCAGGTGCTCGGTGGGCGCGACGACGGTCACCTGCTGCACCACGTGGTGGTGGAGCAGCCAGGAGGCGAGGGTCAGGGCGAAGGTGGTCTTGCCTGCGCCGGGGGTCGCGACGGCGAGGAAGTCCCGGGGCTGGTTCTGGATATAGCGGTCCAGCGCTCCCTGCTGCCAGGCACGCAGCTTGCTGGCGGTGCCCCACGGGGCACGGCCGGGGAAGGCGGGTGAGAGATGGTGGGAGGCGGTAGTAGTCACGGTCTCCGGTTCGTGCTCTCGGCGGCGGTCGTACGTAGGACAACCGGGCCACCTTACCGGGGCGGGCCCGCCCCTCGGGGAGGGACAGGCCCGTGACCTCGGGCGGTGCGGCGAGCGTCACACGCAGCCGTCACAGGGAGCGCAGCCGGCCGGCGATCCGGGCGATCTCCGTCTCGTGCCCGGCCGCCACGTCGATGACCAGGTCGTAGGCGAGCTCCTGGTCGGCGTCGGCGAGATCGATCCCGTTGACCGCCAGGAAGGTCGCGGCCGCAAGCCATGCGGTGCGCTTGTTCCCGTCGACGAGGGGGTGGTTGGCGGCGATGCCGTGGAGCAGCGCGGCGGCCTGCTCGTACGGGTCCTCGTAGGCGGGGGTCCCCAACATGCGCGCCCGGGGCCGGTGCACCGCGGACTCCAGCAGGCCGGGGGCGCGCAGCTCGACTGGCTGGTCCTGGGCCAGGCAGGCGTGGCCGGCGAGGTCCAGGACCTCGGCGAGCGTGAGGTGCCGCCGGCACTCGGTGGTGTTCACTCGCCGAGCCTCCTCAGGAGCGGGGCGTGCCGCTCGGCGAGCCGTCCGGCCGCTACCGCGACCTTCTCCCGCTCGGCCAGCAGGTGGGCCCGTACGGCCTCCCGTACGACGTCTTCGGGTGTGCGCCCGGTGGCATCGGCCAGATCGCCCAGCTCCGCCCACTCGGCGCCGGGAAGCCCGATGGTGATCTCGTTCATGGGTGGAAACGTAGCCGCCGGTCCGGGGTGGCGGCACCGGGGTTTTGCGGGAGGCTCAGCCCTTCGCGGGCTCCAGCCGGGTCGCGACCCACGCCCCCACCAGTGCCACGCACGCCATGGGCAGGAACACGGCCGCGAAGGCGGCGGGGTGCGAGGCGCCCGCCCCGCCGGCGGTCACCGCGTGCGCGGCCCCGACCGCTCCGCCGCCGAGCGAGGCGAAGGCGGCGCCCCCGGCGGCGAGCAGCACGACGTTCGCGAGTGCGTCGGAGATCTGCAGGGCGGCGGAGTTGGCGCCGACCTCCTGCGGTGCGGACAGCTTCAGCAGGAGCACGCTCGTGGAGCCGATCACCAGGCCCATCCCGAGGCATCCCACGGCCCAGGCCAGCGCCAGCGTCCACACGGGGACGGACTCGATGAGCACGGCGGGCGCGGCGGCGATGGCCAGCGCCACCAGTACCATGCCGATCACCATCAGCCGTTGCCGGTAGGGGGCCGTCCGCCCCTGCGACTGCACCCACGAGCCGCCCGCCCAGGTCACGCCGCCCAGCGCGAGGGAGAAGCCGGCCATCGTCGGGCTGAGCCCCCGCTGGGTGACCAGCATCAGCGGCACGAAGCTCTCGGCGGCGATGAACGCCCCCGCGGCGACCCCGCGCAGCAGCACCACGGACGGCAGCCCGCGCCGGGCCATGTACGTCCCGCGCGGCAGCAACCCCAGCACGGCCGGGACCAGCAGGGCCGCGCCGGCGATGCCCGGTACGAGCGAGAGCCACCGCAGGTCCTGGGCGGCGTACTGGAGCAGGCCCGCGCCGACGGAGATCCCGAGCGCCAGCCGGATCCGCCGCCGGTCGAAGGCCGCGGGCTCGCCGCCCACGGGACCGGAGGCGCTGCGCCGTATGGCGGGCAGCGCGAGGACGAGGGGGACGACGACGAGCACGGGTATGCCGAGGAACACCCACCGCCAGCCGAGGTGCTCGGTGACCGTGCCGGAGGCGAGCGGCCCGACGATGGAGGGGACGACCCAGCTGGCGGCGAAGGCGGCCATGATCGCGGGCCGCAGCCGCTCTTCGTAGGCCCGGCTGACGACGACGTACAGCGCGACGATCACCAGTCCGCCGCCGAGGCCCTGCACGGCGCGGCCGAGGACGAACAGCCACATGGCGCCGGCGGTCCCGGAGACCACGAGCCCCGAGGCGAAGGCGGCGATCCCTACGGTCAGCGGCTTGAGCGGCCCCTGCCGGTCGGCCCACTGCCCGGACAGGACCATGCCGAAGAGGCTGGTCGTGAAGTAGGCGGAGAAGGCGAAGGCGTACAGCCCGATCCCGTCGAGCTCGCGGGCGGCGACGGGCATGGCCGTGCCGACGGCGGTCGCCTCGAAGGCGATGAGGAAGACGACGGAGATGATCCCGATGCTGAGCGTCCGGTACGCGGGCCCCATGACCCCGCCCTGCGGCGGGGTCGGGAGGGGTGCGGTTCTCTGGGGCACGCGGGGTTCGAGGGCGCTCATCGCCCCAGCGTAAGGTGCACAGCCCCGTTTCGACCCTGTCCGTTCGACCGATCCCGGCCTCGGCCCCGGGTCCTAGGACCCGGCCCGTCCGTGAACGCGGCATGGCAGCCCTGTTGCATCCCGGGCCGTCTCCTTCCCCGTCCCGCGACCGCCCGCGTACGGTCGAGGACATCACCACGGCCGTGTGCCCGGTCTCCCGGCCACGGCGCCGGGGCGGAGGCCGCCCGGGGGCAGGCGCACCCCCGGGCGGCCTCGGTCTTCCCGGGCCGGCTAGGAGCCGCAGCGGGTCTGCTGCCGCGCCGACTCCATGAACTTTTTCATCAGAGCGGCGAACGCGGGGCGCCGCTGCTCCTGCTTCAGCCCGTCCGGCACGGCATCGATGAACAACGTGAGGTCGAAGGTTTCCGTGGGCCCCGTGCAGCCGAGAACAACGGCGGCCCCGCTGTCCCACAGCCTGCTGTTGCCTGCGTAGGGCAGCTCGTCGGGGTCGTGCTTCTCGACCTCGGAGCCCCAGGTGACCTCCTGCCCCGCAGGTCTGCGCTCCGCCGTGGCGGTCCAGCGGGGCTTGCCGTCGACATCGATGTTGCAGATCGCCTTGGTCCGGCTCGCGGTCAGGCGGAGGTCTCCCGGCGAGTCGACCCGCGCCTCGTCACCGGTACCCATGAAGGGCGCGAGCTCGGCCGGAGTGAACACCCCGAAGCAGGTGGACGAGGGCAGCTCGGGCGCGGCCGACGCCTTGCCGTCCGAGCAGCCGGCCAGCAGTGCCGTTCCGAGGGCAACGGCGACTACCGCGGACGGAACGCGCGCTCCGGACATCAGGATCCGCCGTTCATGGTCGCCACGAGGCCCCGTCCCACCGAGTGCGCGTTCGCCGTCTCGGTGGATGCCTCACCCGCGTATGAGTTGACCGTCCGCTCGGACAGACCCGACCCCCGCGCCGCGATGCGCACCGAGTCGGCGGCAGCGGTCGACGCGGCCGTCTGTGACCTCGTGAAGTCGGTCCCCGCTTGCTGATTGCTGCCCTCGACCTTCTTCGCGATGTCCTCCTTCGCACCCTCGACCACGCTCGCCGCGATGTCCTCCTGCAGTGCCCCCACGACGTCCCCGGCGAGGGGTACGAGTTCGAGGTACTTTCCGCCTGCCGCACTGATGCCCCGGTTGACCCACTTGGCGTTCTCCTCGACGCCCTTGACGTACTCCTCCACCTTGTGGGCATTCGCGCCGAATGTTCCCTCGGCTCGGGCTTGGGCCAGCATGCCGGCGACCTCTCCGCCCGGATGCACGGCGACCCTGATCGCCGCGTCGACATCGGCGTACTCGCCCCGATGGGCGAACACGTCGTTGACCAGCACGGTGGTGAAGGTCCGCTGCGCCGTGGTCATCGCGCCGTAGGCGTCCGGGTCCTGGCCCACCGCCCCGATGAACCTGGCCATGCCGGCCTTGTCGAACTCGGCCATCACTCCGTTGGCCTTGATCGTGCGGCTGTTGTTGTCCGCGGCTGCCTGGATGTCCGGCATGTACTCCGCCGCCATCTGCCCGAAGTGCCCGGACAGGCCGTTCAGCGGACCCTCCGGGTCCCCCGGCTTCGCGTCGACCAGTTCCGGCTTGTCGCCGATCTTCTCGACGATCCGCTCCATGACCGCCGCCATCTCCTTGGTGTGCGCGACCGGCGGCGCGTCCTCGTCGCCGGGGCCGCGGTGGGAGACGGCCGCCATCAAGGCGTCGCCGAGTGCCTGGTGGGCCGGGCGGAGATCGCCGGTCGGGGTGATGTCGAAGCCGTCCATGTACGGCTTCTTGTCGAGCATGTAGTCGACCATGCCCCGGTCCTTGCCGTGCTGGCCGCCGACCGGCTTGTCGTCCTTCGTGACGATGCCGTCCTTGTTGCTGTCCTCCCGGACCGGCTCGTTGAAGAACGCCGTCGCCGCGTCCGGGTTGTTGCCCAGCGCCTCCATGAGCCCGGTCAGCGGGTAGAAACCGCGGCCGCCCTCCGGACCCTGGTTCAGTACGGTCTCCAGGCCGATCGGCGTGTGGAACTCCCAGCCGTCCGGGTCCTTGCGGTCCATGGCGATCATGTCCCGGCCGACCGAGGTCAGGAACTCGGTGTCGTACTTCCCCTCGCGCAGCAGCGCACCGAGCGCCTGGTAGCCGTAGATCTGCCGGACGCCGCCGAAGACGTCCATCTCCTTGCGTCCGGCCTTCATCAGCTGGGCCGTCCAGGCCGCGTCGAGGTGGCCCGGGACGTCCTTGTGGGTGGCGAGGCCGAGCATCGCGCCCATGTCGCTCTGGATGTTCGCGACCATCAGCGCCCGGTCCTTGCCGGCTGCGCCCAGGCTCGTCGCGTCCAGGGACATCGCGGAGTACATCTGCAGGGTGCCTTCGGCGCCGATGGTCCGGAACAGGCCCGTCGAGAACTCGGGGTCCTCGCGGTTGTCGTCGAGCAGCTCCTCCAGCTCGCGCAGCGCCTCGACGTTGCGGGCCGTGCCGCCCGGGCCGGTGACCTTCTTCATCAGGTCGGCGGCGCGGGAGGCCTGTTCGGCGTCGAGGGTGGTGAACTTCGGTCCGCTGAAGTCGTGTTCGTCCGTCGCGTTCGCCCCGAGCACGCGGACCAGGGAGTCGTCGGCGTCCTGGGCGTTCTCCACGGCCCGGTCGACCCGGGACTGCCAGGCGTTGCGGTTCGCGGTGAGGGTCTGCTGGTAGTCGGGGTCGTGGCGGGCCGCGTTCCGTTCGGCCTCGGTGGGCAGGGGGACGGCGCTGACCCGCCCGGTGGCGTCGATCCGGAAGCCGGCTGCCGGGGCCTCTGCGGCGAGCCTCTTCAGCTCGTCCTGGGCGGCCTTGAAGGTGGCGTGCGCGTCGGCGAGGACCAGGTGCATCCCCTTGGCCGCCTTGGCCGCGTCCTCGAACTCCTTGGCCGTCTTGTCGACGAACCCGCGCGCCACCCCGGCGGTGACCCCGCTCCACTCGGCCTTGTCGGACTTCGCCTTCATGCCGTTGCGGGCGTCCTCGGCCATCTCGTCCAGCTTGCCGGCCATGGCCGTCCAGTCGGTGATCGCAGTCTGGAGCTTGTCCAGGGGCGCGTTCATCACGTTCTCGTACGTCAGCATGCGGAACGCCTCGCCTACTTCAGGTACTTGTCGATGGCGGACGCCGTGAAATCCGCGTGGAGCTGCTGCTCGTCCTTGGCGTGGGAGGAGAGCGAGTAGTTCAGGCCGTTGGAGACGGTGGCGCAGGCGGCCACGAGGGTCTTCACCTGGGTCTCCCAGAGGTTGCCGGCCTTGAGCAGGGCGGCCCCGCTCGCGAACCCCTCCCGGGTGAGGGCCGCGGCGGCCTCGGCGGTCGCGGTGGCGGCGTGCTTGCCGTCGGTCTGGAGGCGGGAGTGCAGCTTGTACGCCTCGGAGCCGACGGCTCCGATCTGGTCCTGGTCGAGCGCGAGATCGGCGCCGCCGGCTCCGCCCCCGGGGTCGGCCGGGGCCTGGTTGAGCCGCATGGTGACGCCGGCGGCGGCCGTGGCGCGAGCCGCCGACCACTCCTCGTCGAACGACATCGCGTGAACCTCCGGGTCGGAAGGGGTCGGATCGGATCAGATCAACGGTTGCGGCGAACGACGACCGCGGTCACGGCCCCACCGATGAGCACACACGCCCCGAGCCCCAGCCCGACCCACAGGAGTGAGCTGCCGCCCTTCTTCTCCTCGGCGGCCTGCGGGGCGGGGGGCTTGGACGACGACGCGGCGTCGGGCGAGGCGGGCTTGGCCCCTGCCTGGGATGCGGCGGCCAGGTCGGGCAGAGGATAGACATCGGCAGGACCGGGATCCCCGGGCGTCTGCAACGCGACCCGGGGCCGGACGATGCCGTAGCCGACGTAGTCGTTGCGCTGAGACCCGTCGACGGGCTTGCCCGCGTTGTTCAGGAGGACACGCAGGACCTGGTTGTTGGTCCACTCGGGGTGCGCGGACCAGAGCAGGGCGGCGGAGGCGGAGGCGAGGGCGGAGGCGTCACTGGTTCCGTGGCTGGTACAGAGGCCCGTCTTCGACGTGCAAGCCGTCACAATGTCCATACCGGGCGCGGCCAGATCCACCTGTGGCCCGTGCTGTGACTCCTTCGTCGGTTCGCCTGAAGAATCCACCGCTCCAACACCCACCACTCCCGGGGTCCCGGCTGGGTAGGCGAGCTCATTGGTCGAATCGCCATAATTGCCAACGGCGGCAAAGATCAGCTTGCCTTTGGACAAGGCGTACTTCACCGCTTCAGCCCTCGCGCGGTCATCCTCGGGTGTTCCATCGATCCCTAGGGACATGTTGATGATCTTGGCATCAGAGTCGGCCGCGTACCGGATTGCCGCAACCCACGTTGGCGTTGCCTTTTCATTGTTGTCAACGAGGATTGGGAGAATCTTGGCACCAGGAGCCAAGCCATAGCCGCCGTCACCGCTCGGGTGCTTCCCCGTTCCGGCGATCAGGGCGGCCATGGTTGTACCGTGGCTGCCCTTGTCGGTAGGCCCGTCGCCACCTTTGATGGTGAACCGCTTTCCCGGGACGAGCTGCCCTGCCAATTCGGGGATTTCCCTGACCCCGTCGTCGATCACCGCGACGGTGACACCCTTGCCCGTGCTGATCTTCCAGGTCTCGTCGGCCTTCATCGCGTCGAGATGCCACTGCTGCGATCGGATGGTCTCCGCGTGGGCCGGAGTCGCGGCGACCCCGGCCAGCAGAAGGCCCACCAGGCCAGCGGTCGCCTTGCGCATGTGCATCCCGTGCAACGTCCGTTCTGCTCAGTCGATCACCGGCGGGACAACACGACGGTTGCCCTGCCAGGTCTCTTCGTCCTCGGCCAGGTAGTCGGGGCGTTCGCTCCCCTGGTCGTCCCGGCGCCGGCCCGGAGTCTGGGTACCCGCGTGGCCCATGGCACCCGCACCGTTGCGCACGAGACCCGAACCGCCCTGGGTGAACGGCTGGCCCGCCGCAATCGGGCGACCGACCGCACCGGCCTGACGCCCCCCGACGACGCCTCCGGGCTCCGACGCCAGTCGGCGTCCGACGGGGGAGCCTAGCTGGCTGCCTCCGTAGTGGCCGCCGGCACCATGGCCCATACCGCCGCCCATGGGACGACCTGCCTGAGAACCCTCGCCGATGACCGTGCCGCGCGGGATACCCGAGCTCGGGCCGGTGGAAGTCACCGGACGGCCGCCAGTGATGCCAGCGTCACGCGGGGGCATGCCTGGTGTGCCGATCATCTTGCCGCCCGGAAGGCCGGGACCGACCGTACCCGGGTACGGGCCGATACCCGAGCCGGTGGCGAACGGCCCAGGTCCACCCTTGAGCCCGCCTACCGGCGGAAGGGTCACAGGCGGGACGAGCGGGCCCGGAGTGGGTCCCACCAGGCTCGTCGTCGGCGGGGGCCCGGGTGTGGTCGTCACCGTCGGCGTGGTCAGCGGCGGAAGCGTGGCGACGGCGTCGAGGTCTACGTCCACGTGGCGATCAGGGGTAGCCGGCACGGAGACCGCCGGAAGCACGTCGTCCGTCTTCGACTGGTACCCGGGCACCGAGCCCGGGTCGTTCGTAGAACCGTTGCTACCTGACGCCGAACCCCCCGAGTAACTCGCCGGTCCGGAACCACCCCCCGAACGTCCCCGTTCCATATCGGTGGAGTAATCCGGCGGCACGAACACCTGCGGAGGCGGCGGGAACGTCGGGATCGTCGCCTTGTCCATCTGTGCCGACGACTGCTCGTACGACCCGGACAGCTTGTTCATCGCGTCCACGGCACGCGCGTGGTCACCGCTCAGCTTCGACCAAGCCTCCTGGCCAAGCTGCACCGCGTCCGGGTCGTTGTGGTACTCACGGGACGTGGCGAGGTCCTCCTTGAGGCTCGCCTCCGCCGACGCGCTGTACTTCGGCATGTCGCCGGTGCCGTTCTTCGGCTTGACCTCGCGCATGACCTGGGCCGTCTGCGTCAGGTACTTGCCGCCCGCCTCGCTGTAGTCGGCCAGGACCAGCGTGGCGCTTCCCGCCTGGTTCACCCAGTTCTGGAACGCCTCGGCCGCCTCGCCCTCCCAGCCCTTGACCTTGTGTTTCTTGAGCTTTTCGCCGATCTCCTTGATGGTCTTGGCGGCCTCGGTGAGCTGCGTTCCTCGAGCGCTGACCGCCTCGTCGTCGAGCGCTGCGATCATCGCGTAGAGCTGTGCGTGCGTGTAACTCTCGAATCCGCTCATCCGTAGACAGCCCCCTTCTTCCCGTTCGGCTCCGAGCTGACGCCCTTCTCTTCCGTGTACGGGTCACGCTCCGGAACGTACTCGTCGCGGGCTTGTTTGGAGATGACGGCCATGCGCCGCCTCGTCTCCTCGTCCACCTCGCTGTAGCCCTTGCCGGCGGACTGGACGGCGATACCCAGGGCCTCGATCTGCACCGCCAGCCCCTTCGACAGCTTCTGCAGCTCCGAGTGGACGGTGGTGTAGGACTTGTTGAGCTTCTCGGCCGCAGGGAAGCCTGTGCCCAGGACTCCGGCCGGCATCGTGCCGTCCGCCAGGGTGCCGTGGTGCGCCGGGGAATCCTGAAGCTTCGTCAGGAGGCCGTCCACCAGCTTCTGGTAGTCCTTCATGTCGTCGTACTGGATCTGCAGGGCCGCGGCCCGCGCCTGGGCTTCTGCCTGGGCTCTGATCGACGCCGCGACATCCCCCGAGAGGCCTACCGCCAGAATCCCGCCGTTGTCTTCCGCCACGATGGTCTCCCCGACTCCCCGTCCCCGTTCGCACCCGTTCGCACGTGCGCGCGCACACTCTCGTCGATCACTCTAGCGACCGGCACCGACAGCCCCAAGTCCGGGTTGCACGTGCAATGCGGGTCACACGGTCACGAGTTGGGCGAAGCCACCGCCGCGGACGGCCTGATCGGGAGCCTGTTGACCGGGCGACCCGTCGCCGCGCGGACTGCCGAGGCGATCGCCGCCGGGGTCGTCACCACCGGGACCGCGCTCGCCGCCTTCGCGCCGAACGGGGCCACCACGTCGCGCTCCTCCACCAGTTTCACGATGCGGACCGTCGGGGCGTCCAGCGCGGTCGGCAGGGCGTAGCCCGTCAGGTCGGGGTGGCGGACCAGGCCGGCCACCGTGCGGAGGTTCTCCGTCAGGGCCGCGCCCACGCCCTGGGTGACGCCCGCTTCGATACGGGCCTCCAGCTGGCGGGGGTTCAGGATGCGGCCCACGTCCTGGGCCACCGCGAGTTCCACCACCCGTACCGAGCCCAGCTCGACGTCCACGTCCACCACCGCGCGGATCGCGCAGAAGGCGAGGCCGACGAACGCGTCGCCCTGGCCGTCCGCGTCCAGCGGTTCCGTCGGGTGGGGGCGGCACTGGGCGGTCGCCCAGAGTTCCTTGCCCGCCATGGCTTCCGTGACCGACATCGAGAACGCGCCGTCGTAGGAGGTGATGCGGCCGTCCTGGATCTGCAGGAGCTCCGTCGACATGCCCAGCTTGTGGGCCATCGGCTGGAGGAGCTGGGTGCGGACCATCTTCGCGGCCCGCTCCACCGCGCCGCCCGACACCCACGTGTGGCGGCCGTGCGCCGCCGGGCCGGCCGGCGGCTGGTCGGTGTCCACCGGGGCCACCGCCACCTCGTCGACGCCCAGGACCTCCTGGACGATCTGGCGGGCCAGCGTGCCGAAGCCCTGGCCGGTGTCGACCGCGGCGCAGATGACGGTGGCCACGCCGCCCACCACCTTCACCGTGGCGGTGGAGACCTCGTCGGCCCCCTCCGCGCCGAGCATGTGGACCATGCCGACCCCGTAGCCGACGCCGCGCCGCACCGCGCCCGGCTCGCCCGCGCCCTCCGGGCCGCCGGGCAGCAGCCACTCGTCCTCGGGGGCGTCCTTGGGGAGTGCGGGCAGCTCGAAGTCGCGGACCGAGCGCAGGAGTTCCGCCACCGGCGCGGGGCAGGTCACGGTCTGGCCGGTCGGGAGGAGGTCGCCGGTGGCCAGGACGTTGCGCATGCGCAGTTCCGCGCCGTCGATGCCGAGGGCGGCCGCGAGCTTGTCCATCTGGCCCTCGTACGCGGCGCACACCTGCATGGCGCCCTCGCCGCGGACGTGGCCGGAGGGGGGGTTGTTGGTGCGCACGACCCAGCCCTCGACGAAGGCGTGCGGGACGACGTACGGGCCGCAGGCGAAGGCCACCGCCGCCGCCAGGGATTCCGCGGAGGCGTCGGCGTACGCGCCCGCATCCATCAGGATCTGCGCCTCGACCTTGACCAGGCGGCCCTCCGCGTCCGCGTGGTGGCGGTAGCGCAGCAGGGTCGGGTGGCGGTGGGTGTGGCCGAGGAAGGACTCCTCGCGGGTGGCGGCCAGCTTCACCGGGCAGCCCGTACGCAGCGCGAGCAGGCCGAGCGGGAGCTGGAAGGCGGCGTCCTCGCGGTCGGCCGTCGCGCCCGGCACGCCGGTGACGACGACGCGTACGCGGTCCGGTTCCAGGCCGAAGCAGGCGGCGGCCAGGTCGCGGTCGGTGTGCGGGTCGGTGGAGGCGGTGTAGAGCTCGACGCCGCCGTCGGGGCGGGGCACGGCCAGTCCGGCCTCGGCGCCGATGGGGGCGGGGTCCTGGCGGCCGATCCGGTACAGGCCCTCGACCACGACCTCGCCGGTGGCCTCCGGGTCGCCGTAGCGCAGCGGGATGTGCCGGATCAGGTTGCCGTCGGGGTGCAGGGCGGGGGCGCCGAAGGACTGCTCGGGGTCGGTGACCGGGTCGAGCAGTTCGTACTCGACGGCGATCGCGGCCGCGGCGAGGCGTGCCGTGTCGGGGTGGTCGGCGGCGACGGCGGCGATGGGCTCGCCGTGGTGGCGCACGACGTCGTGGGCGAACACCGGCCGGTCGGCGATCCGGCGGCCGTGGGTGGTGGCGCCGGGCACGTCGGCGTGGGTGACGACGGCGCGCACGCCGGGCATCTCCGCGGCGGCCTTGGTGTCGATGGAGAGGATCCGGGCGTGGGCGTGCGGGGAGCGCAGCACGGCGGCCCACAGCAGGCCCTCGGCCCACAGGTCGGCGGCGTAGGGGAAGGTGCCCTCGGTCTTGGCGCGGGTGTCGGTGGCCTCCACGGAGGCTCCGATGCCGCGCGGTGCCTGCGGTTCGGCGGCCTCGGCCCCCGGGACCGTCATGGCCGTCACCGTGGCGTTCACGGCCGATGTCGCCGTCGCCGTCGCCGCGTCCTGCCCGCTCACGCCGTGCCTCCGTGGTGGATGCCGCCCTCGCCGGGCGCTGCCTGGTGCGGGATGCGCGGCTCCGGCGCCCCCTCGCCCTGCGCCTGAACGTGCCCCTGTGCCTGAACGTGCCCCTGCGTCTGGGCCTGCGCCGCGTCCGCGGGGGCGGCCGACGCGGCCTCCCGCCCGGCCACGACCTCGCGCACGGCCTCGACGACCCCCGCGTAGCCGGAGCACCGGCAGAGGTTGCCGCAGAGCGCCTGACGGGTCTCCAGCTCGCTGGGGGCGTGGTTGCCCTCCAGCAGGTCGTGGATGGTCATGGCCATGCCCGGCACGCAGAATCCGCACTGCACCGCACCCGACCTGCACAACGCCTGCTGCACGTCCGAGAGTTCCCCGCCCGCCGCGAGGCCCTCGACGGTGCGGACCTCGCTTCCGGCGGCCGTGGCCGCCGGGACCAGGCAGGAGGCGACGAGCCGGCCGTCGACCTGCACGGCGCAGGCGCCGCACTCGCCCTGCGAGCAGCCGTCCTTGGCGCCGGCGAGGCCGAGGCGCTCGCGCAGCACGTAGAGGAGGGACTCCCCGATCCAGGCTCCGGTGACGGGGCGGTCGGCGCCGTTGACGCGCAGCACGTAGGAGGCGTGCGGGTGCTCGTGGTGGACGACGGCGGCGGGCCCGGTCCCGTCCTCGTACGCCGGCACCTCCGCCGGGATCCCTTCGCCGGTTCCCTCGGGCGGGAGCTCCGCCGCGCTGTCGGCGGTGTCCGCCTCCGGCGTGGACCCGGCCGGGACCTCCGCGGGAGCCGGGGCGGCTTCGGCGGGCGCCTGCCCGTCGGCGTCGGCGTGGTCCGGTGCGGGCGCGCGGCCCGGTTCCGCGAAGCCGTGGCCGTCCGCCGGGGCTGCCTCCGCCGCGGGGGCGCGGCCGTCCTGGGCGGGCTCGGACGCGGGCTCCGGCGCCTGGCCGAAGGCCGCGAAGCCGTGCCCGTCGGTGTCGGCGGGATGCGCCGAGTGCGCGGAGTGCATGGATGGGCCGGAATGCCCCGACTGCTGCGCTGCGCGCCCTGCGTGCCCCGTACGCCCCGCATGCCCGAACAGGTCGGAATGCTCGGCGTGTTCCGCATGCGCGACATGACCGGTGTGCCCGGCATGACCGGCATTCCCGAAGAGGTCGGACGGCTCGTCGTGTTCGGCCGGCTGCGCGGCGTCCGCGACCGACGCCTCGACCGGCGCCTCGACCGGCGGCTCGACCCGTGCTCCGCCGAAGAGGTCCACGCCGCCGGCCGCCGCGGGCGGCTCCTGCGCCGCGGCTCCCGGGTGCGGCCGCTCCCCCGCGTGCGCCGTCGCCGCCGGGCCGTGCGCGGCCTCGATGTCGTGCGGCGCCTGGTGTGCGGGCTCGGCCTCCTGCAGCGCAGTGCCCACGCCGGGGCCGCCCAGTACCCGCGGCCCGCGGCCCGCGGCGCCCACACCGGGCCCGCCGAGCAGGCGTCCGGCGGCGTGCGCCGTGGCGGCGGCAGCGGCCGAAGCGGCCGCTGCCTCGTCCGTGCCGGGCAGGACGCCGGCGTCCTGGCCGTGCGTCCCGGCGGGGCCCGAATCCGGCTCGGCGGCCGGCTGCTGCGTCAGGTACGCCCACGGGGCCGGGGCGCCGCCCGGCAGAGTTGCCGGGGCCTGGCTCCAGTCCGCGTCCAGGCCGCCGCCCGTGCGGTAGTCGCCCTGCTGCGTGAAGTCCTGCTGCTGCGCGAAGTCCGGTACGGCCCACTGGCCGGTCGTCGAGGGCGCTTCCTCGGGCTCGTGCACCCCTTCGGGGAACCGCCACTCCGCCGTCGCACCGGGGTCGTGCGCCGGCTCGGCCTCCGGGTCGGAGTCGGCGAACGCGGCCGCCACCGATGCCGGGATGGGGATCGAGGCGGGGATCGGGCCGCCCACGGACCCGGACGCCGGACCGGAAGCCGCACCGGAGCCCGCGCCCGGGGCCGCCGCATCGCCGCCCGCCTCCGGCCACTGCACGGGGATCGCCCACGTGCCGGTGGCCGCCGGGTCCGTGCTGGCCGAGCCCAGCGGCACGATCATCGGCGGCGGCACGTAGCCGTGCCCGGGCGCCGCGAGCGGCTCACCGGTGCCGAGCGCGTCCAGCATGTCCTGCGGCAGTTTCACGAAGGCCGTGGCGTCCGAGTCGTACTCGCCGCCCTGCGGGACCGGTTCCCAGCCCCAGCCCGCCGTGCCGTTCCCCTGGGTCACGTTCTCGTTCTCGTTCTCGCTCATGAGGTCAGCGCCCTTCCGAGGGCCCTCCGTGCCAGTACGGCCACCGTCCGCCGCAGGTGCAGTACGCCGGGAGCCACCGGTTCCCCCTGGTCGGGGACGCAGGCTGCCGCGACGTACTCGCCGAAGGCCTCCAGCGCCTCGGGGGCCAGGCTCCGCCCGCCGTCCCAGTCGATCAGCGAGGCCACCCACTGCTCGGCCTCCAGCGGCCGCAGCGGCATCGGGGCCACCGCGCCGATCGCACAGCGCACACCGCGGCGCGCCGGGTCCAGCACGAGGCCCACGGACGCCACCGCGCGCCCGGGTCCCGTCCGCCCGGTCGCCTTCAGGAACACCTGCGGGGCGTGCAGCAGCGGCACCCGCACGAAGCCGATGAGCTCACCGGGCCGCAGCATCTCCCGCCCGGCCAGCAGGTGCGAGACCGGGATCTCGCGCCGGCCGCCCGGGCCGACGATGACCAGTACGGCCTCCAGCGCCGCCAGCACGGGCAGCGCGTCCCCGGTCGGCGCGGCGGTGGCGATGTTCCCGCCGAGGGTGCCGGCGTTGCGGATCTGCGGGGGCCCGGCGGCGCGCGCGGCGGCCGCGAGCGCGGGGATCAGGGCGGCGAAGTCGGGCCGCCCCATCCGGGCGTGGGTGAGGCCGGCGCCGAGCAGCGCGTGGCCGTCCTGGTACTGCCAGCCGCGGATCTCGTTGATCCGGCCCAGGCCGACCAGTGCGGCGGGCCGCAGCAGTCCGGCGTTGACCGCGGCCATGAGGTCGGTGCCGCCCGCGACGGGAACGGCGGCGGGCATGGCGGTGAGCGCCGCGACGGCCTCGTCGAGCGAGGCCGGCAGCGTCACGGACTGCGCCGCCTGCTGCCCCTGAGCCCCCTGAGGTGAATCAGGTGCGTGCGGTGCGTGCGGTGCGTGCGTGGTCAACCCAGCTGCCCCTTCCCGATGTCCCGGTCCTGGCGCTCACGCCTGTCCGCCGTACGGTACGTGCTCACCGCCGGGACGTGGCAACTCTGGCACATCTTCCGGGCCGCCCGGCGCGAGGGTCCGCCCGGCGCCCCGCCGCCGCGCGCGGTGTCCCGTACGGGGTGGAGGGCCCCGTCACACGGCCTTCGACAACCCTCCTCCCTTATTGCCCGATTTTCCCCGTATAGCGGGAATTCCAGCGAGAGTTCCGGAGGCGTTCCCTTTTCGTTCAGGCCGGCCCCTCCGCGCCCGTGTCACACGTTCGGGGGCGCGCCCTCGATCGGTCGCCCGAGCACTCCCGGCCGCCGCTGCCACGGCAACGGGCCGCCCGGCGGCCGGTAGCCGACGCCCAGGGCGTCCAACCGCGCGTAGTGCGCGGCCATCCGCCCCTCGAACCACGCGAAGTCGCGCTCCTCGGGCGCCGGCTGCCACGACCACACCACCTCGGCGAAGGCCGCCAGCCGCGGGAACACCTGGTAGTCGACCCGGCCCTGGTCCTCCGTCACCTCGGTCCACATGTTGGCCTGGGCGCCCAGCACATGGGCGGCGGCCTCCGGCGACAGCTTCGGCGGCACCGGCTCGAAGCGGTACACGTCCTCCAGCGAGCGCACGTACCCGATGGGCACCGGCTCGTCCCCGCCGCCCGCCTGACGGTGGTCCAGGTACACCTGCTGCTCGGGGCACATCACGACGTCGTGCCCGGCCTCGGCGGCGGCGATCCCGCCCGCGTAGCCGCGCCACGAGGACACGGCCGCGCCCGGCGCGAGCCCGCCCTCCAGGATCTCGTCCCACCCGATGAGGCGCCGCCCGCGCTCGGCGAGCCAGCCGTCGAAGTGCCGGACGAACCAGGACTGGAGCCCGTCCTCCCCGTCGACGCCCAGCTCGCGGATCCGCTCCTGCGCGGCCGGGGATGCCTTCCACTGCGCCTTGGGGCACTCGTCGCCGCCGACGTGCACGAAGGGCGAGACCTCCACCGGGAACAGCTCCAGCAGCTCCTCGAAGACCCCTTCGTAGAAGCGCAGCACGGCCTCGGTCGGCGCGAGGACGTTCTCGCAGATCCCCCAGTCGTCCCAGACGCCGAGCGCCGCCGTGTCGACCACGTCGGTGTTGCCCAGCTCCGGGTACGCGGCGATCGCGGCCTGCGAGTGCCCCGGCACGTCGATCTCCGGGACCACCCGGACGTGCCGCTCGGCGGCGTACGCGACGATCTCGCGGATGTCGTCCTGCGTGTAGAAGCCGCCGTGCGGGGTCTCGTTCCACAGCGGCGAGGCCCGGTGGCCCCAGCGGCTGCGCGCACGCCAGGCCCCGACCCCGGTCAGCCGCGGGTACCGCCTGATCTCGATCCGCCAGCCCTGGTCGTCCGTCAGGTGCAGGTGGAGCACGTTGAGCTTGTGGGCGGCGAGCAGGTCGATGTAGCGCAGCACGCCGTCCTTGGGCATGAAGTGCCGGGCGACGTCGAGCATCATCCCGCGCCAGGCGAAGCGGGGGCCGTCCGCGACGCGGGCGTACGGCAGGCTCCACCTGCGGCCGGGCAGCGGCGCCTTGCGGTACGCGTCGTGCCCGAGCAGCTGGCGCAGGGTCTGGGCACCCCAGAACAGCCCGGCGGCCGTCGCGCCCGTCAGCTCCGCCCCGCCCTCGCCGATGTCGATCAGGTACGACTCCGGCCCGCGGTCCCCCGCGGCGTCCGGGTCGATCCGCAGCCGCAGCTCCGCGACCGCGTCTCCCCCGACCCCGGCCCCCGCCCCCGCCCCGGCGGCGGGCAGCGCCCATCCGGTGGCCGCACCCAGCTCCCGCCGCATCCAGCGGGCGACGGATGCGGTGCCGGGCCCGGCGTCGAGGAGCGGCTCCGGGCCGAACGCGAAGCGGCGCCCGTCCTCGTCGAGGAGTACGACCCGGGGTGCGGGGATCAGGCCCGTGCGGATCAGGTCCATGCGTCAGCCCTTCGCGGCAGCCGGTTGCGCCCTGCGCAACGCACGTTCCGCCGGGTGCTCGTCGCGCCGACCCTAACGCGCCCCGCAGGCACGGCAAAGGCCCCCGGACGCACCGTGGTGCGCCGAGGGCCCGGGTCCCGCGAAAGGGAGGGAGGACAGGGTGGGACCTACTTGTCCTTGCCGCCCTTGTCCTTGTCCCCGCCGGGGCCCATGGACTCGTAGATCTCCTTGCACATGGGGCAGACCGGGTACTTCTTCGGGTCCCGGCCCGGTACCCAGACCTTGCCGCAGAGCGCGACGACGGGGGTCCCGTCGAGCGCGCTCGCCATGATCTTGTCCTTCTGGACGTAGTGGGCGAAGCGCTCGTGGTCGCCGTCACCGTGCGACACCTGCGGCGTCGGCTCTACGAGGGTCCCCGTGCCAGTCCCGCGCTCGGGCTCAAGAGTGCTCATGGAACCCAGGGTACTTAACCCCGCGCCAGTCAGTTGAGCGACGGGTCGTCCGGATAGGTGGCGACCATCGCGAGTTCGCCGCGCTGGCGGCGCAGCACCGACCGCCACAGCCGCTCCGGGTCCGGTGAGGACACGTCTCCGGGCTCCGACTCGACCACGTACCAGGCGCCCTCGCCGAGCTCCTCCTCCAGCTGGCCCGGCCCCCAGCCGGAGTAACCGGCGAAGATGCGCAGGCCCCCCAGGGCCGGGGCCAGCAGCTCCGGCGGCGCCTCCAGGTCGACCAGCCCGATCGCCCCGTGCACCCGGCGCCAGCCGAGCGGCCCCTCCTCGCCGGGGATGACGGCGAGCCCCAGGGCCGAGTCCAGCGCCACCGGCCCGCCCTGGAACACCACGCCCGGGGCTCCGGCCAGCGGCGCCCAGGGCAGCAGGACGTCGCCGACGCCCACCGGGGTCGGCCGGTTGAGGACCACGCCGAGGGAGCCCTGCTCGTCGTGGTCGAGCAGCAGCACCACCGCGCGGTCGAAGTTCGGATCCGCGAGGGCGGGGGTGGCCACGAGCAGCCGCCCTGTGAGGGAGGACACCTCGGTCATGCCGCCATGATCCCGCACATCGCCCCTTCGCGGGGAGCGGGCGGGCAGATCGGACCGCTCGCAGCTCAGGGCGCACGGCGGCAGCGAGGAGCGCGCACGGACGGAGCAGCCGGAACGCAACGCTCCGCCATGTGGTGGATACGGAGGGTGTTGTACCGAATTCATGACAGTCATCAGGCCACGTCGCCCTTACGAACAAGGGGGTGATGGCCCTTACCCTTTTCCCTGGTCCCCCTGCCCACCCTCTCCGGAACGCGAGATTCATGACCGGCATCAGTGACGATGTACTGCTTGTCCACGGCGGTACCCCGCTCGAGGGCGAGATCCGTGTCCGCGGTGCGAAGAACCTCGTGCCCAAGGCCATGGTCGCCGCTCTGCTCGGCAGCGAACCCAGCCGGCTGCGCAACGTTCCCGACATCCGTGACGTGCGTGTCGTGCGCGGTCTGCTCCAGCTGCACGGGGTGACGGTCCGTCCCGGCGAGGAGCCGGGCGAGCTCGTACTCGACCCCACCCACGTCGAGAGCGCGAACGTCGCCGACATCGACGCCCACGCGGGCTCTTCGCGCATCCCGATCCTCTTCTGCGGGCCCCTGCTGCACCGCCTCGGCCACGCCTTCATCCCGGGCCTCGGCGGCTGCGACATCGGCGGCCGGCCGATCGACTTCCACTTCGACGTGCTGCGCCAGTTCGGCGCGACCATCGAGAAGCGCGAGGGCGGCCAGTACCTGGAGGCCCCGCAGCGGCTGCGCGGCTGCAAGATCCGCCTGCCCTACCCCTCCGTCGGCTCGACCGAGCAGGTGCTGCTGACGGCCGTCCTGGCCGAGGGCGTCACCGAGCTCAGCAACGCCGCCGTGGAGCCGGAGATCGAGGACCTCATCTGCGTGCTGCAGAAGATGGGCGCCATCATCTCCATGGACACCGACCGCACCATCCGGATCACCGGTGTGGACCGGCTCGGCGGCTACAACCACAAGGCGCTCCCGGACCGCCTGGAGGCCGCTTCCTGGGCTTCCGCGGCCCTCGCCACCGGCGGCAACATCTACGTGCGCGGCGCCCAGCAGCGTTCGATGATGACCTTCCTGAACACGTACCGGAAGGTCGGCGGCGCCTTCGAGATCGACGACGACGGCATCCGCTTCTGGCACCCGGGCGGCCCGCTCAACGCCATCGCGCTCGAGACGGACGTGCACCCCGGCTTCCAGACCGACTGGCAGCAGCCGCTCGTCGTGGCCCTGACGCAGGCCTCCGGCCTCTCGATCGTCCACGAGACGGTCTACGAGTCGCGGCTCGGCTTCACCTCGGCGCTCAACCAGATGGGTGCTCACATCCAGCTGTACCGCGAGTGCCTGGGCGGCTCGGCCTGCCGCTTCGGCCAGCGCAACTTCCTGCACTCGGCGGTCGTCTCCGGCCCGACCAAGCTGCAGGGCGCCGACCTGGTCATCCCCGACCTGCGCGGCGGGTTCTCGTACCTGATCGCGGCGCTGGCCGCCGAGGGCACCTCGCGGGTCCACGGCATCGACCTGATCAACCGCGGCTACGAGAACTTCATGGAGAAGCTCGTCGAGCTCGGTGCGAAGGTCGAGCTGCCGGGCGGCGACCTCGTCTAGCACCTCCGCCGTACACCCGTACGGACACCGAAAGCCCCCCGGGCCCCGCAAGGGCCCGGGGGGCTTTCGCATGGCCCGCCGCGCCCCCCACCGCGCCCCGCCGCGCCCCGCCGACGTCCAGGGCGCCCCCGGAGGGCCCTGACGGGCGCTGACGGGGCCTCACGGGCCCGCCTGGGCCCCGTACGACGTCCGGGCGGCCCCGGCGGCCCCCGGGCAGGCAGAAGGGCGGCCGCCCCGCCCGGGGTGGCCGCCCTTCACCGTTCTACGTACTGCTGCGTCTCTGCTGTGCTCGACGTTCCAGAGGCCTGTGCGGCCCCCGGCGCCGGGGCAGGACTTACTTGCCCTTGGCGGCTTCCTTGAGCTTGGAGCCCGCGGAGACCTTCACGCTGTAGCCGGCCGGGATCTGGATGGGGTCGCCGGTCTGCGGGTTGCGCGCGGTGCGAGCGGCACGGTGGGTGCGCTCGAAGGTCAGGAAGCCGGGGATGGTGACCTTCTCGTCGCCCTTGGCGACAATCTCGCCGACGGTCTCGGCGAGCGCGGCCAGAACGGCGTCGGCGTCCTTGCGGGTCACCTCGGCGCGCTCGGACAGAGCGGCCACCAGCTCACTGCGGTTCATGTTGTACTCCCGTGTTCAACTTGCCTTAGAGGCGTGAGATCGAAGCCGATGCTGCCAGGGCCCTAGGACAGTCCCCGGACCCGGGTCTGAACGTCAGACCCTCTCGCCCGGTTACGCATCCTGCCCCCACCAGCGGCGGGAAAGCCAATCCGGCACCCGCCGGGGTCACACGAAAAGCGCCACAGTCACGCCCCGGTGACGCTCCGTCCGCACCCGTGGGATGCGAACAGCGGAGCTCGTTGGCATCCCCGCAACCCTAGAGGCGGCCCGGCGGGCCCGCATCTCGCGACGCGCCGGGGATCAGGGAGCCGTGAGGCCCGTCACAGGCCCGTTCTGGGCGGCCGAGGCGGCCTTGCGGACGGCTCCGGCCACCGCGCCGGCGACCTTGTCGTTGAACACCGACGGGATGATGTAGTTCGCGTTCAGCTCGTCCTCGCCGACGACGTCCGCCAGCGCGGTCGCGGCGGCGAGCATCATGCTGGTGTTCACGGTGCGGGACTGGGCGTCCAGCAGACCGCGGAAGACACCCGGGAAGACGAGCACGTTGTTGATCTGGTTCGGGAAGTCCGAGCGGCCGGTGGCGACAACTGCGGCCGTCTGGCGGGCCACGGCGGGGTCCACCTCGGGGTCCGGGTTCGCGAGCGCGAACACGATGGCGCCTTCCGCCATGGCGGCGACGTCCTCGCCGGACAGCACGTTCGGGGCCGAGACGCCGATGAAGACGTCGGCGCCGACCACGGCCTCCTTCAGAGTGCCGGTGTAGCCCTCGGGGTTGGTGTTGTCGGCGATCCAGCGCAGCGGGGAGTCCGCCGCCGCGTCGACGAGGTCGGGGCGGCCCGCGTGCACGACACCGTGGATGTCGGCGCTGACGGCGTTCTTCACACCCGCCGCGAGAAGCAGCTTGAGGATGGCGGTACCGGCCGCGCCGGCGCCCGACATGACGACCTTGACGTCCTCAACTGCCTTGCCCACTACGCGCAGTGCGTTGGTGAGGGCCGCGAGCACGACGATCGCGGTGCCGTGCTGGTCGTCGTGGAAGACGGGGATGTCGAGGGCCTCGCGCAGCCGGGCCTCGATCTCGAAGCAGCGCGGCGCGGAGATGTCTTCGAGGTTGATGCCGGCGAAGCCCGGGGCGATGGCCTTGACGATGGCGACGATCTCGTCGGAATCCTGGGTGTCGAGGCAGATCGGCCAGGCGTCGATGCCGGCGAAGCGCTTGAAGAGGGCCGCCTTGCCCTCCATGACGGGCAGCGCGGCCATCGGGCCGATGTTGCCCAGGCCCAGCACGGCCGAGCCGTCCGTCACGACTGCGACGGAGTTGCGCTTGATGGTGAGGCGGCGCGCGTCCTCGGGGTTCTCGGCGATGGCGGTGCACACGCGGGCGACGCCCGGGGTGTAGATCATCGAGAGGTCGTCACGGTTGCGGATGGGGTGCTTCGACGACATCTCGATCTTGCCGCCGAGGTGCATCAGGAACGTACGGTCGGAGACCTTGCCGAGGCTGACGCCCTCGATGCCGCGCAGCTTCTCCACGATCTCGTCGGCGTGCGCGGTGGAGGTCGCGGCGATGGTGACGTCGATCCGCAGCTTCTCGTGGCCCGAGGCGGTCACGTCGAGACCGGTGACCGAGCCGCCGGAGGACTCCACGGCGGTGGTGAGCTGGGAGACCGCGGTTCCGCTCGCGGGCACTTCCAGGCGGACCGTCATCGAATACGAGACGCTGGGCGCCGTTGCCATGGCCGTGTTTCCTCTTCTGTCCCTGGTTCGCTTAACAACACAGGGCCCACGCTCCACAGCGGGTGGCGGCAGGACCTGTTGTCCGATCGTCCCACCTACCAGCCGGTACAAGGTAACCAGCTACAAAATTCGGAAAGACTCTTCCACCATACGAGATATGAGGAGGGTTCGGAACGGTGGGGTCGAACAAAACAGGTCCGCGCCCCCCACAGGTGGAGGGCGCGGACCTGGTTGTTCGTACGTCTATGACACCGACCCGCCATGCTCGCCTCGCGGCAAGTGGTCGCTCTGAGCGACGAAGGTTGGGCCCGGGGGCTTGGATCGAGTCGGTGCCGTACCCAGGCTAACAAAGGATCGCCGAATGTGATCCCCCTGCTCGGGGACGGCTTCCGGGGACCACGCGCCTGGCCGCGGCCCATACGGCCGTACGCGGTCCCGAGCGGCCCGGACGGCCCGTCCGGGACCGCGGGGCCGCCCGGGCGCCGGCTACGGCAGGAGCAGCTCGGGTACCCCGTCGGCGTCCGGCTTGTCCCCTTGGGCGGAGACCACCGTCAGCTGCTGCGTGGCACGCGTCAGCGCCACGTACAGCACCCGCAGGCCCGCCGGGGACTCCTCCGCGATCTCCGCCGGGGAGACGACCACCGTGGCGTCGTACTCCAGGCCCTTGGCCTCCAGGCTGCCCAGCGCCACGGCCCGTTCGCCCAGGTCGGCGAGCCACCCCGCGGCCTCCGCACGCCGGTCCATGGCCACGACCACGCCGACGGTGCCGTCCACCTGCTCCAGCAGCCGCCGGGTCTCCTCCCGCACAACGGCGCCCAGGTCGCCCTCGGCGGCCGTGAACCGCGGCTGGAGCCCCGTGGAACGCACCGCCGTCGGCGGCTCCATGCCGGGCATCGCCAGGCGCAGCACCCGCGAGGCGACCTCGGCGACCTCGGCCGGGTTGCGGTAGTTGACCGTGAGCGTGAAGCGGCGGCGGGGCCGGGACCCCAGGGCCTCGTCGCGGGCGGCGGCCGCCTCCTCCGGATCCGTCCACGAGGACTGCGCCGGGTCGCCGACGACCGTCCAGGTGCCGTGCCGGCCCCGGCGGCCCACCATCCGCCACTGCATCGGCGTCAGGTCCTGGGCCTCGTCCACGATGACGTGCGCGTACTCGGTGCGCTCCGCCGCGAGCCGCTCGGCCCGCTCCCACTGGGTCTCCTCGCGGGCCGGCATCAGCTCCTCCAGCCCGCTGAGCTGGTCGAGCGGGTCCAGCTCCCGCTTCCGCTTCGGCCGGGCGGGGGCGCCGAGGAGCTGCTGGAGCTCGTCGAGCAGCGCCACGTCGTGCACCGACAGGGGGCCCTTGCCGTCCGCGCCCACCCGGCGCAGCGAGCGGGCCAGCTGACGCGTCTCGCGCGGGTTCAGGTCGCGGCGCGACCAGCGGCCGAGCTTGCGCTCGTCGGCCATCGCGGCGAGCACCCGGCGCGGGGTCAGCTCGGGCCACCACGCGTTCAGGAAGCCGATGAAGGCGTCCTCGGTGGAGATGTCCTCGTCGAACGCGGAGCGCAGCTCGGCCGCGAGCTCCGGGTCGCTGTGCCGGCCGGAGGCGCCGGTCTTCGCGTACAGGGCGTCGAGCAGCAGCTTGCGGGCGCGGGGGCGCAGCAGGTTCACGGGCGCGGTGCCGCCGAGCACGTTCTGCCGGATCCGGTTCAGCTCGTCGGCCTCCAGCTCCTGGCGGCTGCCGAAGGCCACCACCCGCAGCCGGTCGGGCGCCAGGCCCCGGTCGTCGCCGAGCTCCAGGGTGCCGCGCACGGCCTTGCGCAGGACCGATCGCATCCGGGAGGAGCCCTTGATGCGGGCCACGGCCGGGTCGTCGTACGTGGTCGCCTCGGCGCCGTCGACCAGCGAGCCGAGCGCCCGGATGGCGACCTGGCCCTCCTCGCCGAGGGAGGGCAGCACGCCCTCGGTGTACGCGACGAGCAGCGGCGTCGGGGAGACGATGAGGATGCCGCCGGAGTAGCGGCGCCGGTCCTGGTAGAGCAGGTAGGCGGCGCGGTGCAGGGCGACGGCGGTCTTGCCGGTGCCGGGGCCGCCCGCGACCTCGGCCACGGAGGCGGCGGGGGCCCGGATGACCAGGTCCTGCTCGGCCTGGATGGAGGAGACGATGTCGCGCATGGAGTGCGTACGGGCCCGCCCGAGCGCGGCCATGAGCGCGCCGTCGCCGATGGCGGGGAGCTCGCGGCCGTCGAGGAACGCGGTGACCTCGGGGCGCATCAGGTCGTCCTCGACTCCCAGCACCTTGCGGCCCTTGGAGCGGATGACGCGGCGGCGCACGACGCGGCCCGGGTCCTTGGGCGTGGAGCGGTAGAAGGGCGCGGCGGCCGGTGCGCGCCAGTCGATGACCAGCGGCGCGTAGTCGGAGTCCAGGACTCCGATGCGGCCGATGTGCAGCGTCTCGGCGATGTCGGCCGTGAGGTCCTCGCGGATCGCCGCGTCGGCGGGCTCGACGGAGGTGTACGCGCCGTCCGGGCCGCGCTCCCCGTCCTTGCCGAGCACCAGGTCGATGCGGCCGAAGAGGAAGTCCTCGAACTCGTTGTTCAGCCGGTTCAGGTGGATGCCCGCCCGGAAGACCTGCGCGTCGCGCTCGGCCAGGGCTCCGGGCGTGCCCACCTGGCCGCGCTGGGCGGCGTCGTTCATGAGGAACTCGGCCTCGTGGATCTTCTCCTCGAGGCGTCGGTACACCTGGTCGAGATGCGTCTGCTCGACCGCGATCTCCCGATCGCGGACGGAGTCCGCCGTGCTGTCGACAGCGGCATCCTGCGCGGCCACCAAGGCCCCCTTCTGACGTGCATGGGCGACCGTCAACCGTACGCGAACCGGCCCCCTGTGCGCACGCCCGTTCCGGAACGGGTCTCGCTCGGTGATACGCGGACTACCGGGATCCGGACGCCAGGAGCCGTCGGCGGTGGCGGGCGACGCGTTCGCGGTTGCCGCACAGCTCGCTGGAACACCACCGGCGGCGGTGACCGCGGGAGGTGTCCAGGTAGACGCGGGTGCAGCCGTCGCCGGCGCAGGCCCGCAGCAGGGCGCGGTCGCCGGGGTCGGTCAGCAGCTCGACGGCGTCCCGGGCGACGGCCGCGAGCAGCGCGCCGCATTCCACGCCGCCGCACAACTCCCGCACGAGGTGCCCTTCTTGGTCGCGGACGGCGCACAGACCCGGGGGTGGTCCGGCGGCCAGCGCGTTGACCCGGGCCAGGGCGTCCTCGTCGGGATCGCTCCCGGACAGCTCCGCCCGTACGAGGGTCTCCACGTCGGCGCGCAGGGCGCGGAAGGCCTCGGCCCAGTCGGGGCCGACCCGGGCCAACGGTGTCCGGTCGGGCACGAGCCCGGCTCCGGCGAGCCACAGCCGCAGCTCGTCGCCGTCCGGGATCCCCTCGTGCGGGGCGAAGGTGGCCACCAGGTCCAGGCAGACCCGCCCGGAGTCGAACCGCATGTCCGTCACCGCCTCGCGTCGTCGGGCGCCTCCCCAGAGTGCCCGTCCGCTGCCCGCTGGGGAAGCCCCCGAACCGGTGCCTCCGGCGGCAGGGGCCCGCCGCCTGTTCCGGGCCCGCCCGGCAGATCCAGCCCCTCCAGGGGGCACCTCCCAGCGGTAGCTGGGGGAGTTCGAGGAGCGGGGTCCGGGGCGGCGCCCCGGGAAACCCGGCTCCGCCTGGCACCGGGCTCCGCCCGGACCTTCCCCCAAATGGCCGGGCCGCGGCCGGATCACCGGCGGTGCGCCCCGCTCAGGGGGCCGGCGGGTTGTCGTGCAGGATCCGCTGGAAGAGGCAGTGGTCGCGCCAGGCGCCGTTGATGTGCAGGTAGCGCGGTGCCAGTCCGTACTGCTCGAAGCCCGCCTTCGCCAGCACCCGCTGCGAGGCCAGGTTGTCGACCAGGGTCCCCGCCTCGACCCGGTGCAGCCCGAGCTCGTCGCGGGCGATCCGGCAGACCTCCTCGACGCCGGCCGTGGCCAGCCCCTTGCCGCGGCAGGCCTCGTCGACCCAGTAGCCGAGCCCGCCGCTGCTCAGCGGCCCGTGCTGGATGTTGCCCAGGTTGATGGTCCCCAGCGGCGCACCGCTCGCCAGGTCTGCGAACACGTACGGCAGCAGCCGCCCGGCGTCCCGGGACTCCAGCTGCTGCCCGATGCGCTGCCGCTGCCCCTGCTCGGTGTAGAAGGCGTCGGGCCGGACCGGCTCGGTCGGCGCCATGTTCGCCCGGTTCCGCGCGAACGCCTCGGCCAGTCCTGCGGCGTCGTCCAGTGCGACGCCCCTCATCTCCACCCCGTCAAAGATCATCCCGGCACGCTAGCCCAGGACTCCCCTGGCCGTCACCGCCACGTCCTGCGGGAGCTCCCCGTACTTGTCGTCGCCGCCCGCGTCCAGCGAGAGCCGGTAGCCGCGCTTGACCACCGTCTGGATGAGGTTCGGCGCCCCCAGCGCCGCCCGCAGCCGGGCCATCGCCGTCTCCACGGCGTGTTCGTCGCGGCCCGCACCCGGCAGCGCCCGCAGCAGTTCCGCACGGGCCACCACCCAGCCCGGCCGCCGTGCCAGGGCCCGCAGGAGGGCCATCCCGGCGGGCGGCACCGGCCGCAGTTCCGCGTCGAGGAGGACCGCGTGCCCCCGGATCTCCATCCGGTGCCCGGCCACCGGCAGCACCCGGGCCCGGCCGGGCAGCTCCTGGCAGAGCAGCTGCACCAGCGGGCCGAGCCGGAACCGTTCCGGCTGGACCGTGTCCACGCCGAGCGCCTGCAGCGGCAGCGCGGTCACCGGCCCGACGCACGCGGACAGCGGCCCGCCGCGCAGCGCGTCCAGCACGGCCTCCCGCATCCCCCGCTCCCCGGCCCGGGACAGCAGCGAGGCCGCCGCCGGGGCCGAGGTGAAGCTGACGGCGTCCACCGCGCCGCCGACGATCGCGTCCAGCAGCCGGTCCAGCGGTGCGAGGTCCTCCGGGGGCATCCACCGGTACACCGGGACCACCACCACCTCGGCCCCGCCGGCCCGCAGCGCCTCGACGAAGCCGGGCAGCGGCTCCCCGTGCAGCTGGAGCGCGATCCGCCGCCCGTCGACCCCGGCCGACAGCAGCCGGTCCAGTACCTCGGCGAGCGATTCCGACTCCGGGGACCACTCCTCCACGAGCCCGGCGGCCCGGACGGCACCCTTCACCTTCGGGCCGCGCACCAGCAGTTCGGTGGAGCGCAGCGTCTCCAGGAGCCCCTCGCCGATCCCCCACCCGTCGGCGGCCTCGACCCAGCCGCGGAAGCCGATGGCGGTGGTGGCGACGACCACGTCCGGCGGGCAGCCGATCAGTTCCTTGGTGGCGGCGAGCAGTTCGCTGTCGTCGGCGAGCGGGACGATCCGCAGCGCCGGCGCGTGCAGCACCGACGCCCCGCGCCGCCGCAGCAGCGCGATGAGTTCGTCGGCGCGCCGGGCCGCGGTGACCCCGACGGTGAAGCCTGCGAGCGGGCGGGTGTTCCTGTCGTCCATCGTGACCTGCCTACTGACGCATGTGGGGGCGGTACGGGTGGACCGAGCCTGCCAACTCGGCGTGTCGGACTCGGTTCACCCGTATTTCGCCCCGGTTACACCGACGTGAGCTGGGGTTTCGCCGGGGCCTCGGCCGCGTGGATCACCGGGGCCGCCGGGCGGCGAAGGTATACCGCCCAGGTCACCGCGCAGCACAGCGCGTAGAAGCCGAGGAAGGTGACGAAGGCCGTCGTACCGGATCCGGAGGTGCGGAACGCCTCCCGGAAGACCAGGTTGATGCCCAGGCCGCCGAGCGCGCCGACCGCCCCGATCAGCCCCATGGAGGCCCCGGAGAGCCGCCGCCCGTACGCCGCCGCGCTCTCGCCGCTCATCCCGCGCGCCAGGGCCTTCGCCTGGAAGATGCCCGGGATCATCTTGTACGTCGAGCCGTTGCCGAGCCCGCTCAGGACGAACAGGGCCACGAAGCCGACGAGGAAGACCGGCAGCGAGGACCGCTGCGAGGCGAACACGACCACCCCGGTCGCCGCCGCCATCGCGACGAACGTGCCCAGGGTGATCCGGGCCCCGCCGAACCGGTCCGCGAGCGCCCCGCCCACCGGCCGGATCAGCGAGCCGAGCAGCGGTCCGACGAAGGTCAGCGAGGCGGCCTGGAGCGGGGTGCGCCCGAACTGGGTCTGGAGGACCAGCCCGAAGGCGAAGCTGTAGCCGATGAAGGACCCGAACGTCCCGATGTAGAGGAACGACATGATCCAGGTGTGCGCGTCCTTCAGGGCCTCGCGGACCGCGCCGGTGTCGTTGCGGACGGGCGCCAGGTTGTCCATCCGTACGGCGGCCAGCACCGCGGCGATCACGATCAGCGGGATGTAGGCGCCCAGCAGCAGCCGCGGGTGGCCGGCTCCGGCGGTGGCGATGACGAGCAGGCCGGCCAGCTGGACGACGGGCACGCCGATGTTGCCGCCGCCGGCGTTCAGGCCGAGCGCCCAGCCCTTCTTCCGCAGCGGGAAGAAGGCGTTGATGTTGGTCATGGAGGAGGCGAAGTTGCCGCCTCCGACGCCGGTGAGGGCGGCGACGAGCAGGAAGGTCCCGTAGGAGGTCCCCGGCTCCATCACGACGATCGCGGCGACCGTCGGGGCGAGCAGCAGCAGCGCGCTGAAGACCGTCCAGTTCCGGCCGCCGAAGCGGGCGACGGCGAAGGTGTACGGCACGCGCACGAGGGCGCCCACGAAGGTGGCCGTCGCGATCAGGAAGAACTTCCCGGCCGGGTCGATGCCGTACTGCGGGCCCATGAAGAGGACCATCACGGACCAGAGGGACCAGATGGAGAATCCGATGTGCTCGGAGAGCACGGAGTACAGCAGGTTGCGGCGGGCGACCCGCTCCCCGGTCTCCTTCCAGAAGGTCTCGTCCTCGGGGTCCCACTGCTCGATCCAGCGGCCCCGCTTGCGCGGTGCGGTACCGGTCATCACACGCCTCCACAGCTGTCGCGTCCGTGGGAACGACGGTAGGAAGGGCGCGTTTCGGCCCCGGTCCCCGCCGGATGACCGCCGGGAAACCTTGCTCTCACCCGCCGCCCGGGCCGTGTGTGAGCGGGGCGGGCAGCCAGCTCCCGGCCGGTGGCACGAGCCAGCCCCGCTCGGCCGCCAGCCCGTCGGCCGCGGCCTGCAGGGCGTCCAGCCCTGGGTGGCCGAAACCCTTGCGCCACACCATCGACAGCGGCGACAGCGGCACCGGATCGGTCAGCGGCAGCTTCACGCACCCCGGCATCTGGAGGAAGCCCACGGTCGCCAGGACCGGATTGCCGGTCTTGACCATGACCCGGCGGAACTCGTCCATGCCCATCGCGACCGGCGCGGGCGGCGCCATCAGGATCCCCCTCCCGGTGAACAGCTCGCGCGCCAGCCCCGTCCACTCCAGCGTGCGGGGGTTCCCGGCGCCCGCGTACACGGTCTCCCCGGCCAGCGCGTCCAGCGGTACGGACTCGCCCGCCGCCAGGGGATGCCCCTCGGGCAGCAGCACGGCGAGCGGCTCGTACCGCACGGGCCGCTGCGCGAGCGGTGCCAGCAGTACGGGGTCGAGCCCGTCGGCGTACCCGAAGGCGACGTCGAGCCGGCCGGCCGCGACCTCGGCGGCGGCATGGGTGAGCCCGCTCTCGAAGCGAGCCATCAACTCGCAGTCCGGGGCGAGTTCGCGGGCCCGTTCCAGCACGGTGCGCGCGGTGCCGGGGCCGTCGGTGTTCAGGTCGACGAGGAGCGGCCGGGGCGCCGCGCCGGCCGCGGCCCCGGCTCCGAAGGCGCCGGTCAGCTCCTCGTGGGCGCGCAGCACGCGCCGGGCCAGGGGCAGCAGGCGGTGCCCGTCGGCGGTGAGCTCGACGGCGCGGGTGGTGCGGACGAACAGCGTGGCCGCCAGGGTCGCTTCGAGGCGCCGGACGTCCCGGCTCAGCGCCTGCTGGGCGACGTACAGGCGGGCGGCGGCCCGGGTGAAGTGCAGTTCCTCGGCAACGGCGACGAACCCGCGCAGCAGCCGGGGTTCCACATCACGGGGATTCACCCCCGGAGACTAACAACGGGAACGGGTGAATGGCCTCGGAACAGGTGTTGGACGCCGCACACCGCCCCGGCCGAGGGTGGATCCATGCCCCTCATGACCGTCACCGGCAGCACCCTCGTCATCACCGCCGCCTCCCCTGCCCCCGCCACCGCTCCCGTCGCGGCTCCCGCCGCCCGTCGCCGTGCCGCCGGGCGGGCACCCGGCCCCTACCGGACGCTGTTCGCACTGCCCGGCACCCGGGGGTTCACCGCCGGCAACCTCATCGCCCGCCTCCCGATGGGCATGTTCGGGGTCAGCGCGGTCATGATGATCGCCGGCCAGCGGGGCTCGTACGCGCTCGCCGGTGCGGTCACGGCGACCGGCCTGGCGGCCACGGCGGTGGTGGCGCCCTGGACCGCCCGCCTGATCGACCGCCACGGCCAGGCCCGGATCGCCGTGCCGGCGACGCTGATCGCGGTCCTCGGGTCGCTGGCCCTGATCGCCTGCGTCCGCAGCGGCGCTCCCGCCTGGACGCTCTTCGCCTCGTACGCCGCGACCGCCACCACGCCCAACATCGGCGGCATGTCCCGCGCCCGCTGGACGCACCTGCTGCACGACTCCCCCGCCGCCCACCACACGGCGATGTCCTTCGAACAGGCCGCGGACGAGCTGTGCTTCATGCTCGGGCCGGTCCTGGCGGCCTTCCTGTGCGGTGTGCTCTTCCCGGAGGCGGGCACCCTCGCCGGAGCTGCCCTGCTGCTCACCGGCATGCTGGCCTTCACCTCCTGCCGCGCCACCCAGCCCCCCGTGTCGGCGGCGCCGCGGCGCGGGTCCCCGCTGCGCGCGCTGGGTCCGCTGCTGCCGCTCTTCCTCGTCACGGGCGTGGTCTTCGGCTCGATGGAGGTCACCTCGATCGCCTACCTCGACGTCCAGGGCCTGGGCGCCGCCTCCGGCCTGGTCCTTGCCCTCCAGGCGGCGGGCTCCTGCGCGGCCGGCCTGCTCTACGGCACCGTGCGCGCCCGCTCGTTGAAGACCTGCGTGTGCGCCCTGGCCGTCTCGATGACCCTCCCGTGGGCGGCGGCGGCCACCGGCTCCGTGACCGCCCTGGCGGGCGCCCTGCTGCTGGCCGGCATGGCCACGGCCCCGACGATGGTCACGGCGATGTCGCAGGTCCACGCCCGCACCCCCGAGGGGCGGCTGAACGAGGGCATGACCCTGGCGGTCACCGCCATCTTCGCGGGCATCGCGGTCGGCGCGGCGAGCGCCGGCTGGGTGGTGGAGGGCGCGGGCCCGGCCGCCGCGTACGCGGTGCCGGCGACGGCCGCGCTGATCGCCCTGGCGATCGCCCTGGCAGGCCGATCGATCCGGCGGCCGAGTGATCGTTCCCGCGTGGTACGCACGACCACCGCGGGAGATCCGCGATAACTGGGGGTGCTTCCCCTCAGCGCCCTTCCCTTTGCGGAGGAACTACCCGTGCCTGCTTCCCGTTCCGTGCCCGCGGCCCTGTTCGTCGCAGCCGTCACCGCCGCCTGCCTGGCACCGGCCGTACCGGCCGCCGCCGACTCGTCGAACATCCGGTTCTTCCAGCCGTACGTCCCCTCGATCGCCCCCGGCGCGACGGGCCGCGTCGTCATCGCGGCCGCCAACGGGTCCGACCAGGCCGTCAGCAGCACCTTCCGGATCACCGCGCCGGACCGTACGACCTTCCCCGAGGCCCGCTTCTACTGGGACGGGCAGCGCTCCTCGCTCCCGTGCACGCGCTCGGCCGACGCCCGCCGGCTGACGTGCGACGCCGGGGACCGCGCCGGCTTCGTCTTCCCCTCGAACGAGCAGACCCGGCTGGGCGTCGCCCTGCGGGTGGACGCGGACGCGCCGCAGGGCACCACCCTGCACGGCGGCGAGTGGTCGACGGACGAGGCGGCGCCCGCCCTGTTCGCGGTCGCCACCCCGGTGACCGGCCCCAAGGGCGACAAGGGCGACGACGGCAAGCCGGGCCACCACGGCAAGCCCGGGCGCCCCGGCCCCAAGGGAGACAAGGGCGAGAAGGGCGAGAAGGGCGACAAGGGGGACAAGGGCGACACCGGCAAGCCGGGCCCGAAGGGCCACGAAGGCAAGCCCGGCCCGGCCGGCCCCCGCGGGCCGCAGGGCGAGCCGGGACCCGCGGGCGGCCCGAAGGGCGACACCGGCCCCGCGGGCCCGCGCGGACCGGAAGGCCCCCGCGGCCCGCAGGGCCACAAGGGCGACACCGGCAAGCCGGGCCCGAAGGGCCACGAAGGCAGGCCCGGCCCGCAGGGACCGCAGGGCCCGAAGGGCCACACGGGCAAGCCCGGCCCCGCAGGCCCCCAGGGCCCCAAGGGCCCGAAGGGCGACACCGGCAAGCCCGGAAAGCCCGGCGACTGCAAGTGCGGCGGCGGCCACCACGAGAAGCCCGAGGCAAAGCCCAAGGCCAAGATCGTCAGCCCCGGCAAGGGACTCGGAGTCCGCTCCGGCCCCGGCACCCACTACAAGCAGCAGGGCAAGATCCCGACCGGCACGGTGGTCAAGCTCCAGTGCAAGGTCAACGGCCAGAACGTCGACGGCAATTCGATCTGGTACAAGCTCGCCGACGGCTCCGGCTGGATCGCCGCCCGCTACGCCCTGAACCTCAACAAGGTCCCCTTCTGCTGACCCCCGCCCCCGCCTGACCCAGGCCCCCGCCCCCGCCTGACCCAGGCCCCCGGCCCCCCGGCCGGGGGCCCGTTGCCATGTACCCACACAGACCACGCCTCCGGTACCACAATCCGGTACGCGAGCGGTACCATAACCTCGTACCATTCCGAATGGAGGCGGCAGATGCCCATAAGCGCCAGCGAGGCTCGCAAGACGCTTTTCCCCCTCATCGAGCGCGTCAACGACGACCACGTCCCCGTACGCATCAGCTCCAAGAGCGGTGACGCGGTGCTCATGTCGGCGGCCGACTACGACTCCTGGCAGGAGACGGTCTACCTGCTGCGGTCCCCCGCGAACGCCCGTCGGCTGATGGAAGCCGTCGCACGGGACAAGGAAGGTGCCGCGAGCGTGGCGAAGAGCATGGAGGAGCTCCGGGAACTGGCCGGTGACGAGTGAGGAGCGTCCATTTCGACCCGGACGCATGGGAGGACTTCCTCTTCTGGCTCGGGGCGGACCGCAAGATGGCCAAGCGGATCACCCGCCTGATCCAGGAGATCCAGCGGTCCCCGTTCGCCGGCATCGGCAAGCCCGAACCACTCAAGGGCGACCTGACGGGCTACTGGTCCCGCCGGATCGACGACGAACACAGACTGGTCTACAGGGCCGACGACAAAGAAGCGAAGATCCTCAAGGCCCGCTACCACTACTCGGACTGACCTCTCGCCATCCCGTCGACCCGGCGGGCGCGGGAAAGCCGAAGGCCCCCGGTCGCGACGTCAGTCGCGACCGGGGGCCTTCGCCCACATGGGATGAGTGGAGATGGCGGGAATCGAACCCGCGTCCAACGGTGCAGAAGCAGGGCTTCTCCGAGCGCAGTCCGCTGCGCTTTTCTCAGCCCCGGAGATCACACGGACAAGTCTCCGACGGGCTCAGTCACTGTTTGGTTTCCCTCCAACCCCCGTGACCGGGGCTAGAGGTTTAGATCCCTAGTTGACGCCAGGATCCGGACCGGGACCACTTCCGGGCTGACGCTCCTCACAGAGGCTTCAGCTCACTGTTATTAGGCAGCGAGGGTGAAGCGGGAGTTATCGCTCTTGGAGTTGGCGATTATTTTTTGCGACATGTGGTTAGCGAGATCATTGCCGCTTCCTCGGCTCGCTTCCCCTGCATCGACATCCGCTGTCGAAACCGATCATCCCCATGTTTTTTTAACAATGTGCTCCACCCCGGGGGGCGGTGCTGACGCCATGGTACGCGAAGTGGACCACCGCGTGCCAGGTGATTAAACCGTGCCGCGCTGCTTGCGACGGATGGCCGAGATCGCCCGGTTCGTCTCGCGCGTGTCCTGCTTCTCCCGCAGCGTCTGCCGCTTGTCGTACTCCTTCTTGCCCTTCGCCAGCGCGATCTCGACCTTCGCGCGGCCGTCCTTGAAGTACAGCGAGAGGGGCACGATCGTGTGACCCGACTCGTCCGCCTTGCGCTCCAGCTTGTCGATCTCCTCCCGGTGCATGAGGAGCTTGCGCTTGCGCCGGGCGCTGTGGTTGGTCCAGGTGCCCTGGCTGTACTCCGGCACGTGCACGTTGTAGAGCCAGGCCTCCCGGCCCTCCACCGACACGAAGCCGTCCACCAGCGAGGCCCGGCCCTGGCGCATGGACTTGACCTCGGTACCGGTGAGCACGAGACCGCACTCGTAGGTGTCGAGGATCGCGTAGTCGTGCCGCGCCTTCTTGTTCTGGGCGATCAGCTTGCGCCCTTTTTCCTTAGCCATAGTGCGGTCATTTTCGCACTACGGACCCACCCCGAGGCCACCCAATACCGTGACGGCCCGCTCTTCGGCCCGCTCGCCCGCCGGTACGTCCGGGGTGATGCCGCCGCCGTCGAGGCTGCGGCCCGCCGGTGTGCGGTACGTGCCCACGGTCAGCTCGGCCACCGAGCCGTCCGGGAGCTCGGTCGGCATCTGCACCGAGCCCTTGCCGAAGGTCCGGCTGCCCACCGCCACCGCCCGGCCGCGGTCCTGGAGCGCGCCCGTGACCAGCTCGGCGGCGCTCATCGTGCCCCCGTCGACGAGGGTCACCAGCGGCCGGGTCGTGTCCCCGCCCGGGGCCGCGTTCAGGACGCGCTGCTCGCCCCGTACGTCGTACGTCGCCACGAGCCCGCCGTCCAGGAACGCGGATGCGGCCGCGACGGCCTCGGCGACCAGCCCGCCGCGGTTGCCGCGCAGGTCGAGCATGACCCCGCCGCCGGCCGGGGCCGCGCGGACGGCCGCCCTGACCCGCTCGCCGGAACCGCGCGTGAAGGAGGTGACCTTGATGACGGTGACGTCGCCCGCGAGCTGCCGGACGGTGACCGGCTCAGTGCTCAACCGCTCGCGCAGGACGGTCTCGGTGAGGTCGGCGCCGTCCCTGCTCAGGTTCAGCACGACGGGGGTGCCGGCGGTGCCGCGCAGCAGCGCGACCACGTCGGCGACGGCCATCCCGGTCACGGCGTGCCCGTCGACGCTCAGCAGCCGGTCCCCGGCGCGCAGGCCGGCCCGGGCGGCCGGGCCGGCGGGCTGGACCCCGTCGACGGTGATCATGCCGTCCTGGGCGCGCACGGCCCAGACCCCGACACCGGTCCAGTGCCCGTCGAGTCCCTCGGCGAAGGCGGCGTACTCGCCCCGGTCGTAGACGGTGCCCCAGCGGTCGCCGCTGCGGCTGACGACCTCCTGTGCGGCCTTCTTGCCGGACTTGCCCTCGGCGACGGCCTCGGCGGCGGCCCGGGCGACCGCCTCTCGGTCGGCGGTGCCCGGCGCGCGCGGGGCTCCGGGCGCGGGGGCGTCCGTACGGGCGGCGGCCACGGCGCCGTCCTCGCGGTCCCAGCAGCCGGTGAACGCGCCGACGGCGACGACGGCGACGAAGGTTAACGTCAAAACGGCCCCGCGACGTGGGTCGCGGGGCCGGAGACAGGAGGCGGGGATACTCGGCAAGCCCAGCATGGCGCCGAGTCTAGGACAAGCCCCGCGCCGGTACGGATGGTTGGCCGGACCGCTTGCGGGGCGCTTGTCACACCTTCAGGTACTTGCGCAGGGCGATGAAGGCGGCCATGGAGGGCATCAGGAGGCCGATGAAGAGCACGTACGGGAGCTTGGCCAGCACCGATCCCCAGCCCATGAAGTCGATGAGCTGGATCTTGTCCCGCAGGCCGACGCCGTGGTCGATCACGAAGTACTGGCCGGAGACGAGCATGGCGCAGGCGAAGAGCGCGCCGATGAGGCCGGCGACGGCGGCCTCCATGATGAAGGGGACCTGGATGTAGAAGCTGGAAGCGCCCACGAGCCGCATGATCCCGGTTTCCCGCCTGCGGCTGAACGCCGAGACGCGCACGGTGTTGACGATCAGCAGCAGCGCCACGATCAGCATGATCGCCATGATGCCCACGGCAGCCATGTTGAGGTAGTTGAGGATCCGGAACAGGTCGTCGATCGCCTGGCGCTGGTCGTCGACGGTGTGGATGCCGTCGCGGCCCGCGAAGGCGGAGGTGACCACCTTGTACTTCTCCGGGTTCTTGAGCTTGACCCGGAAGGACTCCTGCATCTGGTCGGGCGTGATGGAGGAGGCCAGGGCGGTGTGGCCGTACTGCTCCTGGTAGTGCTTGTACGCCTCGTCGGCCGACTCGTAGGTCACCGACTTGACCAGGGACATCGCCTTGAGCTCGGACTCGATCTGCTTCTTCTGCTCTTCGGTCACGGCGCCCTTGCGGCAGGTGGCCACGCCTCCCGCGCCGCCTCCCGCGCTGGTGGCGGCGGCCTCGCCGGCCTCCTGGGCGTCCTGCTTGTTGCAGAGGTAGATCGAGACGTTGGCCTTGTCGTACCAGTAGCCCTTCATCCTGCCCACCTGCTCGCTCATGAGCAGGGAGCCGCCGAACAGGGCCAGTGACAGGGCCACCGAGATGATGACCGCGAAGGTCATGGTGAGATTGCGGCGGAGGCCGACGCCGATCTCGGACATGACGAACTGGGCGCGCATGACTCTGGGGGGCCTTTCAGTGCTGGTAGCCGTAGACGCCGCGCGACTGGTCGCGCACGAGTCGGCCCTGTTCGAGTTCGATGACGCGCTTGCGCATCTGGTCGACGATCTGCTGGTCGTGCGTCGCCATGATCACGGTGGTACCGGTCCGGTTGATCCGGTCCAGCAACTTCATGATCCCGACGGAGGTCTGGGGGTCGAGGTTGCCGGTGGGCTCGTCCGCGATCAGCAGCGCCGGGCGGTTGACGAAGGCGCGGGCGATGGCCACGCGCTGCTGCTCACCGCCGGAGAGCTCGCCGGGCATGCGCTCTTCCTTGCCGCCCAGGCCCACGAGTTCGAGCACCTGCGGGACGGCCTTGCGGATCTCGCCCCTGGGCTTGCCGATGACCTCCTGGGCGAAGGCCACGTTCTCGGCCACTGTCTTGTTGGGCAGCAGGCGGAAGTCCTGGAAGACGGTCCCCAGCTGGCGCCGCATCTGCGGGACCTTCCAGTTGGAGAGCTTGGCGAGGTCCTTGCCCAGGACGTGCACCTGGCCGTGGCTCGCCCGCTCCTCGCGCAGGATCAGGCGCAGGAACGTGGACTTGCCGGAGCCGGACGAGCCGACCAGGAAGACGAACTCGCCCTTCGCGATGTCGAGGGAGACTTCTCTGAGTGCGGGACGGCTCTGCTTCGGGTAGGACTTGGAGACGCTGTCGAATCGGATCACGGGTGCACCACGGTCGCCGGGAGTAGGTGTGCGTGACCATACGCGAACGGGCGCGAGGTGTGGACCCGGCATCCGGAGTTGTCCGCTTTATCCCCTGGTCCGGGAGGGTCCGTTCCGCGATTGCCCGGACGGGCCGCGCCGAATGTCGGCGAAGCTGGCACAGTGGTAGGGGGAACGCTCCGGTTCCCCGTGCCGTTAGGCAAGAAGGAAGACCGAGGGGACGAGAGGAGGAGCGCATGACATATGACCGGCTCGTGTGCGCGAACTGCGCCGCACCCGTCAGCCAGGGCCGCTGCCCGGTGTGCCGGGCGAACCGGGAGCGCCTCCAGCAGGAGGGCCCCTTCTCCGGCTTGAACCCCGTGGCTCTCATCGTGCTCATGGTGGTCCTCGTGGCAGCTCTGGTGCTGGTGGCCCAGCAGACCGCCTAGGAGGCTGTCCGGGCGGGACCCCGGCGCCGGTACTCGTCGGTGCCCGCGCCGCGTACCGATCACATACAGCGGAAGGGCCCGGACACCTGGTGTCCGGGCCCTTCCCGTGTTCCGTGCGTGCGCGCAGGGAGCGCCTTACGCGGTCTGCTCCTGCTGCTTGCGCCAGCGGATTCCGGCCTCCAGGAAGCCGTCGATCTCGCCGTCGAGGACCGCCTGCGGGTTGCCGACCTCGAACTCCGTCCGCAGGTCCTTGACCATCTGGTACGGGTGCAGGACGTAGGAGCGCATCTGGTTGCCCCAGGAGCTGCCGCCGTCCTTGAGGGCGTCCATCTTGTCCTTCTCCTCCTGGCGGCGCCGCTCGAGCAGCTTGGCCTGGAGGACGTTCATCGCGCTGGCCTTGTTCTGGATCTGCGAGCGCTCGTTCTGGCAGGAGACGACGATGCCGGTCGGGATGTGCGTGATGCGCACGGCCGAGTCGGTCGTGTTGACGCCCTGGCCGCCGGGGCCGGAGGCGCGGTAGACGTCGACGCGCAGTTCGGACTCGTCGATCTCGACGTGGTCGCTGGTCTCGACGACCGGGAGCACCTCGACGCCCGCGAAGGAGGTCTGGCGGCGGCCCTGGTTGTCGAAGGGCGAGATGCGCACCAGGCGGTGGGTGCCCTGCTCGACGGAGAGGGTGCCGTAGGCGTACGGGGCCTTGACGACGAAGGTGGTCGACTTGATGCCGGCCTCTTCCGCGTACGAGGTCTCGTAGATCTCGGTGGAGTAGCCGTGGCGCTCGGCCCAGCGCAGGTACATGCGCTGGAGGCGCTCGGCGAAGTCGGAGGCGTCGACGCCGCCGGCCTCGGCACGGATGTTGACCAGGGCCTCGCGCTCGGCGTACTCGCCGGAGAGCAGGGTCCGGACCTCCATCTCGTCCAGTGCCTTGCGCACGGACGTCAGCTCGGTCTCGGCCTCGGCGAGGGTGTCGGCGTCGTCCATCTCCTGGGCGAGCTCGAACAGCACCCCGAGGTCGTCGATGCGCCCGCGCAGGGTCTCGGCCTTGCGGACCTCGGCCTGGAGGTGCGAAAGCTTGCTCGTGATCTTCTGGGCGGCTTCCGGGTCGTCCCACAGGGACGGCGCGGCGGCCTGCTCCTCGAGCACGGCGATATCTGCCCTCAGCTTGTCGAGGTCCAGGACGGCCTCGATCGACCCCATGGTCGAGGAGAGGGACTTCAGCTCTTCGGAAACATCGACGACTGCCACGGGTCCAGCGTAGCCGGTCCGCAGCCAAGCCCGTCCGGGCAGGCCGGATCACCCGTTCTGATGATGGCTCGCACGGGCGTACGCTCACCGTATGACCGTTCTCCTCGTCAAGCGCCGCCATGTGGACTACATGCGCGTCACGACGACGAGCTGTCAGCCGCCGGACCGAACCCAAGCCTGATCCACCCCGATCCGACTTGGTCCTGTACGCGGCCCAAGCGGTCCCGGCACCATCCCTGCCGGCGGCCCCACCCCACCCGCTGCCCCCGCCACCTCTGGGGAACAGGACCCCGTGACATCCGAAACGGAGCCGTCATGCCGTCCGCGCACTCCCTCCCCGTCCTGGACCTCTCCCAGGCCGACGACCCGGCCCAGCGGGCCGAATTCCTGAAGAAGCTGCACGCAGCAGCCAGGGACACCGGTTTCCTGCACCTGACCGGGCACGGCGTGACCGCCGCCGAGAGCGCCCGCATCCTGGAGGTCACCCGGACCTTCTTCTCCCTCCCGGAGGCCGACCGGCTCGCCGTGAGCAACCTCAACTCCCCGCACTTCCGCGGCTACACCCGGATCGGGCACGAGCTGACCGGCGGGGCCTCGGACTGGCGCGACCAGCTGGACGTGGGCGCGGAGCGGCCGGCGCCGGTGGTGGGCCCGGACGACCCGCCGTACCTGTGGCTGGAGGGCCCGAACCAGTGGCCGGCCGCCCTTCCCGAGCTCCGCACGGTGGTCCTGGACTGGCAGACCCGCCTGGCAGCGGTGGCGCACCGCCTGCTCCAGGAGCTCCTGGTCTCGATCGGCGCCCCGGCGGACTTCTTCGACGAGGCCTTCGCCGACCGCCCCCACCTGCACACCAAGCTGATCCGCTACCCGGGGTCGGCCCCGTCCGGCGCCGACCAGGGGGTCGGGGCGCACAAGGACTACGGCTTCCTCACTCTCCTGCTGCAGGACTCGGTGGGCGGCCTGCAGGTGGTCCGGGACGGCGGCTACGTGGACGTGCCGCCGATGCCGGGGGCCTTCGTGGTGAACCTGGGCGAGCTGCTGGAGATCGCGACCGAGGGGTACCTGACGGCGACCGACCACCGGGTGGTCAGCCCGCCCGGGGCGGTGGAGCGGTTCTCGGTGCCGTTCTTCTACAACCCGCGGCTGGACGCGGTGGTGGAGACCGTGCCGGGCGACTACCTGCGCTCGGCGCCCGGGGTCGCGCACGACGCGACGAACCCGCTGCACGCCGAGTACGGCCGCAACGAGCTGAAGGGCTGGGTCCGCGCCCACCCGGCCGTGGCGCGGCGCTGGCACCCGGAACTGGTCCCGGCGTAGCCGTCCGCGGCGGCGGGGGCGGGGCGCGTCCGCCGCGCGGGGTCCGGGGGCGGGGCCCCCGGCCCCGGCGCCGCACGGCCTTACGGCACCCGTGGAACGGACTGCTGCTTGTTGTCCTGGCGGGGCTGCGGCTCGTCGCCCCCGGAGAAGGCCAGCCAGCTGCCCAGGCCGACGGCGGCGGCCAGGGCCACGGCGACCGCGGACAGGGTCAGGCGCCGCTTGCGCGCGGCCTCTGCGCGGTGCCGGGCCGAGCCGGGCCGGTGCCCGCCGGCCGGGCGCGGCACGCGGGCCGTGCCCAGCGCCCCGCCCGCCAGCTCGTCCGGCCCGGGCACCCGCATCGAGGTGTGGGTGTCCCGGTTGGAGTCGGTCGCCGACCCCGGCACCAGCGGGACCACGCTGCGCCGCCGCACCGGGTCGGCGGAGGGCTCCTCGGAGACCGCGGGCTCCGGCTCCGCGTCGTCCGGCTCGTCCACGTCCAGGGGCGGCATCCCGGCCAGCATCGGCAGCAGGTCCCGCAGCCGGACCGACAGCTCCGAGGCCCGCAGCCGCGAGGCCGGGGCCTTGGCCAGGCACTGCACGATCAGCTGCCACAGCTCGTCGGGGATCCCCGGCAGCGGGACGACCGTCTCCGTCACGTGCCGCCGCAGGACGGCGCCCGGGTGGCCCCCGCCGAAGGGCGTGAACCCGGCCAGCAGCTCGTACAGGACCGTGGCGAGGGCGTATATGTCCACGGCCGCGCGCGGGGGCAGGCCCTCCACGATCTCGGGCGCCAGGTAGTCCGGGGTGCCGATGATCCGGGTCGTCGGGGCGGTGGCCCGGCCCGCGGAGGCCCGGCGGGGGGAGTCGATCAGCTTGGCGACGCCGAAGTCGGTCAGCAGGGCGGGGTGCGAGCCGCCGGGGCCGAGCGGGCCCTGCATGTCCAGCAGGACGTTCTCCGGCTTGACGTCCCGGTGCACGACGCCCGCCGCGTGCGCCGCGGCCAGCGCGTCGGCCACGTCCGCGACGATCGCCACGGCCGCCTCGGGGGCCAGCCTGCGCTCGCGGTCGAGCCGCGTGCGCAGGTCCGTACCGCGTACGAGGTCCATGACGAGGGCGAGGTCGTTGCCGTCCACGACGAGGTCGCGGACGGAGACGACGTGCGGATGCTCCAGGCCGAGCAGGGCGCTGCGCTCCTGGACGAAGCGTCCGACCAGTTCCTGGTCCGACGCGAGGTCCTCACGCAGGAGTTTGACGGCGACGGGCCCGTCAGGCCCATCGCCCAGCCACACCGTGCCCGCGCTGCCGCGCCCCAGGATCTGGTGCGCGGTGTACCGGCTGCCGATTTTCCGTGCCACGACTGCTCCCTCAGTGGCTGGCGTACGCCCCAAAGCTACGCGGCCCGATGGGCTTCGGAGGCCAGCAGGGGGCCCGATTCGCGACGACCTTCACTTCTGCGGGCGAAATCACGCCCCGGATGTCGACAAATCCACGAAGTCGGCGCTACGGGCCCCGACTCAGGGGGCGCCGGAGCCGGAACCCGAGGAGCCCGAGCTCGCCGAGTCGCCGATCGTGGTGACCCAGTCGACGACGCCGGTGCCCCAGCTCCACACCTGGTCCCACCACCCCTTGCCGGTGCCGACCCACTCCTGGAGCGGGGTCAGCTCCCAGATCAGCCAGCCCGCCACGAAGAAGACCAGGATCAGCACGAGGCATCCCTTGAGGCAGCCGAGGCCGGGGATCCGCACCGGGTTGGCGCTGCGGCGGCGCGGCTCGCGCGGCTCCCGGGGGGCCGGGGGCTGCGGCGGGGCCTGCTGGGGCTGCTGCGGCTGGCGGTACTGCGGCTGCTGCGGCTGCTGGTACTGCTGGCGCTGCTGCGGCTGGTAGTGCTGCGGCGGCGGGGGCGGCGGCGCGTACTGCTGCTGCGGAGGCTGCTGCGGCTGGCGGTACTGGGGCTGGTGCGGCTGCTGGTACTGCTGCTGCGGCGGCGGACCCTGCCGGTACTGCGGCGGCTGCTGGGGCCGGTGCTGCGGCGGCGGGGGCGCCTGGCGCTGTGGACGGCGGCGCAGGGGGTCGTCCTCGGGGTCGAGGTACTGGATCTGCGTCTGCTCGTTGCGGTCGCGGGCGGCTGCCATCTGCGTCTGCCACGGGTGCGGCGCGTCCGGCTGCTGCACGGGCGGCATGACCGAGGTCGGGTCGGCCCCGGGGCCTCCCGTGCTCGGCAGCACCGAGGTGGCGTCGGCGGCGCCGACCGGCGGCATGACGCTGGTCATGGCGTTCGGGTCGTAGGCGCCCATCGGGGAGCCCGCCCCGGACGGCAGCACCTGGGTGGGGTCGGCGGCGCCGGGGGTCTCGGGGACCGGGGCCGGAGAGGGGTCGGGCGCGAGGAGGGCGCCCACGCCGAGCGCGGCCTCCACCTCGGCGGACGTGGAGTGCACGCCGATGCCGGCGGCGACCACGCGCAGGCCGCGGGCCAGGCTCACGGCGCTGGGGCGCTCGTTCGGCTCCTTGCGCAGGCAGCGCTCGATGACCGTCCACAGCGGCTCGGGCACGGTCGAGGGGCGCTGCGGCTCCTCGCTGAGGTGGCGGTGGAGCACTTCGAGCGCGGTGCCCCCGGCGAACGGCGGGCGGCCGGTGAGCAGCTCGTAGAGCAGGATGCCGGCGCCGTAGATGTCGACGGCGGAGGTCTGCGGGCGGCCCTCGGCGGACTCGGGGGCGACGTAGGCGGGGGTGCCGACGAACTCGTGCGTGCGGGTCAGGCCCGGGGAGTCCGCGAGGCGGGCGATGCCGAAGTCGGTGAGCATCGGCTTCATCTGGCCGCCGCGCTCGTCGAGGAGCACGTTGGCCGGCTTGAGGTCGCGGTGTACCACGCCGTCGGCGTGGCTGGCGGCGAGCGCGTCCGCGATCTGGGCGGTCAGCAGGCTCGCGGCGACGGGCGTGAAGGGGCCGTTCTCGCGCAGGTACCGGTGCAGGTCGGGGCCCTCGATCAGGTCCATGACCAGGGCGAGCAGGTCGCCCTCGACGACGAGGTCGCGGGTGCGCACGATGTTGGGGTGGGTCAGGCGCAGCAGGACCGAGCGCTCCCGCAGGAAGCGCATGACGATGTCGGCGTCCTGGGCCAGCTCCTCCTTGAGGACCTTGATGGCCACGGTCTCGCCGGGCTGTCCCGCGACGGCCGCCTCGGCGCCGGCGGTCTCCCTCTGGCGGGCACGCCAGACAGTGCCCGTGGCGCCGCGCCCGAGCGGCTCCTCGAGCAGGTATTTACTGCCGACTGGCCGCACGTCTCGCGCTCCCCTGCTGTCGTCTGCTGTGGTCGATCCGTCGAGTGGTTTTCCGGCCCACTCTAGGGGGTGTCCCCCGGGAAGACGCCGGTCCGCGGAGGTTGGTTGCCGCACATATGTACGGAGGGTGACGTTTTCGGGGTATGCCGGAGGCGATTTTCCCCCTCTTTCCCCCGCTCGCGGTCCGGATTCGATCGGGCCCTTGCCCGGCCCGCAACAGATCAAGATCATTTATTGCCGGGTGCCGGGCGTGTTGTCCGCGACAGGTGCGAGGATGCACCCGTACGGAACGGCACGGGACGGGAGCCCCGCCTTCCGGGCAGACCTGACCGGACGACGCGTCCGTGCCGGGTGGGGGCGATCGGGCATGCGTGTCACGGGATCCCCTGCCGGGCGCACACACCGCGCACCGCGCAGAAGGGACCGCTGACGGCGATGCAGATCCGGCTGACCGTCCTCGGGTCGCGCAGCGGCCACCAGACCGCCCCCGCGAGCTGTGACGTGCTCGTCACCGCGCCCGCCGGCACCGCGCTGGCCGCGGTCGCCTCCGGGCTCGCGGCCACCGTCGGCGGCCCCGACACCGGGGGCACGGTCGTGCTGTACGCGGGCTCCGAGCGCCTCGACCTCCAGCGGCGGGTGCTGGGCGAGCCGCCGCTGGTGGACGGCGCGGTGCTGGCGCTGCACTCCCCGATGCCGGACGTGCTGCCCGAGGACGGCCTCGGCGCGCCCCAGCTGCACGTCGTGGCCGGACCCGACGCGGGCGGGGTGCACCTGCTGCACGGCGGGCAGATCCGGATCGGCCGGTCCTCCGACGCCGACGTCCCGCTGGACGACCCCGACGTGTCCCGGATGCACTGCGCGGTGACGGTCATCGGCGACGGCCGGGTCGCCGTGGCGGACCTGGACTCGACCAACGGCACCACCCTCGACGGCTCCCCGGTCGGGATCCAGCCGGTCGCCCTGCCCCCGGGGGCCCTGCTGCAGGTCGGCGAGTCCACCCTGCGGCTGGCGCCCGCGAGCGCGCCCGCGCTGCCCGTGATCCCGGACCAGGAGGGCCACCTGGCCCTCGCCGCGCCCACCGGCTCCGACGGCCCCGACGGCCCCGCAGGGGCCTTCCCCGACGTCCCCGGGAGCGCCGCGGGCGCCCGCGGCCCGGCCGGCCCCGGCGCCCGGGCGTACGGCCTGCACCTGCCGCCCGCCGCGCCCGGCCGGGCACCGGGCGCCTCCGGCACCGCCGCGGACACCGCCGGGCCGGCCGGCGCGGTCGGCGCCGCCCACCCCGGTACGCCCGACTCCGCCGACGGTCCCGGCGCGGCCGGGCCGGACGGGTCCCGGCCCGGATCCGGCCGCCGCAAGGGCCTCGGGGCGTGGGCCCGCAAGTGGGTGCGCGGAGAGGACGTCGCGCAGGCCGCTCCGGAGGCCGTCGTCGCCGCCACCCCGCCGCACCCCGACGACCCGGCCGCACTGCTGCTGGCCGCGATGGGACCCACCGCGCGCCTGTGGTCCCGTACGTCCGGGCGGGCCGCCGGTACCGCGCCGCTGGAGGTCGGGCTCGGCGCCGGCAACCGGGTGTCGCTGCCCGCCGTCGGCGCCCTCGGCCTGGCCGGCCCGCGCGCCCGGCTGTCCGGGGCCGCCCGCTGGGTGGTCGCGCAGCTCGCCGGACTGCACGCACCGGGGCAGCTGGAGATCGTGCTCGTCTGCGCCGACCGGGCCCGTCCGCTCGCCGACCGGCGGCGCGACTGGGGCTGGCTGGGCTGGCTGCCCCACGTACGGCCCGCGCACGGCCAGGACTGCCGCCTGCTCCTCGCGTTCGACCGCGACCAGGCCGCCGCCCGCACGGCCGAGCTGACCCGGCGCCTCGACGACGGTCCGCTGGGCGCGCACTGGGCGAGCGCCTCTCCCGACCAGGTCCGCGAGACGGCCGACGCCTACGCGGGCCCGTACACGCTCCTCGTCCTCGACGGCGATCCGGGCACCGGCGCGCTGCGCGACATCACAGGCCGGCTCGCCTCGCACGGGCCGGCCGCCGGGATCCACGTCCTGGCACTCGCCGAGGCCCCGGCCGCCACCCCCGCCTCCCCGGTCACCGACACGTACGAGTCCGCCTGCGCGGGCACCTCCGCCTTCCGGGACTGCGGTGCGGTCGCCCTGCTCAGCGGGGACGTGGCCACGGCCGTACGGACCTTCGAGATCCGGGGCGGCCGGCCGGTCCCGTCCGGCGGCACCGCCGTCTCCGACGCCGTCTCCACCGCCTGGGCCGAGCGGTTCGCCCGGGCCCTGGCACCCCTGCGGCCCACCGACGCCGGGACCGGCGGGCCGAGCCGTCCCACGGCCGCCACGCTGCCCGCCACGGCACGCCTGCTGGACGAGCTGGGGCTGGCCCGGGCCACCCCGGCCTCCCTGATGGCCCGCTGGGCGGCCGCCACCGACCAGGGGCAGGGCCAGGGCGGCCTGGCCGAGATCGTGCTGGGCAGCGGGCGGCGCGGACCCGTCGGCACCGAACTGGTCCACGACGGCCCGCACCTGATCGTGGAGGGGCCCGCCGGCAGCGGGCGGACCGAGCTGCTGCGCTCGGTGGCCGCTTCGCTGTCCTCGGGCGCCCGGCCGGACCGGCTCGGCCTCGTCCTCCTCGACGGGGCCGGCGGCGAGCGCGGCGACGGACTGCTGCCCTGTACCGAACTCCCGCACGTCTCCGCCCACCTCGTCGCCTCCGACCCGCTGCGCATGCGGGAGTTCGCGCAGGCGCTGGGCGCGGAGCTCAAGCGGCGCGCCGAGCTGCTGGACGGCGTCCACTTCGCCGAGTGGCACGCGCAGCGCGAGGTGTCCGGCCGGATGGTCGCGCCCCGCCGACCCGCCCCGGGCGAGGTCCGCGGCGACGGCGGCCCGTCCGCCGGCCCGCCGGGCACCGGCGAGCCCGTACGGACGGGAACGCTGCGGCTGCGCGCCTCGGCCACCCGTACGGATCCGGTCGGGCCGAGCCCGCTGCCCCGCCTGGTCGTGCTCGTGGACGACCTCGACGCACTGGTCGCGCCCGGGCTGGGCAGTGCGGGGCGGCCCGCCGCCGGCTCGGTGGTGCGGGCGCTGGAGGCGGTGGCCCGTGACGGCGCCCGGCTCGGCGTGCACCTGGTGGCGAGCACGTCCCGCCCGGACCGTACGGCCGACACCGGCCCGGCCCGGATGGCGGCCCTGCGCGTGGAGCTCGAGGCCCCGGACCAGCCGGGGCCCGGCCGCGGCGTGCTCCGCTTCGCGGACGGCCGTACGGTCCCCTTCCAGGCGGGCCGGGTCACCGGGCGGATCCCCCGGACGGCGACCCTGCGGCCGACGGTGGTCCCGGTGGAGTGGGAGCGGATGGGCGATCCGCCGGCCCGCCGGCCGGTGCGCGAGCTGGGCAACGGCCCGACCGACCTCGCGCTGCTGGCCAGCGCCCTGGACCGGGCCGCGCACCTGGTCTCGGCGATACCCGTGCTGTTCCCGCCGGCGCCCCTGGACGCCTCCTGAGGTCCTGGCGACACTGCCGGGCCTCGCGCCCGTCCCGGTGACGCGGTATTGCGGGGGCGCGCGGGTCGGCGTAGACCTTGTGGTCCGGGACACACCACGGGTATCGGGGGCAGAGCCATGCGCGAGCACGGAACGGGCCGTACGCATCTCAGGTGGGCGGCGCTGGCCGCGGCGGGCGCGCTCGCGCTCACGGCGTGCGGGGGCGACGCGGAGAAGGAGCCCCGGGCGCCGCAGGGCGCCACGGCCTCGCCCGGGGTGGAGTTACCGCGCCTGGACGGCGAGAAGCTCCAGGTCGCGGCGGTCTGGACGGGCCCCGAGCAGGAGAACTTCACCAAGGTCCTGAAGGAGTTCGAGAAGCGGACGGGGGCTTCCGTCACCTTCGTCCCGGCCCAGGACCCGATCGTCACCTTCCTCGGCACCAAGATCGCCGGCGGGGCTCCGCCGGACGTCGCGCTGCTGCCGCAGGTCGGGGCGCTGGTCTCGGCGGTGGAGAACAAGTGGGCGCAGCCGGTGGGACCGGAGGCGCAGGCGCAGCTGGACAAGAACTACTCGGCGGGCTGGAAGTCGCTGGGCGCGGTCGGCGGCACCCAGTACGGCGTCTACTACAAGGCCGCCAACAAGTCGCTGATCTGGTACAACGCGAAGGCCTTCGAGGCGGCGGGCGTCAAGCCGCCGAAGACCTGGAAGGAACTGATCACCGCGGCGGACACCCTGTCGGCGTCGGGCACCCCGGCGGTCTCGGTGGCGGGCGCGGACGGCTGGACCCTCACGGACTGGTTCGAGAACATCTACCTCTCCCAGGCGGGCCCGGAGAAGTACGACCAGCTGGCCAAGCACGAGATCAAGTGGACGGACGACAGCGTCAAGCAGGCCCTGACCACGCTCGGCGAGCTGTTCGGGCGGGGGGACTTCCTGGCGGGCGGCACGAGCGGGGCGCTGGCCACCGAGTTCCCGAAGTCGGTGACGCAGACCTTCACGGGCGGCGACCGGCCGGCGGCCGCGATGGTCTTCGAGGGCGACTTCGTCGCGGTGAACATCGGGCAGACCGAGGCGAAGGTCGGGGAGGACGCCCTGGTGTTCCCCTTCCCGGCCGTCGGCGCGAAGGCGCCGGTGGTCTCGGGGGGTGACGTGGCCGTCGCGCTGAAGCCCTCGAAGGGCGCGCAGGCGCTGCTGACGTTCCTGGCGTCGGCGGACGCGGCGCAGATCCAGGCCCGCGAGGGCGGTTTCGTCTCCCCGAACAAGGCGGTCGACCCGGCGGCGTACCCGAACGACATCCAGCGGGGCATCGCCAAGGCGCTGATCGCGGCGGGCGACGACTTCCGCTTCGACATGTCGGACCAGGCGCCGGCGGCGTTCGGCGGGACGCCGGGCGCGGGCGAGTGGAAGGCGCTCCAGGACTTCCTGGCGAACCCCTCCGACGTGGCGGGCACCCAGGCGAAACTGGAGGCGGACGCGGCCAAGGCCTACGGGAACTGATCCCGTGACGGCCCCCGCCGCCCACGGTCTGTCCGCCGAGGCCCGGCGCCGCCGTCTGGTGGCGGCGGCGTTCCTCCTGCCGGCCCTCGTGCTGCTCGGCGCGCTCGTCGTGCACCCGATCGGCTACTCCCTCTACCGCAGCTTCTTCGACCGTTCCGGCGGGGTCTTCGTCGGCGGCGACAACTACCGGGAGATCCTCACCGACGACAGCATCCGCACCGCCCTGAAGAACACGGCGGTGTGGGTGGTGCTCGCCCCGGCCACGGCCACCGCCCTCGGGCTGATCTTCGCGGTGCTGACCGAACGGGTGCGCTGGGGAACGGCGTTCAAGCTGCTGGTGTTCATGCCGATGGCGATCTCGATGCTGGCCGCGGGCATCATCTTCCGGCTCGTCTACGACCACGACCCCGACCGGGGCGTCGCCAACGCGGTCTGGGTCGGCGTCCACGACACCTTCGCGCAGTCCTCGGCCTTCCCCAAGGCCCGTCCGGGCCGTGACTCGCCGCTGGCGGACGCGGGCGGGGGCGCCTTCGTGACCCGCGAACCGGTGCGCGCGGGCAGCCCGGTGCTGCTCCCGCTGGTGGGCATGGCCCCGGAGGCGCTGCCCGAGGGGACCCGTACGGCGGGCACCCCGGCGCCGGCGGCGGGGAAGGTCACCGGCACCGTCTGGCAGGACTTCACCCGGGGCGGGGGCGGCGCGACGAACGTGGTCGACCCGAGCGAGCAGGGCTTCTCCGGGATGCGGATCGAGGCGGTCAAGGACGGCCGGGTGGTCGATACGGCGACCGCCCGCGCCGACGGCACCTTCACGCTGTCCGAGAAGGCCGACGGGGCGCTATTGCGGCTGCCCGCGGCCAACTTCCGGGAGGCGTACGGCGGGGTGGAGTGGCTCGGCCCGGCGCTGGTCACCCCGGCGGTCATCGGGGCGTACGTGTGGATGTGGGCCGGTTTCGCGATGGTGCTGATCGGAGCCGGGCTGGCCGCCGTACCGCGGGAGCTGCTGGAGGCGGCGCGGGTGGACGGGGCGAACGAGTGGCAGGTGTTCCGGCGGATCACCGTCCCGCTGCTGGCGCCCCTGCTGGCGGTCGTGATCGTCACGCTCGTCATCAACGTCATGAAGATCTTCGACCTGGTCTTCGTGATCGCGCCGGGCGCGGTGCAGGACGACGCGAACGTGCTCGCGCTCCAGCTGTACCGGACCTCCTTCGGCACCGACGCCGATCCGGGGCTGGGCAGCGCCATCGCCGTGCTGCTGCTGTTGCTGGTGATTCCGGTGATGCTCGTGAACATCCGCCGCCTGCGGAAGGAGGGGGACCGATGACCCGTACCGAAGCGCCACCGGCCACACCGTCGGCGGCACGGGCCGGGCGCTCCGCGGGCAGTCTGGCGGGGCGGGCCGCCGGCCGGCTGGCCGGCGGGGCCGTGCGCGTCTTCCTGGTCGTGGCGGCGCTGTTCTGGCTGCTGCCCACCCTGGGGCTGCTCGTCTCCTCCCTCGTCGCCCCGACCGACCTGAACGACGGCGGCTGGTGGCAGGTGTTCAGCGCGCCGTCGCGGCTGACCGCCGACAACTACGAGCGGCTGCTGGCCAACGACACGATCACCTCCTCGCTGCTGAACACGTTCGCGATCGCGGTGCCGGCCACGCTGCTCGTGCTGGTCCTCGGCTCGCTCGCCGGATACGCCTTCGCCTGGCTGGACTTCCCCGGCCGGGACTGGCTCTTCCTCGTCGTCGTCGGACTGCTCGTCGTGCCCGTGCAGGTGGCGCTGATCCCGGTGTCGGAACTCTTCGGCACCATCGGGCTGTTCGAGACCACGGCGGGCGTGGTGCTCTTCCACACCGCCTTCGGGCTGCCCTTCGCCGTGTTCCTGCTGCGCAACTTCTTCGCGGAGATCCCGCGCGAGCTGCTGGAGGCGGCCCGCCTCGACGGGGCGGGTGAACTGCGGCTGTTCACACGGGTGGTGCTACCGCTGGGCGGCCCGGCGATCGCCTCGCTCGGCATCTTCCAGTTCCTGTGGGTGTGGAACGACATGCTGGTGGCGCTGGTCTTCGCCGACTCGGCCAACCCGCCGATCACGGTCGCGCTCCAGCAGCAGGTACGGCAGTTCGGGAACAACATCGACGTGCTGGCGCCGGGCGCGTTCCTGTCGATGGTGGTCCCGCTCGTCGTCTTCTTCGCGTTCCAGCGGCAGTTCGTCACGGGGGTGATGGCCGGCGCGGTCAAATAGTCCCCGCCCCACATGCGGTGTTGACGCTCCGTAACCCGAATGCCACACGCTGCGTAACCCGATCGCCACGCCGGGGGTTCCTGGGCAATATGCCCGCGCCGACCCCTGGATGTCCCGTGCCCCGGTTCAGCGTCATCGTGCCCGCGTACAAGGTCCAGGCCTACCTCCAGGAGAGTCTGGACTCGGTCCTGACGCAGTCGTACCCGGACCTGGAACTGATCGCCGTCGACGACGCCTCCCCCGACGCCTGCGGTTCGATCATCGACGAGTACGCGGCCCGCGACCCCCGGGTGACCGCGGTGCACCTGGCGCACAACCTGGGGCTGGGCCCGGCGCGGAACGCGGGCCTGGTCCGGGCCACCGGCGACTACCTGATCTTCCTCGACGGCGACGACACCCTCGCCCCGGGCGCCCTGCAGGCACTCACCGACCGGCTGAAGGCCACCGGCTCCCCCGACGTCCTGGTCTACGACTACGCGCGCGCCTACTGGTCCGGGGAACTGGTGCGCAACCGGCTCTCGCACCGGCTGTCCGAGGAGGGCCCGGCCAGCTTCCGGCTCGCCGACCGCCCCGCGCTGCTCGCCATGCTGATGGTGGTGTGGAACAAGGCGTACCGCCGCGAGTACATCGAGCGCGAGGGCCTCGAATTCCCGCCCGGGCTCTACGAGGACACCCCCTGGACCTACCCGGCGATGCTGGCCGCGGAGTCCGTCGCCGTCCTGGACCGGGTCTGCGTCCACTACCGCCAGCGGCGCACCGGATCGATCCTGACCACCTCAACCCCCCGCCACCTGGAGATCTTCGACCAGTACGAGCGGGTCTTCGGCTACCTCGCCGGACGGCCCGAGCTGGAGCGCTGGCGCTCCACCCTGCACCGCCGGATGGCCGAGCACTTCTGCGCCGTCCACTCCGACACCCGCCGCCTCCCGCGCGCCAGCCGGGCCGAGTTCTTCGCCCGGGCCTCCGCCCTGCTGCGCCGCTACCGCGCCCCGGGCGCCCGGAGTTCGCTGCCGCTGTCCCTGTCGCGGACCGACCGGATCCGGCACGCGCTGATGCGGCTGGGCGCCCGGCGGAGCTACCGGATGCTGTCGGTGCTGCGCTCGGCGGGACTGGCGCTGGGCCGGGCCGCCACGGCGCTGGGGCGGGGCCTGCGGGAGTCCTCTGTGCGGCTGCACTACCGGATCCAGCGGCTGCTGCCGCTGCGCCCGGAGCTCGCGGTCTTCTCCGCGTACTGGCACGGCGGCTACGCCTGCAACCCGGCGGCGATCGAGGCCAAACTGCGTGAACTGGCGCCCCGGATGCGCACGGCGTGGATCTGCGACCCGGCGCACGCCGCGACGCTCCCGCGGGAGACGGTGGCGCTGCGTCCCGGTTCGGCGGCGTACTGGAGCGCCCTGGCCCGGGCCGGGTACCTGGTCACGAACGTCAACTTCGACCGCGCGCTGGTCAAGCGGCCCGGCCAGATCCTGCTCCAGACCCAGCACGGCACCCCGCTCAAGCGGGTCGGCCTCGACCTCCAGGACCGGCCGGCGGCCACCCCGACCGCGGACTTCGCGGGCCTGCTGCGCGGCGCCGACCAGTGGGACTACCTGCTCTCCGCGAACCGGCACTCCACACTGGTGTGGGAGAAGGCCGTCCCGTCCTCGTACACGACCCTCGAATACGGCTACCCGCGCAACGACGTCTTCCACCGCGCGAGCCGGACGGACGTGCTGGAGCTGCGCGAACGGCTGGGGATCCCGGCGGGCTCGACGGCGATCCTGTACGCGCCCACCCACCGCGACTACCGCCGCAGCCGGCCGGACCACCTGGACTTCGAGCGGCTCCTGCGGGACCTGGGCCCGCGCTTCACCGTGCTGGTCCGCACCCACCTGACGTACGCGGACGCCGACCGCACGTGGGAGCCCCACCCGCGCCTCGTGGACGTCTCCTCGCACCCGTCGGTGGAGGAGCTGTGCCTCGCCTCCGACGCGCTCGTCACGGACTACTCGTCCCTGATGTTCGACTACGCGGCGCTGGACCGGCCGATCGTGATCCACGCGGACGACTGGGAGGCGTACGAGGCGGCCCGCGGCACCTACTTCGACCTGCGGTCGTGCCCGCCGGGCGCGATCGCCCGCACCCAGGACGAGCTGGTGGACATCTTCACCACGGGCCACTGGCAGGGCTCGCGCTCCGCCCAGCTGCGCTCCGCCTTCCGCGCGCGCTTCTGCTCGTACGACGACGGCCACGCGGCGGAGCGCGTGGTCCGCCGGGTCTTCCTGGGCCAGACGACCCCGTCCCCGGCGATCATCCCGCTCCCGGACCGCCACCCGGCCCCGCCGGCCCCGGCCCCGGCCTCGACCGCCGCGCCGGAACCGACCCTGGCGCACGTCTGGCCGTAGGGGCGCGGATTCAGGCCTTTTCTCCCACGGCGCGGGAAGGGGAGTGTCCGGCGTTCCGACCCCTCAGGCCGGGCCGGGGGCCGACTTCAGGCCTGCCACCACCTGGTGGGCCAGGGTGTCCAGGTGGGCGGGGGTCACCGCGTCGCGGACGACGACCTGGCGCCAGTAGAGCGGGCCGATCAGCAGGTCAAGGGCGTGGTCGGGGCTGATCTGCGCCGGGAGTTCGCCGCGGGCGACGGCGTCGGAGACGATGCCCTGCGCCATGCGGTGCTGGCCGTCCAGGAGGGCGCCGCGGACCGCGTCCGCGATCTCCGGGTTGCGGGACGCCTCGACGAGGAGGTCGGGGATCACCGCGGAGGCCACCGGGTGCCGCAGCACGTGTGACATGACCTCCAGCAGGACGCGTACGTCCCCGTACAGCGAGCCCGTCGCCGGCACCGGCAGGCCGTCCACCGCGAAGGCCCCGACCAGGTCCAGCACCAGGTGCAGCTTGGACTTCCACCGCCGGTAGACGGCCGTCTTGCCGACCCCGGCCCGCCGCGCGATGCCCTCGATGGACATCCGGGAGAACCCGACCGCGGCCAGCTCCTCCAGCACCGCGTTGCGGATCGCCTCGGTCACGTCCTCGCGCAGGACGGCCGCACCGGCGGGGGCGCGGCGGGCGGATGCGGAGGCAGTGGCGGAGGGGGCGGGGCCGGGATCCGTGGTCATGCACAGAGCATAGCCGCGGCCCGTCACGACGATACGGTTGCGTTCCATCGCTCCACGCCATAGCCTCGCCGTAGCGACGATACGGACCCGTCCCGACCTACGTCGAAAGCGAACCTGTGACCACCGCGACCGCATCCAAGACCGCGCCCGCCACCTCCACGGAACTCGCGCAGCTGGCCGCCGCCCACGGCCTCACGCTCAGCGGCGCCCGCCCCACGCTCCCCCGCTACATCGCGCAGCTCTGGCAGCGCCGCCACTTCGTGAGCGCCTACGCCACCGCCCGCATGCAGGCCACGTACAGCACGGCGCGGCTCGGCCAGGTCTGGCACCTGGTGACCCCGCTGCTCAACGCGGCGGTCTACTACTTCATCTTCGGCCTCGTCCTCAAGGCCAGCCACGGCGTGCCGGACTACGTGCCCTTCCTGATCACCGGCGTCTTCGTCTGGGACTTCATCAGCAGCTCCGTGAACGCCGGCACCCGCGCCGTCCACAGCAACCTCGGCCTGGTCCGCGCCCTGCACTTCCCCCGCGCGAGCCTGCCCATCTCCACCGTCGTGCAGCTCTTCCAGCAGCTGCTGGTCTCCATGGCCGCCCTGGTGATCCTGCTGCTGGCCTTCGGGCAGAGGCCCGGCCCGGCCTGGCTCCTGGCCCTGCCAGCGCTCCTGCTGACGGCCGTCTTCGCCGCCGGCTGCGCCATGGTCATGGCCCGCATCGGCAGCAAGAGCCCCGACGTCAGCCAGCTGATGCCGTTCGTCCTGCGGACGTGGATGTACACCTCGGGCGTCATGTGGTCCATCGACCAGGTGCTCAAGACGGACGACCTGCCGCACTGGGTGCTGGTGGCGCTCAAGGCCAACCCCCCGGCGGTCTACATCGACCTGATGCGCTTCGCGCTGATCGACAGCTTCCCCGCGCACGCGCTCCCGCACCACGTGTGGCCGCTGGCCATCGGCTGGGCGCTGCTCGCGGGTGTCGGCGGATTCATCTACTTCTGGAAGGCAGAGGAGGCGTACGGACGTGGCTGACACCCCGAAGAAGACCGAGAACGATACCGAGACCGAAATCCGGACCGTGACCGAGACCGAGGACCGGGTGCCCACCGTGATCGCGGACGGGGTCCACGTCATCTACAAGGTCCACGGCGCCGGCGCCCGCAGGGGCGGCGCCACGGCGGCCCTCAGCCGGATCTTCTCCCGCCGGTCCACCCCGGGGATGAGCGAGGTGCACGCGGTCAAGGGCGTCTCCTTCACCGCCTACGAGGGCGAGGCCATCGGCCTCATCGGCTCCAACGGCTCGGGCAAGTCCACCCTCCTCAAGGCCATCGCCGGCCTCCAGCCGGTGGCCCGCGGCCGGATCTTCTCGCACGGCCAGCCGTCCCTGCTGGGCGTGAACGCCGCCCTGATGAACGACCTGACCGGTGAACGCAACGTCATCCTCGGCGGCCTCGCGATGGGCATGTCCCGGCAGCAGGTCCACGAGCGCTACGACGGCATCGTCGACTTCTCCGGCATCAACGAGAAGGGCGACTTCATCTCCCTGCCGATGCGGACGTACTCCTCCGGCATGGGCGCCCGGCTGCGCTTCTCCATCGCGGCCGCCAAGGACCACGACGTCCTGATGATCGACGAGGCACTGGCCACGGGCGACGCGGCCTTCCAGCGGCGCAGCCAGGCCCGCATCGAGGAACTCCGCGAGCGCGCCGGCACCGTCTTCCTGGTCAGCCACGCCATCAACACGGTCCGCGAAACCTGCGACCGCGCGATCTGGCTGGACTCGGGCGTCCTGCGCATGGACGGCCCGGCGGACGAGGTCTGCGCGGCCTACGAGAATTCCAGCCGCGCCGGCGCTTGAGGCGCACCCGCGGACACGGCGGCGAACGGGCCGGGCCCGGGACCGGAAGGTCCCGGGCCCGGCCCGTTCGGCTGTACCGAGACGATCAGCTGTGCGCGCGCAGCAGGCTGCGCATGGTCCGCATCGCCACCGACAGGTTCGCCAGGTCGAAGTCGTCCGACCCCCGGATCTCCTCCAGGGTCGTCCGGGCCCGCCCGATGATCGCCGCGTTCTTCTCCTCCCACGCCTGGAAGCGCTCCTCGGGAGTGGAGGCGCCGTTGCCCACCGACAGCACGTCGGCGGTCAGGGCCGCGTGCGCCGCGAACAGGTCCTCGCGGATGGACGCGCGGGCCATGGACTGCCAGCGGTCGGCCCGCGGCAGCTCGATGATCCGGTCCATCAGCTGCGTGATGTCCAGGCGGTCGGCGAGGTCGTAGTACACCTCGGCGACACCCAGCGGGTCCACGCCCGTCCGGTCCGCGATCGCGACGATGTCCAGCGTCGGGAAGGCCGAGGAGAACCCGGCGACCTTCGCCGCCAGCTCCTCCGGCACGCCCTCGCCGGTCAGCTCGTCCATGACCAGCTGGTACCACTCCAGGTCCGCGCCGCGCACCAGCTTCGGCAGCTCCGCCCACACCTGGGCCACCCGCTCCCCGAAGAAGGCGATGGTCTCGGTGATCTGGAGCGGCTGCGGCCGGTTGTTGAGCAGCCAGCGGGTACCGCGCTCGACCAGGCGGCGCGAGTGCAGGCGCACCCGGGTCTGGACGTCCGCGGCCACCTTGTTGTCCAGCGCCTCCACCGCGTCCCACACGTCGGCCAGGCCGAAGATCTCGCGGGCCGCGAGCTGCGCCCGGACGATCTCCTCCGTGGAGGCGCCGGTCTCCTCCCGCAGGCGGTGCAGGAAGGTCGAACCACCGGTGTTGACGGTGTCGTTGACCAGGATCGTCGTGATGATCTCGCGGCGCAGCGCGTGCGCGTCGATCTGCTCGGCGAACTTGTCGCCCAGGGCCGCCGGGAAGTACGCGAAGAGCAGGCGGCGCAGGTACGGGTCGTCCGGCAGCTCGGTGACGATGAGCTCGTCCGCCGTCGTGATCTTGGTGTACGCGAACAGTACGGCCAGCTCCGGCTGGGTCAGGCCCTTGCCGTTGTTCAGCAGCTCGCGGATCTGCCGGTCGGTGGGCAGGAACTCCAGCTCGCGGTTGAGCAGTCCGGCGCCCTCCAGGCGGCGCATGAAGCGCTGCTGGGCGTGGAGCAGGCTGGGCGCCTGGGCCGAGCCGTTGGCCAGCGCGATGTTCTGCGCGTAGTTGTTGCGCAGCACCAGGCGGCCGACCTCGTCGGTCATCTGCGCGAGCAGCTTGTTGCGCTGCTTGACGGTCATGTCGCCGTCGGCGACGACCGCGTTGAGCAGGATCTTGATGTTCACCTCGTGGTCGGAGGTGTCCACGCCCGCGCTGTTGTCGATGGCGTCGGTGTTGACCTTGCCGCCCTCGCCGCCGGCGCCGCTGCGGGCGAACTCGATGCGGCCGAGCTGGGTCAGGCCCAGGTTGCCGCCCTCGCCGATGACCTGCGCCCGCACGTCGGAGCCGTTGACGCGGATGGCGTCGTTGGCCTTGTCGCCGACGTCGGCGTGCGTCTCGGAGGTCGCCTTGACGTAGGTGCCGATGCCGCCGTTCCACACCAGGTCCACGGGGGCCTTGAGGATCGACTGCATCAGCTCGGCCGGGGTCATCTTGGTGACGCCGGCTTCGATGCCGAGGGCCGCGCGCATCTGGGCGGTGACCGGGACGGCCTTGGCCGAACGCGGGTGGATGCCGCCGCCCGCCGAGATCAGCGAGGCGTCGTAGTCCGCCCACGAGGACCGCGGCAGCTCGAACAGGCGGCGGCGCTCGGCGTACGAGGTGGCCGCGTCCGGGGTCGGGTCGATGAAGATGTGGCGGTGGTCGAAGGCGGCCACCAGGCGGATGTGCTCGGAGAGCAGCATGCCGTTGCCGAAGACGTCACCGGACATGTCGCCGACGCCGACGACGGTGAAGTCCTGGGTCTGGGTGTCGTGGCCGAGCTCGCGGAAGTGCCGCTTGACGGACTCCCACGCGCCGCGGGCGGTGATGCCCATGCCCTTGTGGTCGTAGCCGGCCGAGCCGCCGGACGCGAAGGCGTCGCCGAGCCAGAAGCCGTAGGCCTCCGCCACGCCGTTGGCGATGTCGGAGAAGGTCGCGGTCCCCTTGTCGGCGGCGACCACGAGGTAGGTGTCGTCCTCGTCGTGGCGGACCACGCTGCGCGGCGGCACGACCTCGCCGGCGACCATGTTGTCGGTGATGTCGAGCAGCGCCGAGATGAAGATCTTGTACGAGGCGATGCCCTCGGCGAGCCAGGCGTCGCGGTCCACCGACGGGTCGGGGAGGTTCTTGGCGACGAAGCCGCCCTTGGCGCCGACCGGCACGATGACGGTGTTCTTGACCATCTGCGCCTTGACCAGGCCGAGGATCTCCGTACGGAAGTCCTCGCGGCGGTCGGACCAGCGCAGGCCGCCTCGGGCGACCTTGCCGAAGCGCAGGTGGACGCCCTCGACGCGCGGGGAGTACACCCAGATCTCGAACGCCGGGCGCGGCGCCGGCAGGTCCGGGATGGCCTGCGGGTCGAACTTCATCGACACGTAGGCGTGCTGCTCGCCCTTCGAGTCGAGCTGGAAGAAGTTCGTGCGCAGGGTCGCCTTGATGAGGGTGAGGAAGGCCCGCAGGATGCGGTCCTCGTCGAGCGAGGCGACCTGGTCCAGGGCCCCGTCGAGCTCCTCCAGCATGGCGTCCACGAGCTCGCTGCCGGCGGCCTGGCGGACGGGCGACATCCGGGCCTCGAAGAGCGAGACCAGCAGCCGGGTGGTGTGGACGTTGTTGCGGAGGGTGTCCTCCATGTAGTCCTGGCTGAAGGTGGAGCCGGCCTGGCGCATGTACTTGGCGTACGCGCGCAGGACGACGGCCTGGCGCCAGGTCAGACCGGCGCTCAGCACGAGGGTGTTGAAGTTGTCGTTCTCGGCCTGGCCGTTCCAGACCGCCGCGAAGGCGTCCTGGAAGCGCTCGCGGGCGTCGTCGCCGAGGTCGCCCGCCGAGAGCCGCAGACCGAAGTCGTAGATCCACGCGTTCGTGCGGTCGGCGCAGCGCAGCTCGTACGGGCGCTCGTCGGTGACCTCGACGCCGAGGCGCTGGAGCACCGGCAGGACGGCGGACAGGGAGACCTGCTCACCGGCGCGGTAGATCTTGAAGCGGCGTTCGCCGGGGCCGGCGCCGACGGGCTCGTACAGCGACAGCGCGAAGTCCTTGTCGCTGCCGCGCAGCTTCTCCAGGTGCACGAGGTCGGCGACGGCGGCGCGCGGCGAGTGGTCGGCCTTGTAGCCCTCGGAGAAGGCACTGCCGTAGCGGCGCAGCAGCTCCGCGGCGCGCTCCTCGCCGAGCTCGGCGTTGAGCGCCTGGTCGAAGCCGTCGGCCCAGGAGCGGGCGGCCTCGACGAGGCGGCCCTCGATGCGCTCGACGTCGCCGTCGGTCAGCACGGGCAGCTCGGTGCCCTGCGGGACGCGGATGACGAAGTGGATGCGGGAGAGGATCGACTCGGTGTTCCAGGCGGTGAAGTCGACGCTGATGCCGCCGAGCTCCTCGCGCAGGATGTCCATCAGGCGCAGCCGCACACCGGTGGTGAAGCGGTCGCGCGGCAGGTAGACCAGCGCCGAGTAGTAGCGCCCGTACTCGTCCTGGCGCAGGTACAGCCGCAGCCGGCGGCGTTCCTGGAGGTAGAGGACGGAGGTGACGATGGACTGGAGCTGGTCGACCGGGGTCTGGAACAGCTCGTCGCGCGGGTAGGTCTCCAGGATCTGCGTCAGGTCGCGGCCGTCGTGGCTGGCCGGCGAGAAGCCGGCCCGCTCCAGTACCTCGGCGACCTTGCGGCGGATGACCGGCACGCGGCGCACGGACTCGGTGTACGCGGCGGAGGAGAACAGGCCGAGGAAGCGGCGCTCGCCGACGACGTTGCCGTCGGCGTCGAACTTCTTGACGCCCACGTAGTCGAGGTACGAGGGGCGGTGCACGGTGGAGCGGCTGTTGGCCTTGGTCAGCACCAGCAGGCGGTGCTCGCGGGCCTTGGCGCGGGCGTCGGCCGGCAGCCGGTTGAAGGACGGCGAGACCGGGTGGCCGTCCTCCTTGCCGCTGTGGTGCGGGTCGGAGCGCAGGATGCCGAGGCCCGTGCCGGGCACGGCGGCCAGGGCGTCGCCGTCGACGAGGTTGTACTCGCGGTAGCCGAGGAAGGTGAAGTGGTCGTCGGCGAGCCAGCGCAGCAGCTCTCGGGCCTCTTCGAGCTCGTACTCGCGCAGGTCCGGGGCGGTGGGCTCGTCGGGCAGGGCGTCGGCGATGCGCAGCGCGGCCTCGCGCATCTTCTCCCAGTCCTCGACGGACTCGCGCACGTCGGACAGGACGCGCTGCAGGTCGACGGTGATCTGCTTGAGGTCGGCGCGGTCGGTCTCGCGGTCGATCTCGACGTGGATCCAGGACTCGACGAGGGAGTCGTGGGGGCGCTCGGTGCGGGGGCCGTGCGCGTCGCAGTCGGGGCCGAGGATCTCGATCAGCTTGCCGGTGATGTCACGGCGGACGACGACCTGCGGGTGGATCACGACGTGGATGCCGCGGCCCTGGCGGGACAGCTCGTTCGTCACGGAGTCCACGAGGAAGGGCATGTCGTCGGTGACGACCTCGACGACGGAGTGGCTGGAGGTCCAGCCGTTCTCCTCCACCGTGGGGGTGTGCACGCGTACGTTCGCGGTGCCCTGCGGCCGGTTCTCGGCCAGTCGGTAGTGGGAGAGCGCGGCTCCGAATACATCGACCGGGTCCCGGTCCGTGAGGTCCTCGGGCGCCGTGTGCAGGTAGTAGCGCTGGAGGTAGGAGAGGACCGCGTCCTGGTCCGGACGCTCTCCCTGCTCGGACCCAGTCGGAAGTAGCCCCCCGGCCGGGCTGTGCTCAGCTACCCGGGCCGCCCGTGTGAGCAGCTCGGCCTTTGCTTCGTCCAGCTTGGTCTGCATGTCCTCTGGCTCCTGTCGCGCGCCATTGCGTGACGTAGGTGAAGGAAGGAATGACATAGCGCCGCGAGGCGGGGTGTCCGTTCGGGATCGACGCTATGCCGTCGAGAGAGCCGACCGGGAGGGAATGAGCCAAGATCGGCCGACGGTCCCGGTGGCGGGGATCAGCGATGGCCCGGGCACTGTCGTGCGCCGGGCGCAGGCCGGAGGCTCCAGTGCCCCCGATGGATATCGCGCTGATCACGGGTACAAGGCTATCCCGACCTACCCCCAGGTCGTCATTCGCTGCATCTGTACAAATCTTGGGGTGGAACTTTGACACTCTGGCCAGCGACGCGGCAGGCCGTCCGTGCAGCGGCCCGTCCAGTCGCTATTCGGCCAGCTCGCGAGCTGTCAGAACGGCCTCCGCCAGGGTGTCCACGACCGGCACTCCGGCTGATTCCAGACTGCGGCGGCTGTGCGAACCGCCCGTGTAGAGCACGGCGCGGGCGCCGACGTGCGCGGCCGCGAGGGCGTCGTCCACGGCGTCTCCGATGAGGACCGTACGGTCGGCGCTCACCCCCGTCGCGTGCAGGGCCTCCATGTGGCGTACGAGATGTCCCGCCTTGGAGGTGTGGGAGGGGCCGGTCCGCCCGTCGACGCGCAGGAAGTGCACGTCGATGCCGTGGTCGCGCACGAGCGGGACGAGCCTGTCGTGGGGCGCGAGGGAGAGCAGGGACTGGGTGAGCCCGCCGAGCTGCCACTCCCGGAGCAGTTCCCGGGCGCCCTCGGTGAGCCCGGCGTCCGCGGCGGCGGCCCAGTAGTGGCGGTGGAAGGTCTCGTCCATGACGAGCCACTCCGCCTCGGTGGGCAGCCGTCCCATGAGTCGCTCGTAGAACTTCGGCACCGGTACGACGTACAGCTCGCGGTACGTCTCCAGCGTGATCGGCGCGAAGCCGAGCTCGGCGAAGGAGGCGTTCGTCGCGGCTATGACGGCGTCGATGTCGTGGAGCAGCGTGCCGTTCCAGTCCCAGACGATGTGGTTCGTGTGCGTCATTTCAGCAGCCCCGGGATCTCCTGGACGCCGAACCACAGCAGCTCGTGGTCCTCGGCCCCGTCGACGGTGGACTGCGCCGCCTCGTCCCCGCCGTCGGCGGCGGGCAGGGCCAGCGCGGCGGCGGCCACGTCCTCGTCGGCGTCGTCGGCGTCCACGTGTACGGCGGCGGCCACGGTGAGCCGCACGGCGGCGGCGAGGCTCACCTGGCCGAGGGTGGCTTCGTCGGTCCCGGGGGTGGCGGTGGCGGCCTCGTCGGCCACGTCGAGGGCGACGACGACGCGCCGGCGGGGCGCGCCGGGGTCGGCGGCGAGCAGCCGCAGCGAGGCGGCCGCGGCCCGGCCCAGGGCCGCGTACTCCAGCTCCTCGATGTCGTCCGAGACGTACCACTCGCGCAGGCCGGGGGTGACGGCGTACGCCCGCAGCGGGGCGGGGCCCAGCTCACCCGCCTTGTGCACCTCGGCGAGCCCGGGGAGGGTCAGGGGGACGTACACGCGCATGGCCGGCTGCTTTCGGTAGTCGGAAACGCACCCAGGATACGACTCGGAGGTGGTCGGCCGGGGTTCGGCAGGGTGACGGCCGCCGTCCCCCATCGGGCTGCCGCGGCCCGCGGGGCGCCCGTCCACCCCCGGCCCCGGCCCGGGGCCGGGCCGCCCCCGCGGCGGCGGGGCGCGCACTCGGATAGGTGAACCGGGCCGACTGCGGGCCGGGGCCGGCGGGTGGTTGCGGAGCGTGTTCGCCGACCGTAGAAGGTCCCCATCAAGTTACCGCCCGGTACCGCTCCGGGCCCGGCCTGTACGGGGGCAGATCGCGATGGACACCACGACGCGCGGCACGATCGGCAGCAACGGCGGCCGCCGCCGGCCCGCCGGCCGCTCCGCGGCCCGCCCCGCCGGACGGCGCGACCAGCGGCGCCCGGGCGGCCCCTCGTCTCCCGCGGGGCCCGGGGGGCCGGTACTCACCCCGCACACCGGCCCGCACCACTGGTTCGCCGAACGCCTCCTCGCCGTGGTCAGCGGCCGGCGCCCCGTCCACTCGCTCCTCGGCCACACGATCGGCCCGGCCTACCAGCAGCTGGTGAACCTGGCCCCCGCCGAGCACCACCTGCGCGAGCGCCTGTCCCCGGTCGTCCGCCAGTGCGGCCGCTTCATCCCCGGCCCCGGCGTCATCGAGGCCTTCGCCCGCATCTCCACCGGCGACCGCCTGACCGCGATGGCCTTCCGCCTCGAACAGGGCCCTGACCTCCGCTGGCGCTGCGCGGCGGTCGAGATCCAGGGCCCGCGCCCGTGACAGGGCCCCGCCGCGAAACGGCCGGGGCCGGACACCGCGTGCGGTGTCCGGCCCCGGCCGTCGGTACCAACCCCGGGGGGCTACTTCTTGCGGCGGCGCCCGCCGGCGGCCTTCTGCGCCTTGCGGCGCTCGGCCCGCGTCATCCCGTCGCCCGCGTCGCTCTCGAAGTCGCCCTCGATCACGCCGCCCTCGCCGTCGACCGTCGGCGCGGAGAAGTGCAGCCGGTCCGGACGCTGCGGCGCGTCCAGCCCCTTCGCCCGGATCTCCGGACGGGCGGCCGCGGCCGCCGGCTCCTTCGTCAGCGACGGCGCGGCGTCCTGCACCGGAAGCTCCTCGACCTGCTGCTCGACCTGGACCTCCAGGTTGAACAGGTAGCCGACGGACTCCTCCTTGATGCCGTCCTGCATGGCGTTGAACATGTCGAAGCCCTCGCGCTGGTACTCGACCAGCGGGTCCTTCTGGGCCATCGCCCGCAGGCCGATGCCCTCCTGCAGGTAGTCCATCTCGTACAGGTGCTCACGCCACTTGCGGTCCAGCACCGACAGGACCACGCGCCGCTCCAGCTCGCGCATGATCTCGGAGCCGAGGGCCTTCTCGCGGGCCTCGTACTGCTCGTGGATGTCGTCCTTGACGGACTCCGCGATGAACTCGGCGGTGATGCCGGCACGGTCGCCCGCGGCGTCCTCGAGCTCCTCGATGGTGACCTTCACCGGGTAGAGCTGCCGGAAGGCGTTCCACAGGCGCTCCAGGTCCCACTCCTCGGCGAAGCCCTCGACCGTCTCGGCCGCGATGTACGCGTCGATCGTGTCGTCCATCATGTGGCGCACCTGCTCCTGGAGGTCCTCGCCCTCCAGGACGCGGCGGCGCTCGCCGTAGATGACCTCGCGCTGGTTGTTGAGGACCTCGTCGTACTTCAGGACGTTCTTGCGCGTCTCGAAGTTCTGGGTCTCGACCTGCGACTGGGCCGACGCGATCGCGCGCGTCACCATCTTGTTCTCGATCGGCACGTCGTCCGGCACGTTCGCCATCGCCATGACGCGCTCGACCATCTGCGCCTTGAACAGGCGCATCAGGTCGTCACCGAGCGACAGGTAGAAGCGGGACTCGCCCGGGTCGCCCTGACGGCCGGAACGGCCGCGCAGCTGGTTGTCGATGCGGCGCGACTCGTGGCGCTCGGTGCCCAGCACGTACAGCCCGCCGAGCCCCTTGACCTCCTCGAACTCCGCCTTCACGGCCGCCTCGGCCCGGGTGAGCGCCTCGGGCAGGGCGTGCGCCCACTCCTCGATGTGCTCCTCGGGGTCCAGGCCGCGCTGGCGCAGCTCCGCCTCGGCGAGGTCGTCCGGGTTGCCGCCGAGCTTGATGTCGGTACCGCGGCCGGCCATGTTGGTGGCGACGGTGACCGCGCCGCGGCGGCCGGCCTGGGCGACGATGGTCGCCTCACGGTCGTGCTGCTTGGCGTTGAGCACCTCGTGCGGGATGCCGCGCTTGGAGAGCTGCTGCGAGAGGTACTCGGACTTCTCGACCGACGTCGTACCGACGAGGATCGGCTGGCCCGTCTCGTGCTTCTCCGCGATGTCGTCGACGACGGCGGCGAACTTGGCGACCTCGGTCCGGTAGATCAGGTCGGGCTGGTCCTTGCGGACCATGTCGCGGTTGGTCGGGATCGGGACCACGCCGAGCTTGTAGATCTGGTGGAACTCGGCGGCCTCGGTCATGGCCGTACCGGTCATGCCCGACAGCTTCGAGTACAGGCGGAAGAAGTTCTGCAGGGTGATCGTGGCGAGGGTCTGGTTCTCGTCCTTGATGTCCACCCCTTCCTTCGCCTCGATCGCCTGGTGCATGCCCTCGTTGTAGCGGCGGCCGGCGAGGATACGGCCGGTGTGCTCGTCGACGATCATGACTTCGCCGTCGATGACGACGTAGTCCTTGTCCTTCTTGAACAGTTCCTTCGCCTTGATGGCGTTGTTCAGGTAGCCGACGAGCGGGGTGTTCACCGACTCGTAGAGGTTCTCGATGCCGAGCCAGTCCTCGACCTTGGCGACACCGGCCTCGTGGATGCCGACGGTGCGCTTCTTCTCGTCGACCTCGTAGTCGCCGGTCTCCTCGATGCCCTTGAGCGGCTGGCCGGCCTCGCCCTTGGTCAGGCGGGTGACGAGCTTGGCGAAGTCCGCGTACCACTTCGTGGCCTGGTCCGCGGGACCGGAGATGATCAGCGGGGTGCGGGCCTCGTCGACGAGGATCGAGTCGACCTCGTCGACCACGGCGAAGTTGTGGCCGCGCTGGACGAGCTCGTCCTGGGACCACGCCATGTTGTCGCGCAGGTAGTCGAAGCCGAACTCGTTGTTCGTGCCGTAGGTGATGTCGCAGTTGTACTGCTCGCGCCGCTGCGCGGGCGACATGTTCGCCAGGATGCAGCCGACGGTCAGGCCCAGGAACTTGTGGACGCGGCCCATCATCTCGGAGTCGCGCTCGGCCAGGTAGTCGTTCACCGTGATCAGGTGGACGCCCTTGCCGGACAGCGCGTTCAGGTACGCGGGCAGGGTACCGACGAGGGTCTTGCCCTCACCGGTCTTCATCTCGGCGACGTAGCCGAGGTGCAGCGCCGCGCCGCCCATGATCTGGACGTCGTAGTGGCGCTGGCCGAGGACGCGCTTGGCCGCCTCGCGCACCGTCGCGAAGGCCTCGGGCAGCAGGTCGTCCAGGCTCTCACCGTCCTGGAAGCGCTGCTTGTACTCGTCCGTGAGCGCCCGCAACTCGGCGTCGGAGAGGTTGACGAAGTCCTCTTCGATGGAGTTGACCTGGTCCGCGATGCGGTGCAGTTTGCGCAGGATCTTGCCTTCGCCTGCACGCATGAGCTTGTTGAAGACGGACACCGAGGTTTGTCTCCTTGCCGGTCGGGCCTGGGCACTGTACGTACACGGGCACGGCAGGTGGGCCCCACCGCAACGGCCATCGTAAGCGAGGACGCGGCCGCGTCGGGAGGTCCGCCGTTCCCATGAGGGCACGGGTGCCCGGATTGAGAACGTACGGGGGACGCCGAAGGTGCCGCATCGCCCGCGGGGATTCCCGAAAAGTGTTCGCCCCGGGCCCCGCCGCGGCAGCAGAATCCGCGCATGGAGCCCACCACACTGACCACCGAGCGCCTCGTCCTTCGACCCTTCGCCACCGGGGACGCCCCCGAGGTGTACGCCGCCTGCCAGGACCCGGAGATCCAGCGCTGGAACGAGGTCCCCTCCCCCTACGGGCGCGCGCACGCGGACACCTGGGTGGACGAGACCGTACCGGCCGGCTGGCGCGAGGACACCGCGTACAGCTTCGCGGTCCGGCTCGGGGCACAGGGCCCGCTGGTGGCGGCCCTGGGCGTGCACCCGCGCGGCGAGTCCGTGTTCGAGGTCGGCTTCTGGGCGGTGAAGGAGCACCGGGGCCGGGGCTACGTCACCGAGGCGGTCGGCGCCGCCGCCCGCTGGGCCTTCGCCGAGCTCGGGGCCGGACGCCTGGAGTGGCGGGCCGAGCTGGGCAACGAGGCCTCCCGGGCCGTCGCCGAGAAGGCTGGCTTCCGGATGGAGGGGGTCCTGCGCGCCGGGATCTCCCACCGCGGGACCATGCGCGACTGCCGCGTCGGCGGCCTGCTCCCCTCCGACCTGGACCTGCCCTCGCGCCTGCCGTACCTGCCCTCGCCCGCCGCCTGACCCCTCGGCTCCCGTCCCGCTGTCAGTGGCACGCCCTAGGCTTCGGCGCATGACCAGCCTGCCGCCGCCGACCGTGTCCCTGTCCGCCGACGAGGCCCGCCGGATCGCCCTGCGCGCGCAGGGCTTCCTCGGAGCCCCCGACCGTCGCGGCGGGGTCCGCGGGGTCCTGCGCCACCTGGGCGCCGTCCAGCTCGACACCATCTCGGTGCTGGCCCGCTCGCACGAGCTGATCCCGTACGCACGGCTCGGCGCGGTCGGCCGGGACGCCGTGGAGAAGGCCTACTGGACCGATCGGCACGCCTTCGAGTACTGGTCGCACGCGGCCTGCATCCTGCCCATCGAGGAATGGCCGCATTTCGCCTTCCGCCGCCGGGCCAACCGGGCGCGCGGTCACCGCTGGCACATCCTCGAGGACAAGCAGCACTCGACGCGGGCGGTCCTGGACCGGCTGAAGGCGGACGGCCCGCTGACCTCCACCGAGCTGGGCGGCGCCAAGAACGGCGGCGAGTGGTTCGAATGGTCCGAGACCAAGATCGCGGTGGAGTGGCTGCTCGACACCGGAGAGGTGGTGTGCAGCGAGCGCCGCGGCTGGAAGCGGGTCTACGACCTCCCCGAGCGGGCCGTGCCCGACGCGCTGCTCCACGACGACCTGGACGACCGCGAGTGCCTGCGCCGCCTGGTCGCCCTGGCCGGCCGGTCCCTCGGCGTCGGCACCCGCGCCGACATCGCGGACTACCACCGGCTCAAGGGGGAGCAGTTCGACGCGGTCGTCGCGGACTCCGGGCTGGTCCCGGTGGAAGTGGAGGGCTGGTCCAAGCCGGCCTGGGCGGACCCGTCGGCCCTCGCGACGGCTCCGCGGGGCCGCCACCGCACGACGCTGCTGTCCCCCTTCGACTCCCTGGTCTGGGACCGTCCGCGCACGGAGCGGATCTTCGGCTTCACGCACCGCCTGGAGGCGTACGTCCCCAAGCCGAAGCGGATACACGGGTACTTCGCGATGCCGCTGCTGGCGGGCGGCCGGCTCCAGGGCCGCGTCGACCCGGCCCGCGAGGGCCGCACGCTGGTCGCCCGGCAGCTCTCCCTGACCTCTCCCGCGGCCGCCGCCCCGATGGCGCGGGCCCTGCGGGAGGCCGCGGAGTGGGTGGGCTGCGACGCGGTCCGCGTGGACCGCGCGCAGAGCGCCGCCGAGGCCTCGGCGGTGACGGCCGAACTGGCGGCACTGGGCGCCTGACGGGCCCGCTGCCGGCCCCGGGTCGGGAGGCTAGCGGATCTCCAGGATCTTCTCCCGCATCGCGTAGACCACGGCCTCCATCCTGGAGTGCAGCTGGAGCTTCTCCAGGATGTTGCGGACGTGGTTCTTCACGGTGTTCTCGGAGATGAACAACTCCTTCGCGATGTCGCGGTTGTTCATGCCGGTGGCCACCAGCTTGAGGACCTCCAGCTCCCGGTCCGTCAGCCTCGGCGCCGGCACCAGCCGCCGCTCGTCGGTCCGCTGGATCATCGACTTGAACTCGGTGAGGAGCTTCGACGCCATCGACGGGCTGATCTGCGACTGGCCGTCGGCCACCGCCCGGATCGCCGTGGCCACCTCGTCCGTGGAGATCTCCTTCAGGAGGTAGCCGGTGGCGCCCGCCTTGATCGCGTCGTAGAGGTCCGCCTCCTCGTCGCTGATCGTCAACATGATGATCTTCGCGGAGGGGGCCACCTCCTTGATCGAGGTGCACGCCTCGATGCCGCCGCGCCGGGGCATCCGCACGTCCATCAGCACGATGTCCGGCAGCAGGTCGGCCGCCTTGTCGACCGCCTCCGCGCCGTCCCCGGCCTCGCCGACCACCTGGATGTCCTCCTCCTGGGCGAGGACGATCTCCAGTCCCCGCCTGAAGAGCGCGTGGTCGTCGACCACGAGGACCCGGATGGGCTCCCCGGCCGGCGCACCGTCGGTTTCCTCCGACGGGTCCGACCCGCGGCAGGCCGCGCCGTCGCCCGCGCGTACCGGACCGAAGCTGTCCGCCATCGTCCCTCCCCCTGCATGGTGCTGAGCTGCCGAGCCAACCGGACACGTTCCGCAGCCGGTTGACTGCCCGCCATGATTCCATGCCCGCACCACGCCGCGGGGGATGCCGGCGGACCTCCTGGCGCATACCCGCCATGCAGGTGCCCCCGCGGAGGCGCCGGAGCGTCCCGCGGGGGCAGCGAACGGTCTGCTCAGCCGCCGAGCGCGCCACCCGCGCCGCCCCGCGGCTCCTCCGAGCTGGAGGCACCGTCGGGGTTCACGTGGATGACGCCGTAGTCATAGGCGTGACGCCGGTAGACGACACTGGGCAACTTCGTCTCGGAGTCGACGAACAGATAGAAGTCGTGGCCGACCAGCTCCATCTCGTACAGAGCCTGGTCGAGCGACATGGGCGCGGCCGAGTGGGTCTTCTCGCGGACGATCAGCGGGCCTTCGCCCTGCACCTCGAGGGATCCGATCCGGGTGATCGGCACCCCGTCCGTCTTCTCCTCGGAAACAACCTGGCCGCTGCCGTTCAGCGAGGCCACGCCCGGCACGACGTCGGCGACCTCTGCCGCCGGGATGCGGCCGCTGCCACGGCGGGTGTAGCGCTTGTCGTGCTGCTTGCGCAGCCGGGCCTCCAGCTTGTCCTGAGCGAGGTCCAGCGCCGCGTACGCGTCGGCCGCGGCGGCCTCGGCCCGGATCACCGGGCCCCGCGAACGCAGGGTGATCTCCACGCGGTCGGAACGGTCGGCCTGACGCGGGTTGTGCTCCTTGGACACCTCGACGTCCAAGCTGATCACCTTGGCGTCGAGCTTCTGGATCCGCTCCGGATTCAGCTTCTCGGCCACGTGCTTGCGGAACCGCTCGGGCACCTCGGTCTTGCGGCCCTTGACGACGATGTCCACGCAGAACTCCGTTCCCGGATAGCTCCGCCCGACGGGGCGAAGCGTCTCCCTTTCGCACCAGACTCCGGTGAAGGCCGGAGCCTCGGACTTGGCGACTTTCACCTCCTCCTCCCCCATCGGCAAGATCTACACCCCACCGACTTCGGAGTCGAGAGAACAGCCTCCTGAGTTCCTTACAACCGAACATATCCCTGTATGACGGTTGTCGGCACCCGCTACTGGCACGTACTTCCAGTCCAGTGGCCGTTCCCTCGTACTACCTGCAACGATGGGCCTTCCCCTCCAGTTCCAAATGTATTCACGGGTTTTTCCTCCCCGAGACGTTGCAGGTCACCGCGCCCCCGTCCGGGGACCCCGCGCGAAGGAGTCGGCCGGCGCGGCGACCACGGCTGCCCGCAGCACGGCTCCCGGCCCCGCCGCCGGTCCGCCCACCAGACCCGCCGCACGCACCGCCCGTGCCGCCTCGGCCAGCGTCGCCCCGGTGGTGACCACGTCGTCCACCAGTACGATCCGGGCCCCGCCCGTCAGCCGTGCCCCGTCCCGGCGCACCGCCAGCGCCCCGGCGAGGTTCTCCCGGCGCTGCCGGGCCCCCAGGCCCGCCTGGTCCGCCACCGCCCGCCGCAGCCCCAGTACGGGCGCCACGCGCGCGGGAACCCCGGCCCGCCGCAGCCGCCCCGCCGCGGCCAGGGCGATCCTGCGCGCCGGATCGTGCCCGCGCGCCCGCACCTGCCGCCGCGCCGACGGGACCGGCACCAGCGCCACCTCGCCCCGCCCGGGCGCCGTCCCGCCCGCCAGGACGGCCGCCGCCAGCGCGGCGCCCAGCACCCCGGCCAGCGGGAGCGCCCCGCGCTCCTTGTGGGCCAGCAGAACGGCGCGTACGGCTCCCTCGTAGGCGGCGGCCGCCTGTACCACCGGCAGCCCCTCGGGACGAGGAGACGGCCGCACCAGCCCCGCCACGGCCCCGCTGAGCGCGCCCCTGCAGTCGGCGCACACCAGTACGCGGACGGCACCGCACCCGGCGCAGTCCACCGGCAGGACCAGCCCGGCGAGCTCCTGCCACCACCCCCGCATGGCTCCACCCTGGCGGCCCGGACCCCGGGCGGCCACCCCTGTGGACGACCGTCCGGCCGCGGCTGGCCATGGCCGGGCCGTGCCGACCCGAGAGCTGCCGCGCCTCAGCCCGGGTAGACCGGGGACCGGCCGCCCTCGACCACCGTGCGCCACTGCGCCCCCGGCGGCAGCCAGACGATCCCGTCCTCGGAGAACGCCAGCACCGGCTTCGGCTTCGACTCGTCCTCCGCGGCCGCGACCGCGACCTCGGCCAGCCCCGTGGCCCCCGGCAGGCTCGCCGCGACCATCGAGCCGTCCGCCAGCATGTAGCGGGCCTGCTGCACCCCGCCCTTCTCCCGGCCCACCACCAGCAGCCGGCCCCGCGGGGCCCAGCTCATCGTCGTCACGTTCTCCATCTGCGGCGCCGCGGGACGCAGCTCGCGCACCGACACCGCGGAGACGTCGCCCTTCGCGTCGGGCCGCTCGATCCGCCCGATGTAAAGGATCTTGCTGTTGGCGTCCTTCTCCAGCAGCAGCGCGATCCGCGCGCCGTCGGCGGACACCTTCAGCGAGGCGATCCGCTGGCCGTCGAGCCCCGCCACCTGCACCCTCTCGGGCGCTGCGGTCCCGCCCGGCACCCGCCACAGCCCCGGGTGCTGCGGATCCCGGTCCGCGACCCACACGTCGCCCGAGGCGTCCCAGCTCGGCGCCGTCAGCGTCTCCGCCTTGCCGCCCTTGCCGATCGGCACCTGCGCCGGCATCGGCCCGCCCCCGACCAGCGACACGACGTACAGCCCGTGCCCGTCCTCAGAGACCACGGCCGCGCGCCGCTCGTCGTGCGAGACCGCCGCCGAGCTGACCTTGAACACGGGAACGGCCGCCAACGGCCCCGGCACCGGCTCGGTACGGGTCTGCTGGTCCTCGCTGCTCACGTCGAGCTTCATCCGGACCAGCCGCTTCTCGTTGTCCACGAAGTACTGGAACTCGGGAATCTTGGGCCGGTTGGCGATCGCGTCCGCGCTCACCGAGGTCACCGAGCACAGCGACGACGTCTTGTCGTCACTGGAGCGCAGCAGTTCGACCTGGTCGAGCCGAGAGCCCGTCAGGTCCTTGACGGTGTAGAGGAGTTGGGTGGCCATCTTCTTGCACTGCGGCTGCGCGACGTTGCCCACCTTGTCGTTCAGCGGCACGCGCAGCGTGTTCTGGCCGTCGTACGAGAGGGACTTGGTGCCCGTGCGCAGTTCCGTACCGGTGGGGAAGCTGGACTCCACGACCGGCGCGAGCCACCGGGACGGCCCGGCGAGCAGCGACTGCACCGTCTGCGTGGTCGGGTCCATCCGCGAATCGGGGTCGGTGCGCTGGCGCACGTAGACCGGGTCGGCGACGAGCGTGCTGCCCGCGAAGTAGTACTTGTTCACCGGCATGTAGATGCGCTGGAAGTCCGACTCGCTGAGCACGAGGCCGCTCGGCGGCGTCGAGATGCGCCACTGCTTGTCCTCGTCCTGGACGAGCTGGAGCTGTTCCTCGTACTCCCTCGCCCCGGTCTGCGGCTGGTACGCGCTGTGCTCGTCGACGGTCGCGAGCTTCTTGCCGGTCACCTTCCAGCGGGGCCCCTCGGGGTCCTTCTCGCCCCGGACCGCGACCCGGTTGAGGCCGGAAGAGAGCACGGTGACGGCGGAGCCGGGCTTCCAGGACTTCGCGGCGGCCGGCGTGAGGTACTTGCGGGCGGTCTCCAGCTGCGGGTCGTCGCTGGTCATCGCCTCCAGGAAGCCGTCGACGATCTCCGCCGGAGTGGCCTTGTCCGCGGGCGGTACGCCGAACACCCGCACCTGCGAGTCCACGCCCTGCGAGGCCTGCACCGCGCGGATCTCGCCGCTGTCGGGCATCGAGGCGCACCCCGCCAGGAGCAGCCCGGCCGCTGGGAAGGCGTACGCCCGCACCGTGCGCAGGCGCCGGCCCTTCACCCGTGCGCTCCCCCACCGCGCGTCCACGGGCTCACCGTCCATCGGCTCGATCCTCCTGTTGTGCCTGCTCGGCGGGGCGGGCCACGACCCGGGCCCCGTTCCCCGGCAGAGCGGTCGGGTCGGCGGGCACCGACTGCGCCCCGGCGACGGGCGAGCGCGGCGGTATCGACGAGCGGTCCCCGGCATCGGCCGCCGGGCGCTCCGCCCCGGTGTCCGAGGCCGCGGCGTCCGCGGCGGCCCTGGCCCGGTTCGCCCGGGAGTCCTCGGGCTCCAGCGGGATGGGCGAGCCCCGCAGCGGCTCGTCCGCCGTGCGCGGCAGCGTCAGCCGGAACTGCGAGCCGCCGCCCGGCTCGCCCCAGGCCTGGAGCCAGCCGCCGTGCAGCCGGGCGTCCTCGACGGCGATGGACAGGCCGAGGCCGGTCCCGCCGGTCGTGCGCGCCCGCGCCGGGTCGGCCCGCCAGAAACGGTTGAAGACGCGGGTCGCCTCACCGGGCTTGAGCCCGACGCCGTAGTCGCGTACGGCGACGGCGACGGCCCCGCCCGCGGACGCCAGCCGGACCACCACGTCCCGCCCCTCACCGTGCTCCACGGCGTTGACGACGAGGTTGCGCAGCACCCGCTCGACGCGCCGCGAGTCCGCCTCGGCGATCACCGGCTGGGAATCGCCGAGGACCCGGATCCGGGTGCCCTTGTGCTCCGCGAGCGGCTCCGCCCCGTCGATGACGCGGCGCACCACCTCGCGCAGGTCGATCGGCTCGGCCTCCAGGGCCGCCGCCCCGGCGTCGAAGCGGCTGATCTCCAGCAGGTCGGCGAGGAGCGACTCGAAGCGGTCGAGCTGCCCGGCGAGCAGCTCGGCGGAGCGCGCCGTCACCGGGTCGAAGTCGACGCGGGCGTCGTGGATGACGTCAGCGGCCATCCGCACCGTCGTCAGCGGGGTCCGCAGCTCGTGGCTGACGTCCGAGACGAACCGGCGCTGCATCCGGGACAGCTCCTCCAGCTGCTGGATCTTGCTCTGGAGGTTCTGCGCCATCTTGTTGAAGGCCTCGCCCAGGCGGGCGATGTCGTCCTCGCCGGTGACCTTCATCCGCTCCTGGAGCCGCCCGGCCGAGAGCCGCTCGGCGATCCCGGCGGCCATCCGGACCGGGGTCACCACCTGGCGTACGACGAGCCAGGCGATACCGCAGAGCAGGACGACGACGAACAGCCCCGCGGTCACGATGGTGACCTTGATCAGATTGAGGGACTCCTCCTCCTGCGTGAGCGGGAAGAGGTAGTACAGGTCGTACGGATCGCCGTTGATGTCGGTCAGCCGCTTGCCGACGACCAGCGCCGGCTCGGGCTCCTTCTTGTCCGCCCCGCTGGTGTAGCGGATCTCCGAGAAGGTCTTGAACGTGCCGGTGGCGTGGTTGACGGCCCGCCGCAGGCTGATCGGCACGCTGGCCGTCGGATCCACGTTCCCGGAGGCGCGGGCACCGCGGACGCCCTGCGCGCCGGGCTGCGACTGCTCCCCGGTGCCGGCACCGAGCGCGGCCACCTCGAAGGCGGTCTGCCCACCACTGGCCAGCTGCTTGACCAGGGAGTTCATCCACGTACTGGCGTCACGGCCGACCTTGTTGTCGGTTGCGTCGGGCCCGTCCACGGTCGCGGGGGTGTTGGCCTTCTCCTGCGCCACCGCGAACCCGCCCGCGGCCTGGCTCTGCGCGGCTTCCTCCTTCGCGTCGAGGAGACCCTTGCTGACCTGAGCGATGACGACGAAGCCCAGGGCCAGGACCACGGAGAGCGAGATCAGCAGGGTGGCCGCGACCACCCGGAGCTGGATGTTGCGGCGCCACAGCCGGACAGCCGGAAGCAGCGGTCGTCGTACGAGACGTACGAACAGCCGCAGCATCCTGCCGGCGGGCGCCCCGTCCCGGAGCAGTCTGCCGGTCCACAGGCGGGAACCGCCCCGGACCCTGCCCGAGGTGCCGGACTGCACGTCAGCTGGGTCCGGCCTTGTAGCCGACACCGCGCACCGTCACGACGATCTCGGGGCGCTCCGGGTCCTTCTCGACCTTCGAGCGCAGACGCTGCACATGCACGTTGACCAGGCGGGTGTCCGCCGCGTGCCGGTAGCCCCAGACCTGCTCCAGCAGCACCTCGCGGGTGAACACCTGCCAGGGCTTGCGCGCGAGCGCGACCAGCAGGTCGAACTCGAGCGGGGTCAGGGCGATCGAGGCGCCGTCGCGCTTGACCGAGTGCCCGGCCACGTCGATGACCAGGTCACCGATGGCCAGCTGCTCGGGCGCGGGCTCCTCCGACCGGCGCAGACGGGCTCGGATACGGGCCACCAGCTCCTTCGGCTTGAACGGCTTGACGATGTAGTCGTCGGCCCCGGACTCGAGGCCCACGACCACGTCCACCGTGTCGCTCTTGGCGGTGAGCATGACGATCGGCACGCCGGACTCGGCCCTGATCAGCCTGCACACCTCTATGCCGTCCCGTCCGGGCAGCATGAGGTCCAGCAGGACCAGATCGGGCTTCGCCTCCCGGAAGGCGGCCAGCGCCTTGTCACCGTCCGCTACGAACGACGGCTCAAAACCTTCTCCCCGCAGCACAATGCCGAGCATCTCGGCCAGCGCGGTGTCGTCGTCGACGACGAGGACGCGTCCCTTCATGGTTGACATCATCCCATTAGCCAATCGTGACAAGGCGGTGAGCTGTCCCACAGCCAAAAGGGCTGGAAATCGCCCCTCGGACCTGCGTGGACATCCGCTCGACCGGTCTGACCCGGATCCGGGCGACAATTGAAGGTACGGGCTGCCGGGCATCCGGGGGGACGGCTGGTCCGTTCGGGGTCCTCACGTGGCACGATGGCAGCGACCAGCGCCCCCGCCGCAGCAGGTGGATGTGAAGGAGCGACGATGAACGACTCTCCGGGCTGGGCTACGCCCGGATCTCCGTCCGACGGCGATCGGCAGGGAAACCCCGCCGACCAGCCGGGCAACGACGGCGGCGCGCAGCAGCCCGCACGGCCCACCGGCGACCCCAAGTGGTCCGCCGAGCAGCCGCCGCCCGGCCAGTGGTCGAGCCCCGGCGCCACACCTCCCGCCGACGCCCCGCAGCCGCCCCCGGCGCAGCCCGCCGGCGGCTGGGGAGCGCAGCCCGGCACCCCGTACGGCGGCCAGCAGGCCTACCCGGGCGGCCCGGGCCAGTGGAGCCAGCCCCTCGCCGCCAAGCCCGGAGTGATCCCGCTGCGCCCGCTGGGCCTCGGCGAGATCCTCGACGGCTCGGTCGCCACCATGCGCACGCACTGGCGCTCCGTCGTGCCCATCACCCTGGTCGTGGCCACGGTCATCCAGGTCATCAGCGTCCTCGTGCAGAAGTTCATGCTGAGCGACCTGCCGCTGAGCTCGACCGAGGACATGACCGCCGAAGAGGCGATCGACACCCTCGGCAGCTCCCTCGCCGTGTCCGTGGTGAACCAGTTCATCCAGGTCCTCGGGACGATCGTGGTCACCGCGATGCTCACGATGATCTTCAGCCGGGCCATCCTGGGACAGCACTCCTCGGTCTCCACCGCCTGGCGCGAGGCCCGCCCCCAGCTGCTGCGCCTGATCGGCCTGACCCTGCTGCTGGCCCTCGGCATCATCCTGCTCGGCGCCGTACTGGTCCTGCCGGGAGCCCTCGCGGGCAACATCGGCCTGGCCGTCGTCGGCTTCGCCGCCTGGCTGCCGCTCATCATCTGGCTCGGGATCAAGTTCAGCCTGGCCTCCCCCGCCCTGATGCTGGAGAAGAGCACCGTCATCAAGGCCTTCACGCGCTCCTCGAAGCTCGTCGGCGGCTCCTGGTGGCGCATCTTCGGCATCACGCTCCTCACCAGCCTGATCGCCTTCATGGTCGCGCTGATGGTCGTGGCGCCGTTCCAGATGGTCGGCATCTTCGCCGTCGGCGGCGGCATGGACTCCCTGGAGGACGGCAGCGCCCAGACCGCGTGGGGGCCGCTGATCTTCTCCGGCATCGGCCTGATCATCGCCCAGACGATCATCATGCCCATCCAGTCCGGCGTCACCGTCCTCCTCTACGTCGATCAGCGCATCCGCCGCGAGGGCCTCGACCTGGAGCTCGCCCGGGCGGCCGGCATCGAGAACTACGGCACGACCGGAGGCTGACCCACCGATGATGAGCACGGGGGGCCTCATCACCCGCACCGCGGCACTCCTGCCGACCGCGGAGACACCACCGGTGACGACACCGCGCGCGCCCGCCCAGGAGGCGGCGGAGCGCGAACTGTCCAAGCCGATGTACCACGAGAACGACCCGGGCCTGGTGGACCGCGCCCTGCGCGCGTTCTTCGACTGGCTCGACGACCTGTTCGGCGCCGCCTCCGGGGCGACCCCCGGAGGCGCCGTGGGCCTGTTCGCCATCGTCCTCCTGGTCGTCCTCGCCGTCGCCGCCCTGTGGTGGCGCCTGGGCGCCCCCCGCCGCGCGGCCGCCGCCGCGGGCACCCTCTTCGACGACGGCATCCGCAGCGCGGCCGACCACCGCACCGGCGCCGAGGCCCACGCCGCCGCCGGCCGCTGGACGGAAGCCGTCCAGGAACGCATGCGCGCCGTCGTCCGCTCCCTGGAGGAGCGCACCCTGCTGGACCCCCGCCCGGGCCGCACCGCCGACGAGGCGGCCGCCGAAGCCGCGGTCTCCCTGCCCGACCACGCCGCCGACCTCCGCGCCGCCGCCCGCACCTTCGACGACGTCACCTACGGCGGCCGCACCGCCGACGCCGACGCCTACGCCCGCCTGCGCACCCTCGACCTCACCCTGGACCGCGCCAAGCCGCTCCTGACGGGACCCACCGCATGACCGGCCCGAACCACCCCTCAGACGCGTCCGACGCCGCCGGCTCCGGCGGGGCCGGGAGTGTGCCGGGGCGATCCCCGCAGGGCGCCGAACGCACCGCCGCCGCGCCGTCCGGCCCCGAGGGCCGTTCGGCGGCCGAGGAGACGCCCCGGCGCGCGCCCGGCCCCGCCGGAACCGCCCCCGCCACGGCCGTGGCCACCGAAGCCCCCGCCCCCGGCCGAGCCCCCGGCTCGGGAACAGGTGCGGGAACGGGCACGGGACCCGGCACGACCATCCGCCGAGCCGCCCGCAGGGTCCGCCGTACCGCCGCCGTCCTCGCCGTCCTCGCCGCCGGCGCCGTCATCCTCGCCGTCCTGAACTCCGGCACGCGCCACGGCCACCTCGACCCCCGCTCCGCCGACCCCTCCGGCAGCCGCGCCGTCGCCGAACTCCTCAGGGAGCGCGGCGTCACGACCCGCGTCGTCACCACCGCCCGCGAGGCCGCCGACGCGACCGGCCCCCGCACCACCCTCCTCGTCACGGACCCGGACCTGCTCGGCGCCACCCAGCGCAGCGTCATCCGCTCGGCCATCGACCTCTCCGGCGGCCGCACCGTCCTCCTCGCCCCCGGCGACGTCGGCCTCTCCGACCTGTCCCCCGGAGTCCGCACCGAGGGCGACGCCACCACCGACGACCTCGACCCCCGCTGCACCCTGCCCGCCGCGGACTCGGCCGGCCGCGCCGGCACCGGCGGCGGCCTCCGCTACACCACCGCCGTCCCCGGAGCCACCGCCTGCTACCCCAGCGGCGGCCACCCCACCCTCCTCGTCCTCCCCACCGGCACCAGCGGTGGCGACACGGTCCTCCTCGGCTCCGAGACGATCCTCCTCAACGAAAGCCTCGCCGAGGAGGGCAACGCCTCCCTCGCCCTCCAGCTCCTCGGCTCCCGCCCGGACCTCGTCTGGTACCTGCCGTCCCTCGCCGTCTCCGAACCCGGCACCGGCTCCGGAGACGAGGACAAGACCCTCTTCGAGCTCGTCCCGGCCGGCTGGTCCTGGGCCCTGCTCCAGCTCTTCCTCGCCGCCGTCCTCGCCGCCCTGTGGCGCGCCCGCCGACTGGGCCCCCTCGTCACCGAGAAGCTCCCCGTCGTCATCCGCGCCTCCGAGACCACCGAGGGCCGCGCCCGCCTCTACCGCAAGGCCGGGGCCCGCGACCGCGCCGCCACCGTGCTGCGCGCCGCCACCCGCGAACGCCTGGCCGCACTGGTCGGCGTACCGCCCACCCGGGCCCACGAACCGGCCGCACTGGTCCCGGCCGTCTCCGCCCGCCTGGCCGGCGGATCCCGGGACGTGACCGCCCTCCTCTTCGGCACCACCCCCTCCGACGACGCGGCGCTCGTCGCGCTCGCCGACCACCTCGACGCCCTCGAAAGAGAGGTCCGCACGTCATGACGTACCCGGCCACCGAGTCCACGGCCGCGACCGCGGACAGCGCCCGTGCTTCCCTCGAAGCGCTCCGCACCGAGATCGGCAAGGCCGTGGTCGGTCAGGACTCCGCCGTCACCGGCCTCGTCGTCGCGCTGCTGTGCCGCGGCCACGTCCTCCTCGAAGGCGTCCCCGGCGTCGCCAAGACCCTCCTCGTGCGCGCGCTGGCCGCGTCCCTGGAACTCGACACCAAGCGCGTCCAGTTCACCCCGGACCTGATGCCCAGCGACGTCACCGGCTCGCTCGTCTACGACGCCCGCACCGCCGAGTTCTCCTTCCAGGACGGCCCGGTCTTCACCAACCTCCTCCTCGCGGACGAGATCAACCGGACCCCGCCCAAGACGCAGTCCTCGCTCCTGGAGGCGATGGAGGAGCGCCAGGTCACCGTCGACGGCACCCCCCGCAAGCTCCCCGAGCCGTTCCTCGTCGCCGCCACCATGAACCCGGTCGAGTACGAGGGCACGTACCCCCTGCCCGAAGCACAGCTGGACCGCTTCCTCCTCAAGCTCACCGTGCCCCTCCCCTCCCGCGAGGACGAGATCGGCGTCCTGAGCCGCCACGCCGCAGGCTTCGACCCCCGCGACCTGAAGGCCGCCGGCATCCGCCCGGTCGCCGGCCCGACCCAGCTCGAAGCGGCCCGCGACGCCGTCGCCCGGGTCTCCGTCTCCCCCGAGATCGCCGGCTACGTCGTCGACATCTGCCGCGCCACCCGCGAATCGCCCTCGCTCGTCCTCGGCGTCTCCCCGCGCGGCGCGACCGCCCTGCTGGCCACCTCCCGCGCCTGGGCCTGGCTCACCGGCCGCGACTACGTCACCCCCGACGACGTCAAGGCGCTCTCCCTCCCGACGCTGCGCCACCGCGTGCAGCTGCGCCCGGAGGCGGAGATGGAGGGCGTCACCGCCGACGCCGTCATCACGGCGATCCTCTCCCACGTACCCGTCCCGCGCTGATGGCCCTCACCGGACGCGCCGCCCTGCTGGCGGCCCTCGGCAGCATCCCGGTCGGCCTACTGGAGCCGAGCTGGGCGGGCCTGCTCGCGGTCAACGGCCCGATCGCCCTGGCCTGCGCGGTCGACTACGCCCTGGCCGCGCCGGTACGCAGCCTCGTGCTGGCCCGCTCCGGCGACAGCTCGGTACGCCTCGGCGAGCCGGCGGACGTCCACCTCACCGTTTCCAACCCGAGCAACCGCAAGCTGCGGGCCCGCGTGCGCGACGCCTGGCCCCCGAGCAGCTGGGTCGCGGGCACGGAGGCCGCGGCGTCCCGCCACGAGGTGGTCGTCCCGGCGGGCGAACGCCGCCGCCTGACCACCCGCCTGCGCCCCACCCGGCGCGGCGACCGCCGCGCCGACCGCGTCACGATCCGCTCGTTCGGCCCGCTCGGACTGTGGGCCCGCCAGGGCTCCCAGGTGGTCCCCTGGACGGTCCGCGTCCTGCCCCCGTTCACCAGCCGCAAGCACCTCCCGTCCCGGCTGGCCCGGCTGCGCGAACTGGACGGCCGCACCAGCCTCCTGACCCGCGGTGAGGGCACCGAGTTCGACAGCCTGCGCGACTACGTGCCGGGAGACGACACCCGTTCCATCGACTGGCGTGCGACGGCCCGTCGGCCCAAGGTGGCCGTCCGCACCTGGCGCCCCGAACGCGACCGGCACATCCTGATCTGCCTCGACACCGGCCGCACCTCGGCGGGCCGCGTCGGCGACTCCCCCCGCCTGGACTCCTCCATGGACGCGGCCCTGCTCCTCGCAGCCCTGGCCACCCGTGCCGGCGACCGGGTGGACCTCCTGGCCCACGACCGCCGCCCCCGCGCCCAGGTCCAGGGCCGGTCCGCAGCCGACGTCCTCCCCTCCTTCGTGAACGCCATGGCCACCCTCGAACCGGAACTGGTCGAGACGGACTCCCGCACCCTGGTGTCCACCATCCTCCGCAATGCCCCGCGCAGGTCCCTGGTGGTCATCCTGACGAGCCTGGACGCCGCCCCGATCGAAGAGGGCCTCCTCCCGCTCCTCCCGCGTCTCACACAGCGCCACACGGTTCTGCTGGCCTCGGTGGCCGACCCCCACGTCGCGGCGATGGCCGCCTCCCGGGGCAGTGCGGACGCGGTCTACGAGGCCGCGGCCGCCACCCAGACCCAGGCCCAGCGCCACCGCACGGCCGACCAGCTCGCCCGCCACGGCGTCCACGTCGTCGACGCCACCCCCGACACCCTGGCCCCCTCCCTGGCCGACGCCTACCTCTCCCTCAAAGCCGCAGGCCGCCTCTAGGCCGTCAAGACGGGGCTCCGCCCTCTGTACGTCTCGTGAATCTCGATTTTCGGAGCAGCCCGGCGGCCCGTAAACGCAGAAGAGCCCCGCACCGGAAGGTGCGGGGCTCTTCTGCCCACCCGCGACAGGGCCTAGTACTGCCAGCGCGGCTGGGTGCCGTCCAGTCGGCAATGGATCATGCGCCCGTTCCCCGCGTGGGTGGACCGGCCCAGGTCGGCCTTTCGGCAGAACTGGCCCGCGTTGTAGCAGTTCCCGGCGTTGGAGACGATCTCGCACTCGGCCTTCGCCGGCGGGGCCGACGCCTTCGTCGTGGCCGGAGCCACCGGCTTGGTCGTCCGTGTGGCGGGCGGCTTCGGGTCGGCCGTACGCGTCGCCGCGGGGGCCGCCGGACTCGGCCGGGCCGAGGTCGGCGAGGGGGACGCCGAAGGCGTGGGCGTCGATGACGGGGAGGGGGAGGGCGAAAGGGAAGGCTCGGCGGACGTCTGCGACGGGACCACCGAGGTGGCGGCCGGTGGCAGCGGCACCGCCGCTCCGTCCCCCTCCGCCGGACCACAGGCGACGGTGACTCCTGCCACCAGCAGCCCGACCAGCAGCCGCTTGACCATCCCCCTCGTGCGTCTTCCGCCCCGCGCGTCCTCGCCGGCTACTCTGCGCATCTGTGCCCCCACCCGAAGCTGCTTGAAGGAGGCACATCATATGAATACCCGTTCCGCTTCCGCCGGGTTTCACGTGAACTGGAGCCCGTAAACGCAGAAAAGCCCCGCACCCAGAGGGTGCGGGGCTTTCCCACAATGATTGTTCGGCGGCGTCCTACTCTCCCACAGGGTCCCCCCTGCAGTACCATCGGCGCTGAAAGGCTTAGCTTCCGGGTTCGGAATGTAACCGGGCGTTTCCCTAACGCTATGACCACCGAAACACTATGAAATTTGAACGCTGGCATAATCACAGCTGTTCGTTATTTCAGAACTAACACAGTGGACGCGAGCAACTGAGGACAAGCCCTCGGCCTATTAGTACCAGTCAGCTTCACCCGTTACCGGGCTTCCACATCTGGCCTATCAACCCAGTCGTCTACTGGGAGCCTTACCCTCTCAAGGAGGTGGGAATACTCATCTTGAAGCAGGCTTCCCGCTTAGATGCTTTCAGCGGTTATCCCTCCCGAACGTAGCCAACCAGCCATGCCCTTGGCAGGACAACTGGCACACCAGAGGTTCGTCCGTCCCGGTCCTCTCGTACTAGGGACAGCCCTTCTCAATATTCCTACGCGCACAGCGGATAGGGACCGAACTGTCTCACGACGTTCTAAACCCAGCTCGCGTACCGCTTTAATGGGCGAACAGCCCAACCCTTGGGACCGACTCCAGCCCCAGGATGCGACGAGCCGACATCGAGGTGCCAAACCATCCCGTCGATATGGACTCTTGGGGAAGATCAGCCTGTTATCCCCGGGGTACCTTTTATCCGTTGAGCGACGGCGCTTCCACAAGCCACCGCCGGATCACTAGTCCCGACTTTCGTCCCTGCTCGACCCGTCGGTCTCACAGTCAAGCTCCCTTGTGCACTTACACTCAACACCTGATTGCCAACCAGGCTGAGGGAACCTTTGGGCGCCTCCGTTACCCTTTGGGAGGCAACCGCCCCAGTTAAACTACCCATCAGACACTGTCCCTGATCCGGATCACGGACCGAGGTTAGACATCCAGCACGACCAGAGTGGTATTTCAACGGCGACTCCACACCAACTGGCGTTGATGCTTCAAAGTCTCCCACCTATCCTACACAAGCCGAACCGAACACCAATATCAAACTGTAGTAAAGGTCCCGGGGTCTTTCCGTCCTGCTGCGCGAAACGAGCATCTTTACTCGTAGTGCAATTTCACCGGGCCTATGGTTGAGACAGTCGAGAAGTCGTTACGCCATTCGTGCAGGTCGGAACTTACCCGACAAGGAATTTCGCTACCTTAGGATGGTTATAGTTACCACCGCCGTTTACTGGCGCTTAAGTTCTCAGCTTCGCACACCCGAAAGTGCACTAACCGGTCCCCTTAACGTTCCAGCACCGGGCAGGCGTCAGTCCGTATACATCGCCTTACGGCTTCGCACGGACCTGTGTTTTTAGTAAACAGTCGCTTCTCGCTGGTCTCTGCGGCCACCCCCAGCTCACGGAGTAAATCCGATCACCAGTGATGGCCCCCCTTCTCCCGAAGTTACGGGGGCATTTTGCCGAGTTCCTTAACCATAGTTCACCCGAACGCCTCGGTATTCTCTACCTGACCACCTGAGTCGGTTTAGGGTACGGGCCGCCATGAAACTCGCTAGAGGCTTTTCTCGACAGCATAGGATCATCCACTTCACCACAATCGGCTCGGCATCAGGTCTCAGCCTTAACGAGGGACGGATTTGCCTACCCCTCGGCCTACACCCTTACCCCGGGACAACCACCGCCCGGGCTGGACTACCTTCCTGCGTCACCCCATCGCTTACCTACTACAAGTCTGGTTCGTCGGCTCCACCACTTTCCTTTCCCCGAAGGGTCCGGAACGGCTTCACGGACTTAGCATCGCCTGATTCGATATTGGGCGTTTCAAAGCGGGTACCGGAATATCAACCGGTTGTCCATCGACTACGCCTGTCGGCCTCGCCTTAGGTCCCGACTTACCCTGGGCAGATCAGCTTGACCCAGGAACCCTTAGTCAATCGGCGCACACGTTTCTCACGTGTGTATCGCTACTCATGCCTGCATTCTCACTCGTGAACCGTCCACAACTAGCTTCCGCTGCTGCTTCACCCGGCACACGACGCTCCCCTACCCATCACAGCGGGCGTTGGCCCTATTGCTGCAATGACACGACTTCGGCGGTACGCTTGAGCCCCGCTACATTGTCGGCGCGGAATCACTTGACCAGTGAGCTATTACGCACTCTTTCAAGGGTGGCTGCTTCTAAGCCAACCTCCTGGTTGTCTCTGCGACTCCACATCCTTTCCCACTTAGCGTACGCTTAGGGGCCTTAGTCGATGCTCTGGGCTGTTTCCCTCTCGACCATGGAGCTTATCCCCCACAGTCTCACTGCCGTGCTCTCACTTACCGGCATTCGGAGTTTGGCTAAGGTCAGTAACCCGGTAGGGCCCATCGCCTATCCAGTGCTCTACCTCCGGCAAGAAACACACGACGCTGCACCTAAATGCATTTCGGGGAGAACCAGCTATCACGGAGTTTGATTGGCCTTTCACCCCTAACCACAGGTCATCCCCCAGGTTTTCAACCCTGGTGGGTTCGGTCCTCCACGAAGTCTTACCTCCGCTTCAACCTGCCCATGGCTAGATCACTCCGCTTCGGGTCTAGAGCGTGCAACTCAATCGCCCTATTCGGACTCGCTTTCGCTACGGCTTCCCCACACGGGTTAACCTCGCTACACACCGCTAACTCGCAGGCTCATTCTTCAAAAGGCACGCAGTCACGACCGCTGTTCCGAAGAACAACGGCGACGCTCCCACGGCTTGTAGGCACACGGTTTCAGGTACTATTTCACTCCGCTCCCGCGGTACTTTTCACCATTCCCTCACGGTACTATCCGCTATCGGTCACCAGGGAATATTTAGGCTTAGCGGGTGGTCCCGCCAGATTCACACGGGATTTCTCGGGCCCCGTGCTACTTGGGAGATGAGCAAGCAAGCCGCTGATGTTTCGTCTACGGGGGTCTTACCCTCTACGCCGGACCTTTCGCATGTCCTTCGACTACATCAACGGTTTCTGACTCGCCGACCGGCCGGCAGACCGATCAAGCTCATTCCCACAACCCCGCATGCGCAACCCCTGCCGGGTATCACAC